>PFPJ01000022.1 GCA_002792995.1 Candidatus Magasanikbacteria bacterium CG_4_10_14_0_2_um_filter_41_10 | reverse complement strand
AAAGAGATTTGAAATCGTGTATGATGATATAGTGAAACAATTTGGAGCTATTAAAAAAGAAGAAATTTTTTATATAGATGATCAGGAGGAGAATGTTTCTATAGCGAAAGAATTTGGGATGGATGCAATTGTGTATGAGTCGAGTGAGAAGGTGATTCAAGAAATTAACAACAGAATAGAACACAGATAACCAGGATTTCTAGGATGAACCATGATAATACATCTTGGTAAAGCGAGGTAATCCTGGAAATCTGTGTTCCACAGTATATATATGGCTAGCCAAGAATTGAAACAAAAAGTAACAAAACTTCGATCCCAGATCGATGATCTTCGTCACAAGTATCATGTTCTTAACGATCCGCAAGTAACGGATAAAATGTACGAAGGATTGATGGACGAACTCAGAAAACTAGAAGAACAGCATCCTGAACTTCGGACATCAGATTCACCAACGCAACGTGTGGCTGGGAAAATTGCATCAGGATTTTCCAAGGTCACGCATCAAGTTCCACAGTGGTCGTTTGATGATGCCTTTTCTCGAGAAGATCTGGACAAATGGGAAGAGAGAAACATGAAAATCCTTGAAAAACAGTTTGGAAGTAAGCCGACAGATTTGTCATATGTGTGTGAATTGAAAATTGATGGACTTCATATTGTCCTCACGTACGAGAATGGACAATTGCAGACAGCTGCAACGAGAGGTGACGGGACTGTTGGTGAGGATGTCACACAAAATGTAAAAACAATACATAGTATTCCATTGACTATTCAAGAAAAAGAAACACTTGTTGTGGAGGGAGAAGTATGGCTCGGGACAAAGATGTTTGCACAAGTAAATAAAGAGCGAGAAAAAGCAGGGGAAGCGTTGTATGCAAATCCTCGCAATGTTGCAGCTGGCACACTTCGTCAGCTGGATTCACAGATTGTCGCTGCACGAAAATTGCAATTTACTGCGTATGATATTTCGCTTGGCAATGCGCCAGATACGCAGGAAAAGGAATTGAAACAGCTCGGTACATTGCGTTTTCCAACGGATGATGATTGGCAGGTGTGCAAGAACATGGATGACGTGTGGAAAATGTATGTTGAATGGCAACATAGAGATGTCACGCGGAAGCCGTTTTGGGTGGATGGACTGGTGATCAAAATAAATCAAAAAAAATATCAAGATGCACTCGGGTTTACTGGAAAGTCGCCACGGTGGGCGATTGCAATGAAGTTCCCAGCCGAGCAGGGGACGACGACTATTCGTGACGTGTATTGGCAAGTGGGTCGTACGGGAGTCCTCACGCCTGTTGCACACATGGATCCTGTCCAGCTCGCAGGGACGACGGTGACGCATGCGACGCTTCACAATATGGACGAGATCAAGCGTCTTCGTGTAAAAGTTTGCGACAAAGTTGTCGTAGAAAAAGCAGGTGATATCATCCCAAAAGTTCTTCGTGTGCTCGACAAGATGCGAGATGGGTCTGAAAAAGCTATTCGAGAGCCAAAGAAATGCCCAGTGTGTCTGTCTGCGGTCACGCGTGCTCAGATTGATGCAGGCAAAGGAAAACAAGAATCAGGCGCTGGCATTGTCTGTACCAATTCTGCGTGCTACGCACAAGAACTCAGAAGAATTGCGCACTTTGTCTCAAAAGCTGCATTCAATATCGATGGGATGGGAAAGAAAATTGTGGAGCAACTTGTTGACGAAGGACTCATAAAACATGCTGCAGATATTTTTACCCTCACGGTAGGGGATTTGTCTGCGCTCGAAAGATTTGGAGAAAAGTCGGCAGAAAATCTCGTCAATGCCATAGAAACATCACAAGATGTCACGCTTGCGCGATTTATTTTTGCGCTCGGGATTCCTCATGTGGGAGAAGAAACGGCAGTGCGACTTGCAGACGTGTATGGCAAGATAGAAAAGTTGCAACAAGCAACGCAGGAAGAGCTGGAAGCAATAGAAGATGTGGGAAGTACGGTTGCCGTATCGATTGTGAGTTGGTTTGGGAAGAAAGAGAATCAGGAGTTTATTGATACGCTGCGTGAGAATGGCGTACGCATTCAATATGCAAATAAGCAAATAGGCAAACAAGTGTTTGCTGGAAAAACGTTTGTTCTTACAGGAACATTGTCGACGATGACGCGCGATGAGGCAAAGGAAAAGATCCGAGCGCGTGGGGGAGATGTGTCGGGAAGTGTGAGTAAGAAGACGGATTTTGTGGTAGTGGGGGAGAATGCTGGAAGTAAAGCAGAGAAAGCGAAGAGCTTTGGGGTGAAGATGGTGGATGAAGAGGAGTTTGGGAGGATGTTGTAATTTTAATTGAAGAAGGCCTGTGTCGCGGACGACACAGGCCTTTGTTGTTGCTCACGCCGTCATGGCGGCAGCGAGCTGTCGGTTCATCTTGGCGGCGGCTTCTCCGGCCGCCATTGCGTAGTCGAGACCGCTCGAGGCGTAGATGATGCCTCTGGACGAGTTGAAGACTGCGCCACCTGTGCAGTCGCTGTTGCGAGCCGATGCGACAGACGCTTCAAGATCGCCGCCCTGTGTGCCGAGGCCGGGGACGAGGATGAAGGCGTCGTCCTCGAGATCACGGCGGGCTCTTGCCAGCTCAGCCGGGTACGTGGCTCCGATGACGAGGCCGCAGTTCCCATTCTTGTTCCAGTCACGCTGGATAGTTCGGGCGATGACGATCCAGAGCTGTGTCCAGGTGTTCACGTGGATGTCCTGGAACTTTCCGGAGCCCGGATTGGACGTCTTGGCGATGAAGATGCAGCCCTTTTCCTCATGCTTGAGGAAGGGTTCCATCGCATCCCGCCCAACATAGGGGTTCAGCGTGACCGCATCGCAGCCGAGCTCGCCGAAGATCAGCTCAGCGGAGGCCTCGTTCGTGTGGCCGATGTCTCCGCGTTTGGCGTCGCAGATCACGGGAACATCCGGCGCCACCTTGTGGATGTGCCGGATGATGCTCCAGAGTGCGCTGATGCCGCCCTTAAGCGCATGGCGTTCGAAGAACGCGAGATTCGGCTTGTACGTGGCCGTATGTCCCGCAGTTGCGTCGACGATGTCACAGAAGAAGCGAACCAGGACCTTCTCGGTGAGATTTCCGTTGTTCACCGAAGGCGGGAACTTGGTCAGATCGGGATCGAGCCCGACGCAGAGGAATCGTTTCTGCTGCCACTGTGCGTGGAGCAGTTCAAAAAAGTGTCTCTTCACTATGTGGATCCTCCTGTCTTGAATCGCCCCTTGCGATTGTTTATGATATTAGACTGCAGGTAGAGAGAAGTCAAGAAAAAAAGCCCCGCCTGAAATATATCCACTAGGATTGATCGGTCGGGGCTTCGGTTTTTTTTATAAAGGAAGAAGTGACACTACAAAATCGATAGCCATGAGGGTAACAAGATAAACAGGAAAAGGGGGGAGGCTCAGGAGAGTGACAATTGTGCCAACACGTTTTTTGATACGAAGATAGAAAATATATAAAAAGTAGTAAATGTGAATAATATTTAATAATGCAAATATAGCAAAGAAATACCATGCATTCCCTCGGACAGCATCATGGACTGTTATTACATACAAACCATAAAAAAGAGTGGTTAGCACAGCTAAAGTGAAAGGTATGGGAATACGTGTTGATTTTTTCATAGGGTGTATACAGTATTATTGGTCGGTTGGGGTTTCGTTTTTTTATGGAATCCAATCTTTTCAGGCAATATTAATAATATTTGTGAATATAAAATAAAACCCAATGTTATTAATGTGAACAATTCTATACTTTTTAAGCTTGCAGTACCCTCTAGGATCGTATTTTGATATTCCAATATTTGGCTCTGAGGTTTTTCAGATAACATTTTTTTTAAATAAGTAGTACTGCTATCTAGGGCACCCAAATTGAAAGCTATTAAGCCGATAGGTAGTATTAATCCAATTTTTAAAAAAAGTTTATATAAAATTTTATAACTATGAGGATATTTGAAAGCTGCAATAGTATAGCCTGTCAAAATTGCCACTATAACTCCTCCTAGAACTGTCTCTAACATAATTATCTTGGATAAAACTTATTATGTTACTATACGTTATAAATATATTGTTCGGCAAGTTACAAATATGCGTTATTGCCCAAAATCCCTCCCTCTGCTAGAATGAAAAGCGTATATAGCCTACAAGGGAAGATAGTAGTTTAATATTCACCCCTTCGAAGATCCCCTCTTGATCTCCCCCTTGGTAAGGGGGAGAAACGTACTAACTTATTATGAAATTAGAAATCGAAGACATCGAACACATCGCAGACCTCGCTCGTCTACACCTCACTGACGAGGAAAAAGAACGCTATGCAGACCAGCTGTCGGCTGTTTTTGATTATATTAGTATGCTGAATGAAGTGGATACCACGGGAGTAGCAGAGACCTGCCAAGTGACAGAACTAGAGGATGTGGTGCGAGAAGATGTGGTAGCAGAGTCAGATGAAGAAACAAGAAAGAAGATTATTGCACAGTTTCCGGATAAGGTGGGGAATTTGTTGAAGGTGAAGGCAGTGTTTGATAACTAATGCATTCGGATATCCGGATAATCCAGATTTACAGATACTATGAACCTCAATGAATTGACAATCAAACAAGCGCGTGAAGGCCTTGATAGCGGGAAGTTTTCGTCGGTGGAACTCACTCAGGCATGCCTCGACCGAATTCACGATCACAATGAAGAACTCAATGCGTTTATTACGGTTACCGACGAACTGGCACTCGAGGAAGCAAAGAAGGCTGATGAAATGATTGCGAGAGGGGAACAGAAGATGCTGACTGGTATTCCATATTCTGTAAAAGATGCTATCTGTACACTGGATGTTCGTTCGACTGCATCTGCAAAGATTCTCAACAACTATATTCCACCATTTGATGCAACCGTGATCAGAAAAATCCGTGAACAAGGTGCTGTGCTTGTTGGAAAGACAAACTGTGATGCATTTGGACACGGAGCAAGTAATGAACAGTCCATGTATGGTCCGGTAAAAAATCCACATGACACGAGTAAAGTCGCCGGTGGATCGTCTGGTGGTGCGGCTGCATCTGTTGCTGATCATCAATGCCTTTTTGCAATTGCAGAAGATACAGGAGGATCTATTCGTCAGCCTGCGGCGTTTTGTGGTATTTATGGGATTCGTCCAAGCTATGGACGTAACTCTCGTTATGGAATTATGCCGATGGCAAGCTCATTTGATACCGTCGGACCGATGGCAAAAACAGCTGGGGATATTGCGATACTGATGGAAGTGATGGCGGGCGTTGACGAAAAAGATGCGACTACTGTTGCGGATGTTGTGCCTGTGTACGATGAAGAAATTGGGAAATTAGAAATTGGAAATTTACGGGTCGGTGTGCCGAAAGAATACTTTGAATTGGAAGGATTGGATGAAGAAGTAAAAAATGCGGTTGAAGCAAAAATTAAAGCACTCGAAGAAGCTGGGGCGACGATTGTTCCGGTTTCTTTGCCGCACACAAAGTATGCAATTCCTGTGTACTATATTGCTGTACCGAGTGAAGATAGTTCAAATCTTGGGCGTATCGATGGCATTCGCTATGGTGTACAGTCTGATATGGAAAAGCTGTATGATACCTACGCACATTCTCGGGAACATGGATTTCCAGAAGAAGTAAAACGTCGTATCATGGTTGGAACGTATGCACTCTCTGCTGGATACTACGATGCATATTATCGCAAAGCACAACAAGTTCGTACGCTTATCATGCAAGATTTTGATACCGTGTTTCAAGATGTAGATGTTCTCATTACACCAACATCCCCATTCCCAGCATTTGGCATTGGAGAAAAGAAAGATGATGTGATTGCGATGTATCTTGCTGATGTGTTTGTTAGTCCTGCTTCTGTTGCAGGTATTCCTGGTATTTCTGTCCCTGCAGGCATGTCAAAAGATGGATTGCCAATTGGGATGCAGATCATTGGACCGAGAATGGGTGAGAGTAAGATTCTTCAGGTAGCAAATGTGATATAATAGAATCCGAATTTACAAATCTTTATCCGAATCTACAAATATCCTAATGCCTACAAATCTATTTTGAAAGATATTTGTAACATTTCGGATTATATACACATAAGGAGGGGATATGGTAAACGTTATACACAAAGAGCTTTCATATCAGCTAAACGGTGTCTTGTTTTCAGTGCATAATTCAGTAGGGAAATACGCGAGTGAAGCACAAGTATGTGACTTGATAGAACAAGAGTTGAAAGTTGCTGGTATACAGTATGAAAGAGAAAAATAGTACTTGAAATAAAGTATAGAAAATTTTTGAAAAAAGAGGATTACGAGCAAGTACAGCGGTATTTGAAGACGTTAAATTTAGCATTGGGCATTCTTGTAAATTTCAGAGATGAACGTATTTACCCCAAAAGAGTGCTCAATGGTGGAGGAAAAGAATAAACATTATTTGTAATTATTCGGATATTTGTAGATTCGGATAAACATTTGTAAATTCGGATTATATATGCGTGAAGAAACTATAAAAAAAGTGCAAGAAGATGCTGACAAAGATTTTAGCTATGCGCTGAATGAAACAGGGGATTACCGCGAGTCATGGCGGATTTTTCGTATCATGGCAGAATTTGTCGAAGGCTATCAATTTTTGAATTCATTGCATAATGAAGTGACCGTGTTTGGATCTGCGCGATTTGATGAAAATGAAAAACATTACATCGTTGCTCGCGCATTTGGAAAACTTCTGGCCGAACATGGATATACGACGATTACTGGCGGTGGTCCGGGGATTATGGAAGCTGCAAATAGGGGAGCTCAGGAAGGCCATGGTCCTTCTGTTGGTTTGAATATTCAACTTCCCTTTGAACAACGAGTCAATCCATATGTTGGGAAGTCGACTGCATTTTACTATTTCTTTACGCGAAAAGTAATGTTGACCAGTCCTGCACACGCACACATTTTTTTCCCAGGTGGATTTGGCACGTTTGATGAATTTTTTGAAGTCGTGCACAATATTGAAATAGGGAAGATGTGTCCTATGCCCATTGTGCTTGTTGGAAAAGACTATTGGGAACCGGTTGTACATTTTATCAGAGAAAAAACATGTCCCATGGGTTCGGTAAAACGTGAACATGTGGATTCGTGGAAGATTGTTGATACAGCAGAAGAGGCAATCGCGGCTATGGAAGAGATGGGAAAAGAAATTCCACATTGTGATTTGTCTGTCTCCAATTTTCATAGTGGAGAAAAAAATATTGATTGGCGTATATTTCGTATCATGGCAGAATTGGTTGAAGGATTTGAATTTCTTACAGGGCTTGTCGAAGATGTTACCGTCCTTGGTACTCGACATATTGAACAAGATTCTCACTATTATGCGACGGCGTATGAACTGGGAAGTCGCTTGGCAAAAAGTGGGTATGCCGTTGTAACTGGTGGTTCTATTGGTGTCGCGGAAGCGGTCAATAAAGGTGCAATGGAAGCAGGAGGAGAATCACTCGGTATTGGTCTTGAAGTCTATGGCAAAGAATCCATGAATCCATACGTGACCAAATCTATTTCATTCAAATTTCCGTTTACTCGCAAGTTGATTGTCACTGCGCCATCAAAAGCGTTTATCTTTTTTCCAGGAGGATTTGGGACACTGCATCACCTGTTTGAAATTTTAACACTTATTGAAACAAAAAAAATGCAACAAATTCCTATTATTCTTATTGATCATGCATTCTGGGAACCGA
>PFPJ01000029.1 GCA_002792995.1 Candidatus Magasanikbacteria bacterium CG_4_10_14_0_2_um_filter_41_10 | reverse complement strand
AGTCTTTTTATTGTTGACAGTTGTCTTTTCCATATAAAGAAAGTATACCAGGATTAAAAAAATTATGCTACTTTATATAAAATAATCTTTCAGTCTTGTTTGGCGATAACCAAACGTAATCTTTTAATCTTTTCTACTAAAAAACCGCCAGACAATTCCAGCGGTTTTTTTGTTCATTGTTCACCAATCACTGTTTAACTACACCCTAGACTATCCCCACAGTTCAAACACTTGTAACAACTCCCGTTGCGAACCGTGATGTGGCCACACGTCGGACATGCAGGTGCATCTCCCATCATCTCTCCAAGCAACTTGTCAGATTCTGACAATGCTACTTTGAGTTCAGTGACTTCTTCGAGTGTCGGTAGTGTTGTCTGTCCTGCGACTTGCGTGTCAACGCCTGACGTTACTACCTGTTCTATCTCAAGTGTTTTTTGTGTCACACTTGTCTCTGCCATTTTTGCCATCTGTTCAAATTTCTTTTTTTGAATTCCTTTTGGTGGCACTTGAACGAAATCTGTGCGTCCGAGATATTCCATACCAAGGATACGGAAGACAAAGTCAATCACAGAGGTACAGACTTTCACATTTGGGTGATCTGTCATGCCAGAAGGTTCAAACCGTGTAAACGTAAATTTGTCTACCAATTTTTCGAGTGGCACCCCGTACTGCAGCGCCATAGAAATAGACACGGCAAACATGTTCATCATACTCTTCACAATCGTGCCTTCTTTATACACATCAATAAAGATTTCTGCGAGCCGTCCATCTGGGTATTCTCCTGTGCGGAGCCAGAGTTTTGTACCACCGATTTTACTAGAAATCGTAATACCGCTTCTCTTTGCTGGCAATTTTCTTTTTTCTCCGTGCAGATAGATGCGGTGCTCACTAATAGACCCATCACTCGCATACGTTGGCATCACATGGCTGTCTGGCACATGCTGGTTCAGAATGGCAGACGCTTGCTCAATGGCTTGCGCAATGGTAGACGCTTCGACATGTTCTTCAATAGATGTTGTTTTGATTACTGCGGCTACGGTTTTCTGCTCTGCCACTGCTTCTGCATCTTCTCGTTCTTTTTTGTCTTCATCACTTTCTTTTGAGCTGGTAGACAATGGCTGACTGAGTTTGCATCCATCACGATAGATGGCCACAGCTTTGAGGGACAGTTGCCATGAATCCCAGTACGCTTGCTTGACGTCATCAATCGTTGCCTCATTTGGCATGTTGATTGTTTTTGAAATCGCACCAGAGAGGAAGGGTTGCGCCGCGGCCATTTGGCGAAGGTGTCCTTTCCAGTGAATATAGCGCTGTCCTTTTTTCCCACATTTATTTGCGCAATCAAATACTTTGTAATCCGATTCTTTCAGATGTGGCGCACCTTCTATTGTCATCGTTCCACAGACAAACTCATTTGCCTCTGCAATTTCTTGTGAAGAGAAACCAAGGCCCTTGAGCATGTTGAACTTCGGGTCATTATATTCTTCTGGAGAAAATCCTGCACGCTTCATACAGTCTTCACCCAGTGTCCAGACGTTAAATGCAAATTGCATTTCAAAGGCACTCTCCAGTGCTTTGCTGACACTTACTAAATCTGCATCAGTAAATCCTTTTGCTTTCAGCGTTTCGGCATTGATGTGTGGCGCGTTCGTGACGTCAGCAGACCCACGCATGTAGTCGATGATATCTTGTGTCTGTGCTTCTGTGTACCCAAGATGTTCGAGCGCAGAAGGAACAGCTTCGTTTGCAATTTTGAAGTATCCACCACCTGCAAGTTTTTTGAATTTCACGAGTGCAAAGTCTGGTTCGACACCAGTCGTTGCACAATCCATAAGAAGTCCGATCGTACCGGTAGGCGCAAGCAGTGTCGTCTGTGCATTGCGGTATCCGTATTGTTCTCCCATTTCTACTGCTTCGTTCCAGCTCTGTCGTGCTGCGGCAATAATATAGGCTGGTGCGTATTGTGGATTCACGCCTTGTGGTTTGACTGTTAGTTTTTCGTATTCATTGTCTGGCGCATTGAATGCCGCGCGACGATGATTGCGCATGACGCGGAGCATGTCGTCCTTATTCAAATGATATTTTGGGAATGGGCCATGCGTGCGCGCCATTTCTGCACTGGTCTTGTAGGATTCTGCTGTCATGAGTGCCGTGACGCTTCCTGTAAACGCATATGCATCTTCTGATTCGTATGGAATCCCAGCTGTCATGAGCACTGACCCGATGTTTGCATACCCAAGACCAATCGTACGATAGTCGTATGATCCTTGTGCAATTTCTTTACTTGGATATTGTGCCATGAGTACACTGATTTCCAAAACCGTCGTCCAGAGTCGTGTGCCATGCTTGAATCCATCTACATCAAATGTTGTTGTTTTGGTATCAAAGAAATGTGCAAGATTGAGTGACGCAAGATTACAGGCAGTGTTGTCAAGAAACATGTATTCACTACATGGATTTGATCCACGAATTTTTCCAGATTGAGGACACGTGTGCCATTCATTGATATTGTCATCATATTGCAATCCTGGATCTGCACATGCCCATGCAGCAAAGGCAACTTCATCCCACAGTTTTTTTGCTTCTATCGTTTCACAAACGGTGCCATCGGTGCGCCATTTCATTTCCCAATTGCCACCACGCTGAACAAGGTCCATAAATTTATTTGGCACGCGGACAGAGTTGTTGGAATTTTGTCCTGAGACGGTCTCATAGGCTTCGCCTTCGTAGTCAGATGAATACCCTCCTGCGATGAGCGCAGCGACTTTCTTTTCTTCTTCCACTTTCCAATTGATAAATGTTCGGACATCTGGATGGTCAAGATCGAGGATGACCATCTTTGCTGCACGACGCGTCGTTCCACCAGATTTGATAGCACCTGCAGCGCGATCTCCGATCTTGAGCCAACTCATGAGCCCACTACTGCGTCCACCACCAGAAAGAGGTTCGCCTCGTCCACGGAGCGTAGAAAAATTACTTCCCGTTCCAGATCCATATTTGAAGAGTCGTGCTTCACGTACCCAGAGATCCATGATACCACCTTCATTCACGAGATCGTCACTCACAGACTGGATAAAACACGCGTGTGGTTGTGGATGCGTATACGAATCTGTTGAGCGTGTCATGACACCTGTATCTGGATCTACATAATGATGCCCTTGAGCAGGGCCATTGATACCATGTGCCCAGTTCAATCCAGTATTAAACCATTGTGGTGAGTTTGGTGCTGCCATCTGACGGATAAGCATCACCACAAGTTCATCATAAAATATGTTCGCATCTTTTTTTGTCGCAAAGTATCCGTATTTTTCTCCCCAAAAACGCCAGGTGCCCACAAGACGATGAACCGTCTGCTTCACGCTTGTTTCGGCTCCGAGCATGGGAGAGCCGTCAGCGTTCAGCCTCGCCGAACCATCTTTATTATATTGCGGGACACCCGCTTTTCGGAAATACTTTTGTGCGATGATATCTGTCGCAACCTGAGACCATTGTTTTGGGATTTCAATATCTTTGAGTTCAAAAACGACCGTTCCGTCTGGTTCACGGATAACCGAAGTACGCATTTCATATTCAACCATATCAAAAGGACTCTTGCCTTCTTCACTAAAACGACGTTTGAACTTCAAACCAGTCTGTTCATTGTACGTAAACTGTGTTGCCTCATCCTGTCCGAGATGAAGACCTTCGATGAATCGTGAATCGACAGGGCTCATAGAATAAAAGATTAAAAGGGGATAAAAAGCACGCGGTGCTTTCTGTATGGTAAGAAATCACGGCGTTACAGGGAGACAGTTCTAGTCTCCGCGTCCATTGTCAGGGTGCTTATCGATAGATGAACATGACAATAGAGCGCAAGGAACAAATACATGTCTTTGGTGCCACCAGGTGGGAAAACCAACAAGGGAGCTCATCCGAGTAAATACTATATATTGTGTTTGAGTAAGGTTCGTAACACAATATGTAGTATTTTTTCGGTAGGAACTTCAGTATAACACAACTCGAAATATCTGACCAAATGCCCCACCCAATTTCCTTTTTCTCTCAACAGAGCGAAGAAAGTTTTTGAAGAAAAACTTTTGAAATTGTTATCCACAGAAAATCATTTTTCACACAACAAAAACGTATTTGTATCGTCTGAAGAATGCCAGTTTGTCACGACTGGCGACGTGGACGTCATACGGGAGACGCCGTGCCCATGTCACTCTTCTCGCACCGTCAGATGTTCTGAACGATGAGCACAAAGAGAATGACGTGGATGAGCAAATCCACGTATTGCTTCGCCCTTGTGGCAAGGTGAAGCCACCGCTCCATGGACGCAACGAACATAAAGGCAAGTGTGTAGATGATCAACACGAACATGAAAATCGTCGCCCAAATAAGGAATGGATCATGAACGACAAACCAGCTGTAAAACACAATAGCCAGTGGCAGCAAGAACACCAAGCCAAGCAGGTTTGAAAGTGTCCTTCCCTTTCCAGACACAGTCACCATGGTCCGCTTGTACCCCGAATCGATCTCGCAGTCCTCGATATCCTTGAGGATTTCTCGGAACAGCATGATCGAAGCAAAGATCGCAAACACCCACATTGCGGTGAGCGTGTCTTTACCACCGTAATAGATAGTTCCAACGAATGCCGGAGAACCAGAGCAGACGGCAACGGTCAGGTTGTTGAGTGGATACCACTTGGGCTTGTAGGAGTACACGAGGCCCAGTACCCAGACGCCTGTCATGAACAACGCCAGGAACGGGTTCCCGACCAGGCCAATGAACAGGAGCAACGCGAGGATGATCTTGGCTTGTCGTCGCCAGTACTTCCGAATCGCTCTCGGATGATCGAGCGCAAGCCGCTTTCCCTTCTTCGCGTCGTGCGCAGCGTCCTGAATGTCGTTGAAGGTCATGATGTTCCGCGTCAGTCGGTCGTACGCGAACATGGTGACCAACATAGGCAACCACGGGAGCGGCTGCTTCACGAGCAGGAAGCTCACGAAGGTAAGCAGAGCGGCGAAGATGCCAGCTCCAGGCCGACCAGACGCACGAAGTTGCTGCTTGATTGTCTTCAGATGTGGGTCCTTGAAGCCCCACATCTCCTTGCACGTCCAGATGAACTCACGGATGTGACGAAGCATGGGATACCCCCTTGTCTTAATCCCATTTCATCCTAGCAAAATACTCTCTTTTACTCAAAAAAGGTATAAAATAGGTATAAAATAGGTATAACTAGACCTATCTTGACATAAGTATAAAATAGGTATAAAATAGGTATAACTAGACCTATACCAAATATATGAAATACACTTTAAAAAAGCCATCTTTAGATGATGTAAAACCAGATCAAGTACTTCAAATGCTTTATAAGGAAGATACTGGAAAGATTTTTGATTTTATAAAAAAATTTTTAAATACGGATTACATTTATTGGGATGAATTTAAATACAAAGAGCCAATTCCTAAAAGTATAAAAAGAGAAGAGTTATGGTTTTTAATAAAACTTTTTAGAAAATCCAAATCTTTAAAAACACCTATAAATGATATTAAAGAAGAAACATTCACATGGAGCAAATTGGATTACTTTGAGGAGTTTTTCCATGAATTGGATATGAGTACAGGCGGAGAATTATTTGTTGGTAAAGATGGAATAGACAAATCCAATAAACAAAAACTTATAACACGGGGAATAATGGAAGAAGCCATTGCGTCATCCCAGTTAGAGGGGGCAGCCACAACTAGGCAAGTAGCCAAAAAAATGCTTAGAGAAGGACGAAAACCAAAAAACAGTTCTGAACAAATGATTGTTAATAGTTACACTTCAATGAAAGCAATCGAAGAAAAATATAAAGATAAAGAGATGAGCATGGATCTGATTTTGGAATTGCATGGTATCATCACAAAAGATACCCTTGACTCAGATGGAAATAAACCTCGAATGCGAAAAGAAGGAGAACCTATTTATGTAAACGATAAACTTACCGGAGAAATATATCATAAGGGTCCAGAGGTCAATTTTGTTGAAAAAGAACTAAAGAAACTTATCAAATTTGCGAATGACGACTTGAAGCAAGAAGCTTTCTTGCACCCCATCATAAAGGCGATTATGATTCATTTTTGGATAGGATACCTTCACCCTTTTACTGATGGGAATGGTAGGTTAGCAAGACAACTCTTTTATTGGTATCTGATTAAACACGGATATTGGGCATTTGTTTATTTACCCATATCAAAAATTATTAAATTATCACCAAAGCAATACATCTTAGCATATGTGTATAGTGAACAAGATGATAATGATTTGACATATTTCATAGATTATAATGTCAAAAAAATTAAACTTGCTTTGATGGATTTCAAAAAATATGTAAATAGACAATCGCAAGGAAATACAAAAATGAAAAAAATAAGTGAACAGAAATATAAATTAAATATGAGACAAGTTCAATTACTTCAATACTTACATGGAGATCCCGATGAAAGAACAAATCTCACAATCCATATGAACATAAATCAAATAGCAAAAATGACAGCAAGCAAAGACCTAAAGGATTTAGAGGAAAAAGGTTTTCTTAGTTCTCAAAAACAAGGCAGACATGTGTACTACTATGGAACAGAAAAAATTAAAACTTTGTTCTAATGTAAAAAATCTTAATACATATATCATTGATTTCCCCCTCCTCTTCCCGTACAATACAATCACACAAATATTCAGCGGAATCTGTATATTTCTGTGTAATCCCTGAATATGATCCTCTCCTCACAAGATACAGAATCAATCCCAGATCGTCTCGTTGCACCAGAAATAGAAGAGACCGAAATCGATATGGATATCAATCTGCGTCCACAGACGCTCTTTGATTTTGTTGGACAGGAAAAGATAAAAGAACCCCTCTCCATCTCAATAGAAGCCGCTAAGGGCAGAAATGAGGCTATGGAGCATGTCCTGCTGTACGGCAACCCAGGATTAGGAAAAACCACGCTTGCAGGTATTATTGCCAGCGAAATGGGCGTAAAGATAAAAACAACGGCAGGCCCAGCACTCGAACGGGTAGGTGATATTGCAGCAATCCTCACAAACCTCGGCCGTGGCGATATTCTCTTTATAGACGAAATCCACCGCATGAACAAAACCATCGAAGAAGTCCTCTATAGTGCAATGGAAGACTATGTCCTCGATCTTATTGTCGGCAAAGGCCCAGCAGCACGGACGCTTCGCATGCCACTCGAACGTTTTACCCTCATCGGCGCTACGACAAAAATGAATCTTCTCTCTGGACCATTGCGCGACCGCTTTGGACACGTGTATCATCTGGAATTTTATGAACCAGAAGATATGGAAAAAATAGTCCACCGCAATGCCCGCCTTCTCGAAGTAACCATCGCTGACGAAGCAACAAATCTCATCGCAGGACGCGCAAGGAGAACCCCGCGTATCGCAAATCGCCTCTTGAAACGTGTCCGAGACTACGCAGAAGTAAAACACGACGGCACGATATCGCTCCAAGCAGCACATGGTGCACTCGACATGCTCCTCATAGATGAACACGGTCTCGATGAAGTGGACCGAAAAATTTTGAAAACAATTATCAGTGGATTTAACGGTGGCCCTGTAGGATTGAACACGCTCGCAGCAGCAACCGCAGAAGAAATGGAAACCATAGAAACTATTTACGAACCGTATCTCATCCAGATCGGCATGCTCGAACGCACCCCCCGAGGAAGAAAAACAACCCCACGCGCGCATGACCATTTTAGTGCCATTGTAACAACGCAGACAGCACTGTTGTAAGAGAGTTCGTATATTAGAATTTTATTAGAAATTAGGAATTTGAAATTATTTATATGTCTGTCGCTATTCCCCTGTATGTATTTCTCTTTCTCTTTCTCATTTTTTTTGCGATATTTTTGATATTCGCACTTATTGATTTTTATCATGTGGTCATGACAGCATCGTTTACGATTGTAAGTTTTACCATGTCTTTCTTTATTTTGGCTCTCACTGTCCTCACCATGTATCTCACAATGTCTCTTCTTGTCGATGTCAATTGGACCACGGCAGTCATTGTGTTTGATTCCTCTTGGTTTACTGGCCCTAGCGGGACATCATTTTAATCGTTCTCCTATGCATCTCGGCGAACTTATCAAACAAAAATCGTACGAACAAATTGTGTACGAAATCAGACGACATCCGATCACGTTTATTCCTATCGCATTTCTTTTTTTGGTCCTCCTCCTCGTCCCCGTGATTCTCTATGCCCTCATTTCCAGAATCTTTCCAGAATTACTCATGGGGCCTCGTTCCTACCCACTTCTTGTCCTTTTGGTGAGTGCCTATACACTCACCATGTATCTTTTATTTTATGTTCGTTTCATCGATTATTATTTAGATCTTTGGATCGTGACAAATGATAGAATCATTGATATAGAACAGCACAATCTGTTTGCTCGATCTATCACAGAATTAGATCTCTTCCGTATCCAAGATGTCACTGTAGAAATGCACGGAATGTTTGCGACACTGTTCAATTATGCAGATGTGAGTGTCAAGACAGCATCGTCAAACACACACATTGTATTCTATGCAGTCGCGCATCCAAACAAAATCAGAGAAGATCTCATAAAACTTTCTGAGGAAGATAGAAAATATCATCAACGCGACGAAGCAATGTAATATGGATATATCGTTTTTTCAATTTTCTCTCCTTGTACAAGGTGTTGTCGTATATCTTTTACTCATCAATACCATTGCCTTCATCATGTTTGGGGTAGATAAAATTCAAGCACAACGAGGAAACTCGCGAACACCTGAAAAAGTACTGTGGTTCCTGTCACTCTTGGGTGGCACGCTTGGAGCATTGTTTGGAATGAAACTCTTTCGTCACAAAACAAAAAAAATATCATTCCAAATCGTACTTTTGCTCATTTTTATGTTACAAATGGGCCTGATCATTCTCCTCTTTCGTCAGATGATGTAAATATGTTACAATCGCAAGACGCATCTACTTACTCACTATTTCATATGTTATGAACCAATCAATGAAAAGCGGTCTTATCTGGGGAGGTGTTATTCTCGGTATTGTGGCTCTCGTCTGGCTCCTCGCAACTCTTGGCAGTGGCAATGCAGGAAGTGGTGGCGACCAAACACTCGGTGACACTGTCAAAACAACTGATCATATTCAAGGACCTACGAACGCAAAAGTTACTCTTGTCGAATATTCAGATTTTGAATGCCCCGCATGTGGCGCGATGTATCCAATCGTCAAACAACTGTCACAAGATTTCCCAGATACGCTTGCGGTAGTCTATCGACACTTCCCACTCAAAACTATTCACCCAAATGCAATGCTCGCATCGCAAGCAGCAGAGGCAGCCAGCATTCAAGGAAACTTTTGGGAGATGCACGATGTCCTCTTCAATACACAAAAACAATGGGAAGGACTTACCGATCCTACCGACTTTTTTGTCAGTCTTGCCACCTCTCTCGGACTCTACAGTACGCAGTTCAAAACGGATCTTACAAGTTCATCAGTCGAAACAATCGTCAACGAAAGCTACAATCGTGCATCAGCCATGAAACTTCAAGGAACCCCAACATTTTTTCTGAACGGTGATGCAATCCAAAATCCAGGATCATACCAAGCATTCAAAATTCTTATTCAATCAACCCTTGATGCACAATAATCTCTATGGACACACCCTCAACATTAGATCAAAAGCCACAACAAAAACCAACAACGCACATAAAATGGGCAGTATTCTTTCTCATCATATCACTACTTGGATTTGTTGATTCCACGTATTTGGCCGTAAAAAAATTGTCAGGTTCCCCTGTCACCTGTACGATTGTGCATGGCTGTGACACAGTGACGAGTAGTAGCTATTCAGAAATATTTGGCATTCCTGTTGCGCTTTTTGGATCACTTTTTTATCTCGCAATTCTCGTCCTTTCAATTGCATATCTTGATAAGAAAAAAGAAAGATTGCTTTCCTGTATTTCAAAACTCACATGGATTGGTTTGTTCGCATCTATCTACTTCATGGTTGTACAATCTATTATTCTCCACGCGTACTGTATCTACTGCATCGGATCCGCCATTACATCTACACTGCTCTTTATCACAGGTATGACGTATCTGAAGAAAAATAAAATGACAAAGATACCACTACCACCAGAGCAAACGGAAACAATATAAGAAACAAAAAAAGACTCCAAGACTAGATATTTTTAAGTCTTTTAATCTTATTTCAACGTAGTTGAAATGTAATCTTCAAATATTTCCACACAAACTTGACGATATCCTCACAGCTCGGTAATCTACTTTTAGGCCTGTCCGTCACCCACTTCTCCAGCTCCTGAGGAGGCTCCCATGAAACACGGACTCATCTCTTCGGCCCTCGCCTTAATTCTGGTCGGCATCTTCGCCAGCCAGAGTGCACAGGCCGCGTGTCAGCGCGTCCTGATCTACGACGAGTCGCACGGTGAGTGCTACGTGCGCATGTACTGCGACGATGAGGATCTCCCGACCAACGAGCCGGTGTGCTTCTCGAGGGAGACCGAACTGTGTCTCTTCTGGGGGTTGTGCGAGATCGCATGAGCGACGACGCACCGCCGACACAAACACCGTCATCCGGACAACGCTTCAGAGGGGAGCGTCGTCCGGATGACAGCGACAACTTTTTTTGCGAAAAAATTCTAGATTTTGTATACTTCCTTTATCATGTAATTTTTCATTCTTAAAGGGGGGATATGAAACAAGACATCATTCTTTTTCTTTGCACACTAAGCATCCTTGCGAGTGTGTTTTTATTTTCTACAAGTGCAAAAAGTGATGCACCGAGTATTGTTATCACAGAAATAGGGGCGACAGAACCCAGTGGCGATGAATGGGTGGAAATATACAATGCCAGTGATGCTCCTATAGATCTCACAGGATGGAAATTTCTGGAAGCAAACACCAACCATGGACTCACACTGGTCCAAGGAGATGACGCAACCATAGCCTCAGGACAGTATGCCGTCATCACACAAAACAATGGACAATTTCTTACGAAATATCCAAATATCACCGTACCTATTTTTGATAGTTCCTGGAATACATTGAATGAAGGTGGTGAAGAAATAGGTCTCAAAAATGCACAAGGAGATATCATAGAACAATTTACCTATATCAATGCAACAAATTTTTCTCTTGAACGAATAGATCCAACTATACAAGATTACGGTGCAACAAATTGGAAAGAACACCCAAACGGGAATACAGTGGGAAAACAAAATTATTGGCGGGTGAATAACGAACCTGCCGATACAAACGAACCACCAATTGCACTGTTTACTATTTCTACCTCCACGACGAACGTCAACACAAATATATTATTTGATGCGACAAGCTCAACTGACGACACCAGCATTGCATCTTACATCTGGGACTTCGGAGATGAGACAAGTGGTGCAGATGCAATAACCCCACACGAATACACAAACGCAGGATCATATACCATAACACTGACGGTCACTGATACAGATGGACTGAGTAGCAATACGTCTACTCTGATCACCATTCTTCAAAACGAAATTCAAGAAGAAACACCCACACCAACAACCAGCTCCTCAATTCGAATCAACGAGTTTGTACCAAATCCAAATACAGACGAGCATGAATGGATAGAATTGTTCAATACTACCACATCGACAGCTTACCTCACAGGATGGACACTTCACGACGGCGCCGGCGTCATCGTTTCGCCAACGTCGACGATTGATGCGAATGGATTTATAGTCATAGAACTTTCTACAAACAAACTCAACAACAGCGGAGACCTCATTGCACTCTTTAACCCAGAAAACCAGAGTGTCGACAGTGTTGCATACGGAAATTGGGAAAACGCAACAGTCGACGTACCAGAAAAAGGAAACGCACTCGCTATAGATGAACGTGGTACATGGCAAAAAACAACCACACCAACCAAAGGAGAAAAAAATAGTATCACAGCACCAACACCAACAGAAACGCCCGCACCATCATCTGGTGGTGGAGGAGGAAATATAATTGTGCCGACAAAAACATATGAAGAAGGTGTCGTAGTGATAAATGAACTTGTTTCTGATCCACAAGATGGTGAAGAAGAATTTGTAGAATTATTTAATACCAGTGACGAATCTATTTCTCTGAAAGGCTGGTGGGTAGAAGATGGCAGTGAAGCAAAAACCACGCTCAATGGCGATATCAACGCACATGGATTTTTTGTCGTCGACTCACCCAAAGGAAATCTAAACAATAGTGGTGACGAAGTATTTCTCATTGACCCAGGTGGAAAAGAAATTGACCGAGTCACGTATGGCAATTGGGATGATGGCAACACAAGCGACAATGCACCAATCGCACAAGATCCATTAAGTCTTGCACGACGTCTTGATGGCCTTGATGCAAACAACGATTTTTATGATTTTGTTCTCACTGACACGATTACAAAAGGAAAAACAAATATTATTTCTCTCAATACCACAGATGGCACAGGAACAGGACAAATTCTTGGAACCAAAATATTTTCTAGTAGTGTTCACATCAATGAAATATATCCAAATCCGCCTGGATCTGATAGCGATGATGAATTTATTGAACTCTATAATGCTGGCGCAGAAACCGTCGACATCACCAATTGGAAACTCGGTGATAGTTCGAAAAAACGGTACACCATAACAGACGGACATCTGACACCAGGCGCATATTTGGTACTAAAACGCGCCACCACTGGCATTGCACTCAACAACAGCGGTGGTGAAGAAGTAGGTCTCTATGATCCCAATGGTGCGATGGTCGAAAAAACACACTTTACCGGGAGTGCAGCAGAAGGACAAAGTTGGGCACGAAAAGAAGATGGCTCCTGGGCATGGACGACCGAAGTCACTCCGAGTGAAGCAAATGTTATAGAAGGAAAAAGTGCTGCACCGATTATTGCAATCACGGTTGATCCAGAAGTTGCTGTCGGACAACACGTTCTTTTTGATGCATCCGACACTACGGATCCAGAATCCGAAACCATTACGTTTGTGTGGACATTTGGAGACAACAGTACTGATGAAGGTGACATCGTAGAACATGTATTCAATACAGAAGGAACCTATACTGTCACACTTGCAGCAACCGATGCGTCTGGCAATACGAGTAGCAAAGAAGTTATTGTTTCTGTCAAAAATACACTCTCGTTTGCAGGTGGATTCAAGGCAACAACGCCTGTAGACAAAATAGAGATTTCTGAAATATTTCCAAACCCACAAGGATCTGATACCACAGAGTTTATAGAACTTTACAATCCAACAGACACAGCAATCGACCTCACCGATATAAAACTTGATGACGAAGAAGGTGGCTCACGCGCATATACGATTCCAAAAGATACAACGATTGCACCTGGCGCCTACATGGTCTTTGGCAGACAAGATACAAAACTTGCACTGAATAATACCAGCGATAGCGCGCGCATTCTCTATCCAGACGGAACGGTTCTTCGTGATGTTCGTTTTGATGATGTCCTCGAAGGACACAGCTATGTGAGAGACGAAAATGATGAATGGACATGGACCAGCACTCTTACACCGGGTGAAGCAAATATTGTTTCTCCCCCGGACGATACAAAAAAAACAAAAACAACAACTACAAAAAGTAAAATGGTAAAACCGGTGATAGCAACCACACTTGCAGGACTTCGAAATGAAGACATCGGTGATATGATTACCACGACAGGAACTGTTGCTGTCCTCCCAGATGTATTTGGATCGCAATATTTCTATATGGTTGCAGCAGCAACATCCACAGATACAGAACCAGCTGGTGTACAAGTCTATATGAATAGTAAAGCATTTCCAGACATGGACCTTGGCGATGTCATCCAAGTTACAGGAGAAATTTCTGAAATATCAGGAGAAACACGGGTAAAAACAAGTGGTGAACAAGATATTAAGGTTCTTGATCATGAGGCACTCCCCAATGCAAAACCTGTAGACATCGCAACAATCAATGAAACATACGAAGGAAGTCTTATCGAAGTCCATGGCGAGATAACAGAAATAAAATCATCCTATATGTATGTTGACGATGGCAGTGATGAAATCCAAGTGTATTTCAAACGCGGCGCAGGTATCAATCCAAAAACATATCAACTCGGAGATCTGGTAAACGTCGAGGGCATTGTAAGCCAAACAAAAAGTGGGTATAGACTCCTACCACGCACGGCAACTGATATTGTAAAAACTGGGGTCGTTGAAGATGTGATTGTAAAAAAAGAAGCAACCAAAGAAGAAAATACTAAAGAACTTACACAAAAATATCTTACGGCAACAGCCGGAGGTATCACTGCAATTCTTGTAGGATTAGTGGCAAAAATTGAGAATAGCCCATTCAAAAAAATCATCTTGTTTTTCAGAAGAAAAAGAAAAGAAGAATAAAAAAAACATCCGTACCTCCTCACTCTCTCTCGAACATATTCGAAAGAAAGTGAGCAGCGGATATTTTTCCTCTTCCGTTGCTCGGTTGTGGGGACAGTTGAGTACTCCGAGCGGCGGTACGACGAAAATCATTCGTCGCTCCCGAGACAGTCCCCGAAGATCTCCAACCACACGGCCTCGACCGTACCCGGGAACACACTGGAGAGAGCTTCCGCTCCAACTCCTACACCGAAGAGAAGAGCAGACTTGAACAGCCGAACCAACATCTTGCACCTCCGTCGCTGTGCATGATATATCAATGGTACTCCTTCTAAAAAAAATGTAAATAAAAAATTCCAGTGAACAAGAAAAATCTGCTATAATAGAATCACTCTTATGGAAGCAAATATTTTTCTTCAACTTGCCATCTTGTTTGGTCTCACCGTGTCCATTGCATTTGTCATGCGACTCCTGAGACAACCACTCATGATCGCATATATTATTTCCGGTATGATCGCCGGACCTCTTTTTTTACAAACAATCGGAGGACAGGAAGAAACATTTAATACGCTTGCAAAATTTGGTGTGGTGTTTCTCTTGTTTCTGGTAGGACTCAGTCTCAATATTTCCCATATACGAAATATTGGGAAGATCTCACTTATTGCAGGACTTACACAATTTATATTCACATCTACGAGTGGTTTTTTTATTCTTCGAATGCTTGGCTTCAGTGTTTCTTCTGCGACATATCTTGGTGTAGCTATTACATTTTCAAGTACCATTGTCATTGTAAAATTGTTGAGTGACAAAAAAGATAGTGAATCAGTTTACGGGCGACATGTTCTCGGTGTCATGATCATACAAGATATCATTGCTGTGATGGTTATGTTGTTTTTGACTACAAATGGATCCGATATGCCACTCACAGAGACGATCAAGATCATGGCATTCCGAGCCTTTGCGATCATTGGATTCATTATTATTCTTTCCAAATTTCTTATTCCTCGCATACTCGACCATGTTGCGACATCATCAGAATTTCTATTTATTTTTACCCTTGCGTGGTGTTTTGGTATTTCCAGTTTAATGAATTGGGCAGGATTTTCTCTAGAAATTGGTGCAATCATCGCAGGTATTTCACTCGGGTCATCCCCATATCAATCAGAGATTAGTAGTCGTATCAAACCACTAAGAGATTTTTTTATTGTTCTCTTCTTTATCATTCTCGGGAGTGAAATGGGCATTACGAATAGTAGTAGTCTCATTCTTCCAGGACTTATTCTTTCTCTGTTTATTATTTTTGGAAACCCATTCATTTTGTACTACACCTTTCGCCTCCTCAAATTTACCAGAAGAAATAGTTTTCTTGCAGGGGTAACAGCAGGACAAGTCAGTGAATTTGGTTTTATTTTAATTTTTACTGGTGTTCAACTTGGTCATCTCAATGGAATCGAATTACCACTCTTTACCATCATTGCCCTCACTACCATTTTTGTTTCTTCGTATGCGATTACGTACAATGAACAATTGTACAAATGGATTCGTCCGCTCCTTGATACATTTGGGTTAGATAGATTTCAACAAAAAGAACAACATGCAAATATATACGATGTATGGGTCGTGGGATATCACAGAATAGGATGGAAAATTTGTGAATCTCTCGCCAAAGAAAAAAAAACATTTGCTGTGATTGATTACAATCCAAAATCAATTGCAAAATTGCATCGAAGAAATATCCCTGCCTTTTTTGGCGATGTCGCAGATGTTGAATTTTTGGAATCAATCCCTCTTGAAAAAGCAAAGATGATTCTCCTTACCATTCCAGAACCAGATGATCAATTGACTATTATCAAACATATTCGAATGAAATCAGAGAGTATCTATATCATTGCAAATCTATACCACACAAACCAACTCGAAGAACTCTATCAAGCAGGAGCAAATTATGTTATGATGCCACACCTGCTTGGAGGACAATGGATTTCTCAAGTGATAGAAGAACGACCATGGACAAAAAAAACCTTTATCGATCTCAAAAAAGAACAGAGAGAAGAAATGAAATTACGCTTTACCGTTGGGACTGAAGAAATATAAAAGGTCATAAATAAGTTGAAGTTCTCCCAGTTGGGGCATATACTTTCTTGACAGCACGAAGAGCACTTGCTATAATCGTCTCACGTTTTTTGGGCCAGTAGCTCAGTTGGCTAGAGCGCCTCGTTTGCACCGAGGAGGTCGGGGGTTCAATTCCTCTCTGGTCCACCAGAAAGCAAGCAATAAGCACGTAATAATTAGCAACCCACTTTTGTTATTTGTTTCCAGCTTATTGCTTGTTTTTATGCCGAGGTAGCTCAGTGGTAGAGCAGAGGCCTGAAGAGCCTCGTGTCGAGAGTCCGATTCTCTCCCTCGGCACCACACCAACGTGAGTGAAAGGCACAGCCTTTCCTCAAAAAGGTGAACAGAATAACAATGCCTCGGAGTGTAGCTCAGTTGGCTAGAGCACCTGGTTTGGGACCAGGGGGTCGAAGGTTCAAGTCCTTTCACTCCGACAAAAAAAACAGCGTTATAAAAAACGCTGTTTTTTTTAATATAAAATATAAATACAAAATACAAAAACCACCCTGGTAAAGAGGGTGGTTTTTGTTAGAACCATACAGTAGATCCGACGGACTTGGCCGACCGGAAATATGCAAATAGTATATCACAACATATCTCTGTTGTATAGAATGTGGGGTGGGGACTATTCTCTCCGAGCAAGGTATCAAAAAACAGTCCTGTTGAACTGTTTTTTTGGAGCGGTAAACCAGATTCGAACTGGCGACCTCTTCCTTGGCAAGGAAGCGCTCTAACCAACTGAGCTACTACCGCACGTCTTCATTCGGCTTCGCCGAATTGCGCCGTGCAGGCTCCTTTATGATAGCGTTGTTAGATATCAGTAAGAAACCTATTTCTGAATCTTCTTCCTGAATGGGATTTTAAATACTTCTCAAATCGTACAGCCTCTGCTTCTGTGATAAATCCACAGAACCAGACAAGTGCAACGGGCAATCTTGTCGCCGTACTACTACTTTTGCCTTCTTGATGTTCTTGTAATCGTTTTTCAAGTCTTTGGCAATGCCTGTATAATGGTCACCGTCTGCGCATTTGAGAATGTACACAAAGTGAATCATAGAACTAGCCTGCCATGGCGCGATCACGACTGCAAGTCGTGATGTAGCCTGGTTGCGGGGACCGGATTTGAACCGGTGACCTCCGGGTTATGAGCCCGGCGAGCTGCCAGACTGCTCTACCCCGCGGTATTCTGACATGGTGCTTCGCACCATCGCGTTGAAAGCAAAGATACTTTGCCTGCAACGTGACGAGCGAAGATAATTGTTGTGTGAGCGGGTAGCGAGAATCGAACTCGCGTCTTCTGCTTGGAAGGCAGACATAATAAGCCATTATACAATACCCGCATCGGTAATGTACGGAAGAAAGAATACCGCATATCAGTTTTTTTGTCAATAAAATACCTGTCCATGGACAAAACCTTATTTTTATGGCTTACTTATGCAACCTATGAGCCTACATACAGACCATATCCAAAGACAAAAAGACGTCTTGATAATCCGTTCACATATTCTCAAAACAATTCGAGAGTTCTTTTGGCAAGACGGTTTTTTGGAAGTCGAAACACCCCTTATACTTCGCTTCCCAGGACAGGAACCGTATCTTTCACCCGTAGAGCTGATCATTCATGATGATAGAAAAAATGAGCACCAGGCTTTTTTGCATACGTCACCTGAATACACAATGAAAAAAATGCTTGCTGCAGGATTCGACAATATTTTTTTTCTTGGAAAAACATTTCGTGATTACGAATCATTTGGTGGCACCCACAATCCAGAGTTTACGATGCTAGAATGGTATAGAGTCAGTGCGAGTATGTTTGATATCATGAAAGATGTTGAATCGTTGTTTCAGGAACTGCAACAAACATTGGAGAAATTGGAAATTGGAAATTGGAAATTTTTGACATTTGAAAAAGTTTCGATGAAGGACCTGTGGCAGCAGACGATAGACGTAAATCTCGACAACCATCTCACACAAGAAACAATGTTTTCTCTCTGCAAAAGACGTGGCTACAATGTAGCGGATGAAGAATCATATGAGGACTTATTTTACAGAATTTTTTTGAATGAAATTGAGCCCACATTCTGTAATCAAAAATCTAAAATCATAATTTACAACTACCCCGCACCAATGGCAGCACTTGCAAGACTCTCTGACACAGATCCCGGATACGCCGAACGATTTGAAGTCTATATAGATGGCATGGAAATCGCAAATGCATTTTCTGAACTTACAGACGGAAAGGAACAGCTCAAACGATTGCAAGAAGAACAAGCACTTCGAAAAAAACTGGGCAAAACAATATATGATATCGATATGGACTTTATCGAAGCTGTCGGAAAATTGCCAACATGTGCAGGAATTGCGCTTGGTGTCGACAGACTTGTTCAAGTATTGACTGGTTGCAAAAATATCGATGATGTTTTATCACTTCCCATGTCAAACATGTTTGAATAGGGTTACGCCTTGGCAATACTCCACAGCAAATCAAATTGTTTTTTGAAACTATCTATCATCTCTGATTTTCTATAAAAGGTAACCACAGGATCTTCTCCCCAATACACGATAGCTGCCAGTGAACCACAAATGAAAGTTTGCATTGGAGAGTAATGTTGTTTTGGCAAAAACTTAAGTTTATTATATGACAAATCAGGGTCACCATTTTTTTGTATTTCCATCACCGCTTCTTCTCTGTGATGCTCATAAAATAAAATTCTAGATTGTGTTTTTGCATCAGCCCGTGCCTGAGCATATGCATTATAAAAATCAGCAACTTTTTTGTCAGTTCCACCTTCGCCATACCCTCCACCAATGACATAGCTCGTATTCCCTTCTTTGTTTTCTTTGAGGAGGACATTGTAATAAAATTTTTCTACTTCTTCCCAACCAGAATATGTTTGAACTTCTTGATCCCAAAAAAAGTCAAACTTTTTTTTGAAACCTGCCACTATTTCCGGACGCTCATACACAGTTGAAACAGGGTTTTCACCAAAATACGTGATGATAACCTTGTGTTTATATACATGAATTTCTGTTGGCTCAGAATATGTCTCTGGCAAAGTTTTAACTTTTATTAAATCCTTAGCGTTTTTACCAAATTCTTCAACTTGACTCCCAAAATATGGTGCGTGTTGTTCAAAAAATAATGCATGTTTATAAATACCGTTGGCAACCAACAGCTTATTGTGCTCAAAAAATAATGTATCAACTTTATCTCGACTAGATTCTTCCCCATACCCAGCACCAATAACATATTCTGTATCACCTTCTTCCAGTTCAGAAGGAATTGTGATATTAAAAAGTTTATGTATTTCTTTCCACCCTGAATATGTCTGAACTTCTTGATTCCACAAGTAATCAAAATACCCTTTAAAAGAATCGAAAATTTCCTTTTTATCAAAATAAATAATTGTAGGTTCATCCCCATAAAGAATAAAACTCGTTTTTCCTCTATACAAATTTATTTGCATTGGTATAGGAAGAATAGTACTAAATTTTTTTAATTTACTTATTTTGAAATCTGGATCCCCTGCCATCTCAAACCGTTTCTTTATAAGGTCATAAGAATCCTTATAAATAAGCATACTATTTTTTACACCTTTCTTTATTCTTTCCGTATGGAAGGTGTCATAAAAGTTTTTTATTTCTGTACTATTGTTTCCCAAAGAAGCGCCGAGGACAAAATACTCATCATCTTCTTCAAGTTCTCCAAGCATGTTGTAAAAACATCGATGCAACGCATCAAGACCAGTTTCTATCACCACTTCTTGATTCCAAAGATAATCAAAATATTGTGTAAATGCTTTTGCAATTTCTTTACTTTTTATATTGATAACAAGAGGATTTTCTTTGTCCGTGACGATAGAGCAGACATCACCCATGATATAAATCCACATAGGCATGCTGAAATCTTGAGGCATATATTTTACCTCACAAAGATCTAATGCATTTCTACTATCCAAGATTGATATATCTACATGCTTGTCATACAGACATTTGAATGCTACGCCTTTTTTGATTCTTTTTTTATGATATCCCTCCCAATACGTGTTCAGATCTTCTTGCACAGAAAATTTTGTAGCGCCAAATACATACGTGGTAGCACCAGCAGGAAGATTGAGTGATTGATCATTTACTTTTTTGATTGACTCGATACCTTCTAGAATACTAATTTCTCTTGGGCCTTCCAATTGTTTTTCTTTTAGTATTTGTGCTATATGCTGAGCTAATTGTTTCTTCTGTTCTATCTCTTCTACCAACACATCAGGACTATTCACCACAAAATTGGCAACTCCTTTTATAATTGTCTTTGTAATTAAATTTCTCTTCAAAAATTCTTCCAAAGAAGTATATACAATATTACGATGTAATCCTGTCTTTTCAATAATTTCTCCAGCCTTTACTTTTCCTAAATCAAACAGAGACAAATATACTTCTATCTCGTTTTTACTAAACCCTAAAGAATGCAATTCTTTTTCTATCATAGTATCACTTTTTTTATGACAGTGGAATTGTACTGTGTGTAGCCATTTTTGTCAATTTATCAAAGCAAAGTATCAAAAAATGTGACTATTATTTGGCTTAAACTAGCGAAATACTATTGACATGTCTGCCAAATTATGATAATACCTAATAACAAAAAGGAAACAGGATCAAATCGGGAAGAAGTGTATTGCAAACAGTTGAAATATACTTCTTCCCGATACACGTCGACCAAAGTGGTTTGCGTGAAAGGGGAAAGTCAGCAGGCACTTAGTCCTGTAGCCTTCAAGGAGGCATCATGCGTTCTTTTATCATCTTCTGGTTCATCATCCTCGCCCTCTTCAACACCGGGAAGGAGGTGAAAGCCATCACGAGTGGGTTCATCAATGTCGAGGCCACGGCAGACAGCTCGGGCGTCGTCCCGACCATCAACGGCCTGTTGAGCAAGACGCTCAACGACGAGTTTGGTGTCGAGGCCTTCTTCCTCATCACGAAGGGATGGGAGGAGGTCTATGCCGGTCCGACCTGGACGCCGCTCGAAGGCCTCACCCTAGGGCTGTCGGCCGGCACCCAGCGCGTCGATAAGGGGGACTTCGAACCACGTTTCACGACGTCCGTCCTGGCCAACTACGAAGGGTTCTCCTTCCTGGGGAACTTCGAGTGGGACCTGACCGGCGTCGACGGCATGTGGTACAAGGCCATCGCCGCGTACCAAGTAACGACGTGGCTCAAGCTCGGCATCGAAGGTCGGAGACACAAGGGCATCGGCCCACACCTCGCGCTGGCGATCGGTGAAACCCAGGTCACCGCCTGGGTGACCTGGGTCCCCTTCGACCCAGAGAGGAAGTCGGACATCGCCCGCACAATGGCGGGCATCAAATACAGCTTCTAACACAATACCCAAGGAGGTATATGGCTGCACTGGGCTGGCCACCCCTGTCCGCTGGATACAGAGAGCGCCTTGCTCAAAAATCCAGCGCTCTCATTGTGCACCCAACAAACGTTGGTTGTAGATATGTGAGGTCATAGGATATTCAATCCAGCTCTTACCAAGCTGGATTTGCTCTTTTCTACAGTTGCCAAAAAAAGAAAATTGTGCTAGTATTCCCTTCGTTAAAGTTATTATAAATGTATATTTCTTAATCGTTAATTGTTTTTTCTCGTATGGGAAGTACAGATGATATCAAAAAAGGACTGGTTATAAGAAAAGACGGGAACCTCTATGTGGTGTCTGATTTCAACTTCGTCAATCCAGGAAAAGGAGCTGCATTTTATAAAACAAAAATGAAGGATATCAGTGCAGGCAAAACGATTGAGGTGACCTACAAAAGTGGAGAAGGTATCGATACTGTTGATGTGCACAGACAAACATTGCAATTTCTCTACACTGGCACTGATCGACATTCGTTCATGAATAAAGATTCGTATGAAACGCTTGAGGTCGATGCAGATGTTGTAGGAGAGGATGCAAAGTATTTAAAAGAAGGACTCGATGTCGTCGCAGCAATGCATGATGGAAACATTGTCGCAGTGGAATTACCAAAGAAAATTCAATACACAGTAAAAAATGCACCACCAGCAGTAAAGGGGGATACGGCAAGTGGCAATGTCACGAAGGATGTCGTTCTAGAAAATGATCTCGAAGTGAAAGCACCTATCTTTATCAAAGAAGGTGACGAAATATTAATCAATACAGAAACAGGCGACTACGGCGGACGAGTGAATGAATAAATCACAAAACATATAACAAGTAATAGATAAATTACCACCGGCAAAGAGCTGGTGGTTTTGTTTATAATTGATTTAATTCATAATACTATTCTGCACCAAAGAGGTTTCAAGGGGAAAGCTGTTTGAGCCTCAGCACTTGCCAATGAGTACGTACTTAGCGCCTCCACAGGAGAGTTCTTTCCCTTGACACTTTTTGTTCCTTTTTGGTGACAAAAAGGAAGGAAGAAATTACTATACGTTATCCATCAACAAAACTACTATATCAATTTTTCAACAGCAGCAACAATAGCAATACGATCAATCCCCGCCGCCGCATACAACTCATCCCATTTCCCAGAAAGCTGATATTCTTTCACCCCAAGATCTGTACACGCATCGAGGACAATCTTTTTTTCTTGAAGGGCTTTTGCAAGTTGCGATGCAAGTCCTGAATGCGTGTTATGGTCCTCCACCGTCACAAGTTTTTTGGTTTTTTTGAGTGATGTGAAGAGTGGCGTATCAAATTGTTTGATCGAACTCACAATCACTACTTCTGCAGAAATTCCTTTTTCTTTCAGTGTGCTCCAAGCTGACAACGCTTCCGCAACGGTTCCTCCCATAGCCGCAATTGTGACATCTTTTCCTGTTCGGAGCACATCACACCGTCCATAATAATACTCGTAGTCTGCATCAAACAAGACTGAACCATTTTGTTTTGTGAGTACAGGAATTTTGTGTCGTCCCATGCGAACATAAAAATTTCCATAGTGCGATGCTACATAGCGAATCATCCTGTCGCACTGATTTGGATCAGCCGGTTCGAGGAGCATGGTATTGAAAAAACCAAGAAATGATCCGCTATCATCAATAGCTTGATGCGTCGGACCATCTTCTCCAACAGACAGTCCGCAATGCGTTGCCACCATTTTTACATTTGCCATGTTTATGTCGTTCACGCGCGCTTGATCTTTTGCCCGACTGGTCATAAATGCACCAAACGTAGAACAAAATGGAACAAACCCAGACAAACTCATGCCACCACTCATACTCACCATTTGTTGTTCGGCAACACCGACGTCGATATGTCGATTTGGAAATGCTTTCTGGATACCGTCTGTTTTCACAGAGCCAGCAAGGTCCGCGGTGAGCGCAACCACGTCTTCATTTGCCTCAGCAAGATCGAGAAGTGCCTTTCCATACGCCCCACGACAATCGCCTACTTCACCTGCTTCATATACACGTGGCTTGCCAGCATCAATCTTTGTTTTTGAAAGTAACTCAGGAAATGATGGTTTTTCAGGATGCCACGTAACAAGTTTCTCAACGAAATTTCTGATTTCTAATTTCTGATCCTCTGACAACGCAAGTTCTCCATCAAGAGCTGGCTGAATTTGTTCTTGAGTCGCTGTCTTTCCATGCCACGTTGCTTCTCGTGCACGCCCAGTTTTTTCCATGAAGTCTACTCCTTTACCCATGATGGTTTTGCCGAGAATGAACACTGGTTTTCCTTTCACATCGTATGCTTCTTTCAGCGCCTTCCACATCGCAGCATAATCATGTCCATCCACTTCAATAACATGCCAGCCCGACGCTTCAAAATGCGCTTTTGGATGATACGGCATGACTTCGGCAAGACTGTCAGTCAGCTGCACTTCGTTGTAGTCCATGAACACGATAAAATTATCGAGTTTATATTTTGCAGCGACATGCATCATTTCATACACTTGCCCTTCTTCTGATTCTCCATCACCAACAAGCGCAAAGATTTTTTCTTTTTTCTCTTGCAAGGCGCCCGCCAATGCAAATCCACTTGCAGCAGACACGCCAGCGCCAAGTGGCCCTGTCCCATACCACACACCCGGCACATGTCGTGTCACATGTCCTTCGTACGGTGTCCCAATTTTTCGAAAATCGGCAACGACTTCTTCTTTGTTTATATATCCCATTTCTGCAAGCACTGCGTATACAGCAGGAGAGATATGACCATTTGAAACAATAATAGGATCACCGCTCTGAGAGAGAATGAATGTATAGACAAGTGACAGATAATCAACGCACGACAGAGAGCCACCAGGATGCCCGCTCGAGGCATTGGTCGTCATTTGTAGGATAGACCGTCGACAAGACCTCGAAAAGGTCTTCAAAAAGGCAATCTGTTCCTCTGACAGGGCTTCTCCAAGCTTTGGAAGTGACTTCATACTCATATATTAAATCTGTGTAATCCTTTTGAATCAGCGTAATCAATGAGTATTGTAGCACTCTTCTTGCTTGACTAAAAGGTAGGAGGTTGGTAGTTTTATTTTGGCAAAGGAGGAGCTACATGCGCGTAGATGTATATTTTTACCTTTCCCAAAGCGGAGAGTACGGATGCAAAATTGTCCTCCCCTCAGGAAAAGTAGGGAGATCGCATCCAAACGTGGAAGAAGGAGAAATGCGCAATCACACCCACCACGATTTTCAGGACTCGAAGGTTGTGCTCGCGCTCAGGTTTGCGAGTGAAGACGCTCGTAACAGCATCGCCAAGCACGAGCTGATTCCTTTCATGGCAGCAGTCGAGATGAAAGAACAACACACCGAGGAATGAGGAGAAGAGATGTACCACAGATCTATCCCCGAGGCCATCAACGACAAGTCCCTGCCGGAATACAGCTTCCACATCACTACGAAGGATCTGCTCGACGTCGACACCGTCATGGAGCTGGCCTACATCTACAGCGCCAGCAAGGTGGTCGACAAAGTCCGGAAGTACTGGCTCAGCATCAACAATGCGCCGGTCCGCGCCTACTCCGAGGAGGAGCTCCTACAGCTCACCACGTGGGTCATCCCCATGCTGTCCACTGCGGCATGATGATGTCTTGCTCACGCGCCGCCGATCGTCCCGCCCGCCGCTCACAGCGACGGTGCGGGACGATTCGATTCATTTTTGAAACAACAAAAAAAGAACGTTCCCAAACGTCCTTTTTTATTTTCCTAATTACTGTTTACTATTTACCAGTTACGCTTTTCCAACTTCAAACAACGCCTTCCAATCCGCCACAAATTTTTCCAATCCTTTATCCGTCAGATTATGTTGAATATTGTAAGAAGAAACATCATCAGTGAGTGACAACTCTTCGTACGCGATCGGTTTCAAATCTTCGCGAGTATATGTATATGCTGTTGGCACTTCCATGCCACCTTCTTGCCACGCGGGCAAATATTTTCCAGGGACAGTGATGATATCACTGCCAAGTGCAATCGCTGCAAAAAAATGTTCCATACTTCGCACACTCGCAGTGAGAACTTCTACATGTCCATCTCCTTCTTTGTACATCTTGAGAACATTCGCAATCAAGTCCATCCCATTTTCTCCAATATCATCCAGCCGTCCGATGAATGGTGAAAGAAAAACTTGCCCTTTCTTTGCACCGCTCGTTGCAGCATATACTGCAGCAGCTTGTGCCTGAGAGAACACAAGCGTCATATTGATATTGTATCCTTCATCTACAAGTGCACGCGCGGCTTTTAGTCCTTCTGCGTTTGTTGGAAGTTTTATATGCACGCCAGGAATCCATGTTGCCATTTTTTTCCCTTGTTCTATCATCATGTCTGCAGTTGTTTCGGCATCTGCATACACTTCTACAGAAATAGATCCCTTTGGCAGAATCTCTCGAATTTCGTATACAGTTGTTTTGTAATATTCAAAGACTTCTTCCTGTGTAAATGGATTGCCACTAGCAAGACGTTCTTGCGCCACAGGACTTTTTGCAATCAACGATGGATTTGTCGTCTGTCCATCGAGAAAACCAAGTGTCTCTATCATTGTTTTTGTTTCTTGTGGGTCACCGCTGTCGAGGAAAAGTTGTGTGTGGAGGTTGGTTGGTTTCATAAAAATATATTACAAATGAAAAAATTCTGTCCTCCTATCTTTAGATACATCATTATATTCATTTATCATCTTATTATCTGCAAGAGAGACATCAATTTCTACTATAGTTACAGATGTTTGATCTGTTGGAGATGAAGCAAGAACACTGCCATCAATTCCAGTTATTTGACTCGCTCCAGTAAATGTAAAATTATCATCGCCACGATATTCAGTACCGATTCGATTTGAGGTTACCGCAAACACTCTATTTTCTAAACATCTCGTCACCATTGCCTTTTGGCAATACGGCATCACAAGATTAGAGGGGTGTGCCAAAATTTGCATCCCTTGCAATGCCAACGTCCTTGTGACCTCGGGAAACATCCAATCAAAACAAATCATGACTCCAATCTTTGCACCATTTATTTCATGTACTTTCAAAGGTTTGTCTCCCGGAGAAAACCAAAGTTTTTCTTTATTAAAAAGATGAATTTTTCTATACGTATCCAAAATGATTCCATCTGAGACGATCAGGGACGAATTATATATATGATCACCTTCCTTTTCTACAAAACCTGCAACAATGGCGGCTCCTGTCATTTTTGATATTTCTTTCAAAAATACAGCAGTTTTACCTTCAACATCTTCAGCAAACGACACAGCTTCTTCTGTTGAAGTAAAAGCATACCCTGTCGCAAATAATTCAGGCAATACCAATAAATCAGCGTGTACATCTTTCAAGAGTGAACGCACTTCTTCAAAGTTTTGTTCTTTCTCACCAAATATTGGTGATGTTTGTATGTATCCAACTTTCATAAATATTATTTAATCCAAACAGTTTTCATATTGGTAAATGCACGAATCCCCGCAAACCCAAGTTCTCGCCCGACACCAGAACGTTTTATTCCACCAGTTGGAAGTCTCGGATCTGTTTTTACAAATCCATTCACAAACACCATACCGGATTCAAGTTTTGGAATAATTTCTTTTGCAAGTGCCATGTCATTTGTAAATACACTCGCACCAAGACCAAACGAAGAATCATTGGCAAGTGCAACAGCTTCATCTATAGTATCAAAAGATATCACCGTTGCAACAGGTCCAAATGTTTCTTCTTTCCATGCAGGCATGTCTGGCGTGACGTTTGTGAGAATCGTGGGTGTGTAAAAAAATCCATCACGCTCAAGTTGCTTTCCACCAGTCAACACAGTTGCTCCCATATCGACAGATTCTTTTACTTGTCGCGCAATATCTCGAAGTCCAGATTCACTCGACATCGGCCCCATCTGCGTTGTTTCATCCATAGGATCTCCTACGGTGTAACCTTCAAAAATATCTTTCAGTTTGCTTGTAAATTCTTCTGCTCGGGATGAATGCACAAGAAAGCGTTTTGCAGAAATACACACTTGCCCACCGTTCAAAAGGCGTGAAATTTTTGCCTGCTCGCACGTGAGCTGAATATCAGCGTCTTCGAGAACGATAAAAGGATCACTGCCACCCAGCTCCATCACAACAGGTTTTATTTCTGTCCCAGCAATTCCCGCCACAATGGATCCTGCTTTTTCACTGCCGGTCAGTGACACTCCTTTTATT
>PFPJ01000084.1 GCA_002792995.1 Candidatus Magasanikbacteria bacterium CG_4_10_14_0_2_um_filter_41_10 | reverse complement strand
AGAACAGAAACACTCTTTGGGAAGCGGCGCGAGGTCTCGTGAGATCTCGCGCCGCGGTTGGGGTTGCCTGTTGCTACGGGCTGCACTCTCCGGTCAAAACCGGCAGGTGAACACATCCCGTCAGAGAGTCACAGCTGTCCGCCGTGCATGGGTTGCTGTCGTCGCAGGTCTCGATGGTCGAGCCGAACTCGCATCGGCCGTTCGCACGGCAAATGGTCCCGTATCGGCATCCATCGCTGAACGCCGTGTTGGCGTTACATTGCGTCCCGGAGGGCATGAGAGCCCCAGGGATGCATTCGTGTCCTTGGACGACCCAGTCGTCCAGATTCACAATGCAGTCGATGTTGACGTTGTACGGCGGACATTCGACCGCCTTACAGCGTGGCCCCTGCGGCGTCGGCAGACAGTGATCGCCGTCGTCGCAGTCGGTGTTGTAGGTGCAAACCCAGGGCTTGCACCGACCAGCCGTCTCGTCGCAGAGGAAACCCTCGGGGCACTCGAGCCCCTGCGTGCAAACGGGAGCCTCGCACATCCAGGGCCACTGCGACGAGTCGCAATGCGTGCCGGGAAAGCCGAGGCTCGCACACTGGTTGACGCCGTCGAGGTACTGCTTGGAGCAACACCCCGGGATCTCGCCGTCGTGGACGCAGACGTGGTCCACGCAGCGGTCGAGCGTGCATGCGTCCTCGTCGAGATCGCACTCGACGTCGAACTCACACTGGGGCACCGACGTGGTGTCCAGCGTGACGGTGTCGCCGATGGACGAGGTATCCTCTTCGACGTGGGTGTCGATGACGACAGCCGTGTCCACGGCGACGGCGGTGTCAGTCGGCACGACGACGTCACCAGTGGCGACGGTTCCGTGGTTCGGGCCACCGATGCAGCCGGCGAAACCGAGGATGGTGCCGAGGACGATGATCAGGATCGTGTTCTTCATTTCTGTTCTCCCCCGATGTAATCGGGATGGAAGTCTTCGTAGACGCTGGTCACCTGACCCGCGTCTTTCATCTGATCCCGTAGCTTCTAGCTTCGAGAATGCATATGTCCTTATTTGTGATAAGAACAGCTAAATTCCCGAAGCTAGAAAACAAGCAAATTGAAAAGAACGAACATTCATACATATCATATTTTCATAATTTCGTCAAGTATTCCTATGCGTAGATTACACGTAATTTTTCGTAGATACAAGACAAATTTTGTAGGATTTGTCAAGGGTATCCTCGTTCACACAACGGTATAAAAAAAAACGATGTTTTTTACCGTTCTTTTTTTATACTAACTTGTTTACATGTTCTTCCAATCGTTTCAAAATCTCCTCCAACTCCCCTATCGACTGAATCCGTACTAGCTCACTCCGAAATTCTTTTATACCTGGAATCTCAATGCCCAGCTTCGTGCTTTTGAAATACCAAGAAAGATGTTTTCGAAATGTCACGATTGACGTTTTTTCTAATTCCTCTGCTGTCACACCAAGCAATATATTTTTCTTTGCCTGCGCTTTCAACTTTGCACTATTTGCGACATGGAGTTTTGCATGTTCGAGAATAACACGAATTTTTTTATCCAAAGAAATTTGTACTCCACCGAGATCCTTCGACTGCCCTTTAGGATGACGCAATTTCAAAGCTTCTTCAAAAAACCACGGATTTCCAAGCGCACCGCGCGCAATCATCACACCATCTGCACCAGTTCGTTCTAGTGCTTCCCAAACTTGATGTGGCTCATGGATATCACCGTTTGCAAGAAGTGGTACGGTCGCGATTTCCTTTGCCTGACGAATAAGATCCCAATTTGACACACCACTATAGCCCTGTGCTTTTGTCCGGCCATGAATCGTGATCAAATCTACACCAGCTTCTTCGAGCACGGGAATGAATGTTTTGAACCCTTCGTCATCGTCCCACCCAAGCCGAATCTTTACAGATAGTGGCGTATCTCCCATGACTTTTTTCATTTCTCTTACAATCTCCGCTGCCAGTGGTGCTTCTTTCATGAGTGCCGCTCCGTTAAAATTGCTCGTAATCTTATAGACTGGACATCCCATGTTGATATCAATTCCTTCCGGTCCAGCATGCTCCATCACAATTTCTGCCGCCTTTGCCATCGTCAGTGGATCTGCCCCAAAAATCTGCTGTACAATAGGACGCTCTGCATCGACAAAATCTGTCATGCCAAGTGTTTTTTCATTATCACGAACAAGAGCCTCTGCTGAGACCATCTCTCGAAACACAACATCAGCCCCACCAATCTGCCGAACTATCTGACAAAACGCAGAGTCTGTCATATCTGCCATCGGTGAAAGGGCAAGTATTTTTTTATTTTGATCTAAAATGTCATTGATCCACATAGTTCGGAGACTATAGCAAAAAAATATGAACATTTCAATGTTCATTTGAGTAGGGTCGCCGTGCGTCATACGCACAGCGACCCCACAGGTGTCCGGTCAGGCCCTAGTGCTCTGTCTGGAGATACCAGTATTCAACCTCTTTTTCCTTCTTCGTCATCATGAACTTGTATCCTGCTCCGCGGAGGTTGGATGTGAGCGCCATGATCAACTCAAGCGCATCGTGATCCACCCGAAAGTTGACTTTGTCCTTGCTGGGGCTCGATAGTGTGTCGTGATCAAGCACGACAACCATTGACCCAACGCCGTTTCCTTCAGGATGAGGTCCCCATACGAACCCCACGATGTTCAAGAGCATTCCGACGTCATAGGACTTCAACATGGTTTTTCTCCAAGCACGTGAGACCGTATAAAACGGACTTTACGTTATATACCAAAATACTCCTTTTGTCAAGATTTTTGTCTTGTGATAGACTAAAAAAACTTCTATGATATCATCATTACCAGCGTCTATCCTTATGGTCGAGTTGCCGAGTGGAGGCCTCTGGCCAGAAGGCTACACTCTCCACAAAGGACACACTCAAGAAAGTCTCAATCACGCAACTGTCGCCGCAACAACGACAGGCATTATTCCTCCCAAAAAACTTCTCACTCAACAATGGGAACAAGCAATCAAACGTATTACAGATGCAAAAATTGACATCACCTTTCTTCCCTACCCACAAGAACTTCTTTCTCAAGATACGCCAGACTACGACGGTATTTTTATTCGTGATGTTGGGATGTTTGTAAAAGGGAAATGGGTGAAAGCACGATTTTCAGTTTTTGAAAGACAACTCGAAGCAGACGTTTTTGCACGTCTTATCCAAGAAAAATTTCAGATCGATGTTATTGAATTACCACCAGATGCATATCTCGAATGTGGCGAAGTTTTTTTTCTCGAAACACCAACAGGTTCGTATTATTTTGGAGGACTAGGAAGATCAAATAAAGCAGGTCATGATGCAGTCATACACATACTAAAACCAGATCATGTCTTTTTATTAGAATCAACAGGCTTTCACCTCGACACAACATGCGCGCCACTCATCAATCCATCAGGTAATCTCGTAGCATTCATGTATGCACCAGCATTATTTTCAAAAAAAAGTATAGAACTACTTTCTACACTCAACGCTCCACTCATCACACTCAATCCAGAAGACACGTGTGGCATGGAAGCAAATCTCGGTAGCATAGCAGTCAATGGATTGTCACTGCCAGGAATATTCATCAATGCAGAAGAGTTCAGCACTCCTGGTGTCGAAGCACACATCTCATCATTTGAAATTGCAAGATCCACTTCCCCACTTCCCTATTTTCATCATGCAGGTGGTTCGTATCATTGCTTGACGAATGAGGTGAGGTTGTAGATGTTGAAAATGTTCAAATTGTTGAAATGAATTGAATGGCCACGGCAGAGCAGGTGCTCCGCCGCGGCTCACTGTCGTCTGGCGCGTCGTCAACGACGACGGCCCTTGTACCGATTCCAACTGCTCCCAAGGATAGACCCGCCGAGCAGGTTACCCAGAGCACAGAGATCTCGGTACACTGGCACTACGTACCGCTTGATGAGGATAAAGGCTACACCTCCCCCTCCTCCAGCGATGAGTACCCAGACCCACCAGTCCATAGCTTCCCCCCTGCCGCATTTGCAGCGTGTGAACCGTTATCTATATCATACAAAAATTATCAATTTTGTCAATAAAAATCATATAAAAAAACTGATTCAAACAGCACGTCATCAAGCAATCAAAAAACTATCAGGTATTTATCACTTTCGTATTCAGTAAAAAAATCGCATTGTACCTATCATCAATATAAGATATACTATCCATACTTTTGTATTCATCATATTTTTTTATGGATCATGAACACTTTCCTTTTGGTATTGTCCTCGCAACGATTGTCCTGACATCATTTTTTGTTGGAGGCATCGGTATTTTCTTTGTCCAACAGAGTTCTATCAACATACTCAAACAAGAAATGATGAACTTGCAACAAACACAGATGACAACACTTCCACCTCAACAAGAAAATGTACAAGTACAAAAAACAATGCCTCCAAAAAATGAGGTCACACCGACGACACAAATGACTTTGCCACCTGGCGTAGAATGGATGACATATTCAGATACCGATATTTCCTTTCTCTACCCAAAAACATTTATAGGGACACCTCTCCAAGAAGATTCTGACAAAGACCGCATAAACTCCGTATGGGAAATACGCAAAGAAGAACATAGTATTTCTTTGTATCCAAATTTCCAAAGCCCTCTTGTTGAATTTGGAGCATACTACGAAATACAACTTATTAAAGATGCTACAGAAGCAAAAAACTTCCATCAACAACTCGTTATGAGCGGAGCATCTGGAAAAAATTTGTGTCAGTCTCTTTCAAATCCGATAGCCATTGCAGGATATACAGTGTGCAAGTATGAAGAACTCGTAGATGAAGGACTCGGCAGAGTAGGCACCTATTATGCTCTTCTACCAGAGGTACAATCAGCACCATCAGTTTTCATATTTGACCAATCAGGAGGCATGTACACCACCTATATACAGACAACACTTCTCTCAAGCATGAATATCAAATAATCCACATACGCGACAAAAAAAAACAACGGTGTATCCGTTGTTTTTTCATCCACACCATACACACCTCATTTCTTGACACACATCCAAAAGCTGCCATAATACAGCCATACAATTTACCACGTACTATGTGGAAGTGAGGTTTGATTCCTCCACTGTGCCGCAACGGTAACGCCATAAACCAATAAGGTTTATGGACAAGTCCGATCTTCATAGCAATGTGTATCCCGAGCAGGAATAAAAGAAGTTCATCTTCTTTATCTCTTTATATCTTTCTGCTCAGGAAAGATTTTTTTGTATATTGATGAACATTGATATTAAAAGATGCAAACAGATTTTCTATGAAAAATTTTCTGAAACAAAATAGTATCATTCTTGCACTTTTCCTCATTTCTCTCGGGAGTACAGTATTCTTCTACTCTCGAAGTCAGATACCGACATCTATTCAAGAGGAAATACTCACTTCTGAGCAAGGCATAGATAACCCAATAGAAAAAGCTGCCAGCATAGATAACGAACTTGCGTTCGTCACTCCTTCTCAAAAACCAAATACACAAATATCGAGTGGAATGACGAACGCCAGTTCGTCTGAGACAAACACGGAAAGCAGTACGTCCTCCTCTGAACAAGCTGAAATGTTACCCACAGAGGGAGATACTTCAGAAAAAGAAACAATAAAAGCAATACTCCACATCCCAGACATCGATTTTGAAGCAACAACAGATCTTCCACCAGGATCAAACGCGTATGACCTGATGAAAACACTACGAGACAAAAGACTGACCTACGAAGCAAACGAACACGGATCACTCGGCGCATTTATTAGCTCAATTGGAGGGGTTGCCAATGATTATAAAGAGCACATGTTCTGGATCTACTATGTCAATGGACAAAAAGCACAAATCGGCATTTCAAACTATATTTTAAAACAAGATGACATAATCACATGGCACTATGAAGCAGAAGATATTTAGCACCATTTTTCTCACTGTTTTCTTTTCACTCGTAGGGGTATCGGCAGTATATGCTGATACGACAAGCACCTTGAGGAGTGAGGAAGTAAATCAAAGTAATATAGTCGAAATAGTGGAAATTCCTGAAAACAAAGTTCCAAACACAACAGTTTCCATACGTATTGAAGGACCTGGCGACACAATTCTGGAAAAAACGGACATAACTTTTTCAGGATGCTCTTATGAGAAAGATGCTTCCACAACAATCTATTACTACGATGAACCCGTTGTGTATTGTGCATTAAAAAAGGCAGATGAACAGCTTGGTTTAAACTTAGTTGTTAGTTATGGTCAATATGGTATGGGGATTGAAGGTATTGATGGTATCGCAACAGACTGGATCAATAGTCCCTTCTGGCTTTACAGTATTGAAGACATGTCTGGCTATGCTTCTTCAATAGATTTGCAGCAAGTACAGGATGATGACTCTCTTGTATTTTATACATCAGATTTTACTTTTCCTTCACTTAGTATTATTGAAGTATCTTCTACAACATTCAATTATGGAGCAACCACAACTCTGCAAGGATACTACTGGGATACACATACATTTACATATCAGCCTGTTGCAGAGGGAACTCAACTTACTATTGAAGGAGAAATATATACAGCATCAGTATCCGGTACAGTAGAAGGAACATTTAATTCGGGAGAATATACTGCGCAAATCACAGATACTTCATATATAAGAAGTGAAAAAAATTCATTTGTTGTAAATGAAGCTCCCCAAAGTGCCACCGTACGCATAGAATTGCTCACACCAGATGAAAAAATAGTCGATACCACACTTGAAGTGACTGAATGCCCAGAACTTCCAGACAGCACCACAACTACGCTCAATGCAAAATGCGCACTAGAGCAAGCTATTGACCTAAATCTCGATTGGTCAATCTATGGTGAAAGTATGTTTCTCAATGCTGTCGGAAAATATGTTCCTGATTATGCGGCAAGCCTCTGGTGGTCTTTTTACTACAAACCGACAACAAGTACCTTGGAATATGCCATCACAGCGATGAATCAACAGGTACTACAGAGTGGTGATTTGATTACGTTGACATACGGTGTCCAGCCACTGCGAATCGAAACAGTGACAACAACAGTCCAAACTTCAGCAACGGCAACAATATATGTATATGAAGCATTTTATGATTTTGAAACCGACAAAACTATATGGATTCCTTCTGAAAATATTTTGTATGGTCTAAATAATGGATCTCGTATTGCAGATGAGGATGGAATTATAGAATTTACAACCAGCACTCCTGGGGTGATCACTGTATCCTTTCAGAAAGATGAATATATATTATCAGGAGATTGGCCTCTTATAACTTTTGTTACATCCACGATTGACTCTTCTGACGATACCGATACTCAGGGCAATGATTCTAATGGAGGAAGTGGCGGGGGCTGTAGCAGCTGCGGAGCGGATTCAAATAGCGATGTTGATACAGTCGTAAAAAACATCATCACCTTCCTCGACGCGAACCAAAATCAAGACGGCTCATTTTCATCCAGCGTCTCATTCTCCGACTGGACCGCACTTGCCTACAGTGCCTACACAGGCTCCACAACAGGCAAAGACAAACTTAAAACATATCTTTTGACCAATCCCAATCCAATAGACGGACCAAATGAAACAACAGGCTACGCTCGCCGTGCCATGGCACTCATGAGCTATGGCATCAATCCATATTCTGGAACTGATACCAATTATATAGAAAAAATTCTTGATGGATTTGACGGCACACAGTTTGGTATAGAAGGACTGATCAATGACGATGTCTTTGCTCTCATTCCTCTCTTAAACGCTGGATATACAGCGTCTGACCCGATTGTGGTGAGCACCACAAAATATATTCTTGAAAAGCAAGATACAACGGGAAAATTTGAAAGTCCAGATATAACAGGAGCAACACTACAAGTACTTTCAAAACTTACAGTAATAGATGGTGTCAACACAGCGATCGAAAAAGGAACAGCATACATTCTAGATCAACAGAAGAGTGATGGTGGCTTTGGAGATATCTATGGAACATCATGGATCATACAAGGACTTTCTGCACAGAATGTTGATATCAAGACTCTCAAAAAAAACAATTTCTCTCCGATTGATTATTTAAAAGCAAATCAAGAAGCAGACGGAGGAATTGGAAACACAAAAAATAGTCTCCGACTCTGGACGAGTGCATGGGCAGTACCTGCTCTTCTCGAAAAACCATGGCCAACACTTTTGACGTCATTCAGCATTCCTTCTGATAGCGAAACGCAATCCACTGGTGGAAGCACAACGACAGAAGACACCACAACATCCACTCCAGAAATTGCAGAGCAAGGGACGTCAACATCAACAGATGCATTGGCGGACGAAACAACTTCTGAAAATACTTCCGAAGTCACAATTCTTCCTCTTCCGTATGATACACAGGAAGCAGTGGGCTATGGCATTGGCGGAGGCATAGACGATCAAACAATCGAACAAAACGTTGCCGGAGTAAAAATTACAAATAACACTGTTCCTTTAGAAAAACCTGAAACGCAGGAAGATGAAAAAACCGAAAAACGTGTAGAAGAGCCACTCTTCGAAGAAGCTACTGCGACAATTCAAGAAAATTCTTCGGGAAATGGCACGAAACCTATCCACTATGCCTTTGGCACAACGATTCTCCTCGGACTGCTGCTCGGTTGGCGGTTCCTCCGAACACTGGTATAATAGGAAAAATGATATTTCGTTCGTATGTTTCATATGCGCTGTCTCATTCCCCTGCTCATCGCCTTTCCAATCCTTGGTCTAGGCTGTTCGAGTAGCGAGAAAGTAGCAGCAAATGTCTACACCATCAACATTGAGACTACAGAAGGTCAACCTGAAACCCGTATTGCATCGTTGTCAGCAGATGAAATAATGATGAACGAACTCCTCGATTCTGTCGGAGTAAAAACAAACGAAATTATACAAGGAAACACCGTTATCATTACAAACTTTGACGGTGTGATTGCAACAAAATCAAAAGCATGGCATCTATATCTCAACAATTACCCAGCGACATTAACCAACTTGGCGCATATGCCTGTCCGTGCCTCAGATATTATTGAATGGAAATATGAAAACCCAACAACAACGAACAAGTAAACCAATGAGGAATATTACTTGGATTGCAGTCTTACTTATTCTCTTAGGAGTAACGTCTCGCCTATTTCCTCATCCAGCAAACTTTGCACCAATTGCAGCAATTGCCATGTTTGGTGGATTGTATCTGTCAAAGAGAATGGCTTTTATATTGCCCATGACAGCCATGTTTTTGAGTGATATTGTTGTTGGATTTTATAGCTGGAAAATGATGACTGCCGTCTATGTGAGTTTTCTTTTGATTGTCGGCATTGGGATACTAGTACAACGAAACAAAACATTTGGAAACATTCTCACTGGAACACTTCTTGGTTCGGTCCTCTTCTTCCTCGTTACCAATGGCGCAGTCTGGGGCTTTGGCACGATGTACGCACATTCCTTTGGAGGGCTCATGCAAAGTTATCTCATGGGTATTCCCTTCTTTAAAAATACGCTTCTTGGCGATCTTTTCTATACAGGGGTACTTGTAGGAAGTATGGAAGCAATTGCACTGTATAAAACAAAAATCTTTGCAAAACAATCAATGTAATATGACAGACCTCAAACAACTCCAAAAGGATGTTTGGAAAAATAAAGTAAAGCAAGGCTTCAATACAACAGATGTCCCGCTTGAATTTTCTTATACCTACGGTGAGCTCGCAGAAGCATTTCATGCATACAGAAAAAAACTTCCTGACATTGGCGAAGAATTAGCAGATGTGATGATCTATCTTCTTGGCCTGGCAACGATACTCGACGTAGATATGGAAGACGAGCTGGTCAAAAAGATAGGGGAAAATGCAAAGCGAAAATATAAAACGATTGATGGGATATTAACGAGAACAAAAGAAGCTGGATGATTCTAAAAAACGTCCGTATGAATACGGACGTTTTTTTGTTTATTGTCCCGCAGAGCGGGATCCCGCTCTGCGGGAATTATTGTTCAATGCTTATTGATTATTGATGATAGACCTCATCCAAACCGCTGCTGTTGTTCATCAACATAGTGAATCTGCCCAGAATCATCGATATACGTTCGACCAGCAGATGCTTCTGAAGAAGATTCAACAACAGGCAATGCTCGCTCGATAGGGAGCCCACTTGGTGGCTCTGCTGTTTTGAGTTGTGCTTTTTGGAGCATTGGTGTTACTACGTAAGACATCGGAAAGTGCCATACGGTAGCAAGTTCTTCTATATTTAGTACAAATGGATTTGCGCCTACATTCATTTTTCTCTTTTTAAATGCTTTTAGTAGTTCTGTTTTCTTTGCCTCGGTTTGCCGTGTAGTATTCTGACTAGTTGTCACCGCAGGTACCAACGAATTTGCACTAGGACTATTAAACTGAGTAATTGCTCCAAGTAATGCATGAACTCCTCTGTCAGGATTAAAAACCGTTTTTTCAGCAACATAAACACCACGCATTTTTGTTTTAAAACCAATTTTACTTATCTTCAATTCAATGCCCTCAACTAACTTCATTTGACCAGGCGTCATATATCGCATTTTGTTTGGTTCTTCTTTATCATTTCCCTTTGAATCATCACCTCCCACAGACGCTTCTGTACCAGTAAGTTGCGCCAAAATTTCATTGAAACTATTTCCCATTTCCTTTGTGAGCGCATTGTCAGTAAGTCCAGAAAATATACCTTTTCCTCCTCCACTACTTTTTTCACCTATCAATTCTTTCACTTTTTTTATAGCGTCTTCTTTCCATTTATTTCCAATTGGCTGTACTAATATTTGGAACCACATTTGTTCTCCAATCCCAATACGACTAAAACTTTCCAAAAATGTTCCCATTGGATCTTTGAGCACAGTGTCTTTTGAAATATTGTGCTCGAATTCACGGTAACTTCTGAGAGGAAAAGAATCATCCTCTGCAGTAGCAATATCGGCAATCCAGATATCATGTGTGACATTGGGATAAGCATCGGGAACTGATGACACATAATCCTGTACTTCTGTAATTTCTGCTTGTGGATATTGTGCATAGATAGACGCCTCCACCAAATCTCGAAGACCTTTTTCTGTACGGACCACAAACTGAATATATCCTTCGATACTAATAATTTCAAAACTAAACCATCGTTGTTTATGTCCACGATAAAATACATCTCTGATACCAGGTGGATCGTAGGCTCCAGCAAGATGAGAAAAAAGTTGCTCAACGGCCATCGGTGTCTGTATGTTGAGTTGAGGGATATCAATAGCCAACACAATCCACTCCCATTTGGCAGTAAATTTATCTTCTCGATAATCTTTATAAAAAGAAAGACCTGCATAGAGAAGTAAATATACAAGTGGAATCCATCCAACAATTGCAAATCCAATAAGAACCAATGCCGTAGGGCTAGTCAATTGAAAAAAAGATATAATTCCTACAAAATTTATCGTAAATAAACCAAAAACATCCATATAGAAGATGTACGATTAAGCTTCTACGAGATTATAGATAACTGCGTATGTCAAAAAAGAAAGAATGCCAACAAACCACCACCCTTGTGTTCCTGTGATATATCCTGCCCAGTAGGTAATCACAAACGCAAGCATTCCCAAAAAAGATATGACATGACGAAGCATGTTGTCAGACATATACTATGTTATTAGATATAATATTATATCATAGTATATCATGAAAAAACAAAAAAGCCCACAGATGTGGACTTTTTTGTTTTATTTACAT
>PFPJ01000050.1 GCA_002792995.1 Candidatus Magasanikbacteria bacterium CG_4_10_14_0_2_um_filter_41_10 | reverse complement strand
TTCAACAAATAGTTCATTAGGATATGGATTAAAGATATACAAGGATAATGCGTCTTCAACCTATAGTTTAAATAATGATTATAATGGGTATTATACTATTAGTAGTAGAGTATATGATGATAACATAGATGATACATTTTTCCCTTCTGTAGGAACACATGCGAGGGCAGATAATCCGTATTTTAAAGTAGACGATGCAAGTCTAACAAATGATACTGAGCTCGCACCCTATAGTTTGTATCTTGATGTCAATGGAAATGAAGATATAGGATCCTATAGTGCGGCACGTGGCACAAGCTTTACTATCGATGATACTGGAACCATTGATTATGCTACCTGTGATGCAACGTCAACAAGTATTATAGCAAATGTCGCTGCTGACGGAGATACGTGGAATTTGGCTGCTGGGACATACTCACAAATTACTCTTGCTATGTCCAGTCGGTTTACTGGTGACATTACGATATCAGGCGCAGGATCCTCAACAATAATACAACCAAACACACAAGCAAGTACCGTACAGTTTACAAATCTTTCTGGAGCAACTGTACAGAATATGTTGTTGCAACAGGCAAGTACAACTGCCAGTTTTTATACGTTAGATGGTTTGGTTTTTGATTATAATGGGAATACATATAATGAAACAGTAGATATAGGATATCCTGCCGATGGATATACGCTTTTTATTGATACTGATTGTACAGATCCACAAACAGTATTATCACCTAGTTCAGGCAATGATATTACGTCATTTCTTGGTATGGGTACTGATGATTATCATTTGGCGTTAATAAATTATGCACAAGGAGGAAAAGTTCTTGTTCCAGGTATCCCAATTTATGTCACGATGCTCGTCCCTAGCAGTGTGGCCACCAATCAAGTGTCCTTCGAATCATTAGCAAATTGTCCCACACCAGATGTCTGGATAGACTCGGCATTTGCTGTATCTGGTGGGTCATATACCTATGCGAGTACGACCATATCGAATGCAGGACTAACGATTACATCTGGATACACTGATCCACCTAGCATAGCTAAGTCTACCTATGGCATGGCTGGAGTTCGTTTAAATAATTCTACCTACACCACCATTTCAAATGTCACCTCGACAGGAAATTATTACGGTATTTCTTTTTCAGGCAATAGTGAAGCGAATATGCTTGTCGACAGTACCGTAACTAGTTCTGTCATCTATGATATTTTTAGTAGTTCAACACTTGATAACACTTTGAGTAATGTATCTTTTCTGAATACATCGAGTAGTATTAGTGATGTGGGAAATGTATACGTCAAGTTTAAATCTCGAGCGTATGTCCAAAATAGCGTCGCAGCACCATTGGGTGGGGTAGTTGTGGAATATACGCCGTATGATATTAGAAGCATGACATCTGGTTTGTATGCAGCACCTTCCGTAACAAGTGATATTACTGGATATACGCCATATACAAGTGCGCTTGATGCCTATCTGATGACATCATCCTCAGTGGTGACAACTAATGGTGGCTATAACCCATATGTTGTCGTTGCCAACGTGACGAGCACATATGGAGAAACACATATTGTTGACACAGTGCTTGATCAGCAAAATGAAGAATTCATCATAACAATGTATCCACCACCAACCGCACCAACAAATTTTGCGACAACATTTGTGTCTACGAGTAGCGTTGCATTTGGTTGGACCGATAATAGTGGAGATGAAGATAATTTTTATATTCAGCATTCGATTGGCTTTTTCCCTGCATATGGAACAAGTGTCCCAGCTAATACCACAACGGGAACGGTCACAGGGCTTACGCCAAATACCATGTATGAATTTCGACTCACTGCCCAAATCAGTGGGTCTCATTCTACGTATGATTCTGTTTATTCGGTATATACCCTTGCGGATGTTCCTGGAACCGTGACCGTCACAGCAAATGGAACTGGTATTTTGGTAGTATCATGGGGAACAAATAGTAATCCCGACACAACCGAGTACTATGTCCTCGACACGACAACAGGACATACGTCTTCTTGGGCAACCAGTACATCACGTTCTTTTAGTGGATTTGGAGCTGGGACCACAAATGATTTTGCTGTGATTGCTCGGAATGGTGACGGTATAGAGACGACTACTAGTACTGGATCTGGAACAACCGCTGGATCTAGTGGTGGAGGAAATAATTCTACGGGAACTACTCTATCGCCTCCACCCCCACTCCCACCTCCTACCACGACTCCTGAAACAGCTACCACAACAGCACCTGGAGTGCCAAATTTTGTGATGTCAATAAACGGAGGAAAAGGATATGCCAAAAGTCGGACAGTGGTAGTGACATTGAATAATGCACTTTTTGAACAGTATATATTATCGAGTAGTACAAATTTTAGCGGTCTTTCCTTTCAACCAATCGTTGCCAATACCTCGTATCTTCTTTCTGCCGGTGATGGGAAAAAGACAATCTATGGAAAATTTCAAAAAACAGTCAATGGTGTGGCTTCAACCGTTACCGTGAGTAGTACGATTTTTCTTGATATGACACCTCCTCCAAAACCTGTTGTTGGAAAGACAGACACTGGAGTAAAAAACGGAAAATTGGTGGGGAAACCTACGTTTGCTGGTACTGCAGAGCCTGGTTCAGTTATTCGTTTGCAATTGTCGACTGGAGGTACTGCCTCGATTGGTGTATTTGAAAAACAGACAGTTTTGCCTTCGAAAAATGATTTGATGATAGCTGGTCTTGCTCGTTATAGACAACCAGATCCATTTACATGGATGCGTGTTGCTGGTTTTGTCGGTGAATACACCACGACCACTGATGCATTAGGAAATTGGCAAATCACATTACCCGTTACACCTGTGCCAGGAGATTATACTGCCTCATTGACAACGACAGATGCCGCAGGAAATGTATCAATCTCACCATTGCAAGTAGCATTTGTTGTGCCTGATATTTATGGATGTACTCTTTCAAGTGCATTCAACTATGATTTGCAGGCAACGGTCGATGATGGTTCGTGTATTGCTGTTGTGAATGGATGTACTGATAATACTGCATACAATTTCAATGCATCGGCAAACACAGACAATGGGTCTTGTGTATATACACCACCTCTTCCTCCACAACCAGAACTGCCCGTAGATCAACCACCACCTCCACAAACCGATACTACCGATCAAACAGCGACAACAGATACCAATAATACGACTGGTGGTGCAGGGGAGACTGATGCCAATACAAGTGCTCCAAATAATGCTGGAGCAAACACGAGTAATGGAAGTGCAACAGGAGGATCTGATACTGGTTCTGGTGGCAGTGGTAGTTCAAGTGGTGCGGTACAGAGCATAGGTACAGGTATCGCTCAGACAACACTCGCCTTTGCAGAAAAAACACAACAATCGATACAAACGTCAGTCAGTACGACGGTTGCGTTCGTACAAAAATTGATCAGTGCTCCTGTAAATGCAATCGCACATGTCATCCCAGAACCCGTCAAAAAGGCGACTCGGCAAGCAGTCAAAACGGTTCAAGAGGTGGCAGATAATCCACAGGTGGAAAAAGCAAATGAACAGGTTGTTGCCCCTACGACGGTTGTTGTTGGTGCGACAAACGTCGCTGTTGGATTTAATCTTCCACAGATATTCATCTTTTTAAGGTATCTTTTTACCCAACCAATATTGTTGTTACGTCGACGAAAACAAAAACAATGGGGTGTCATTTACAATGCGTATACGAAACAACCTATAGATCTGGCGATTCTTCGTGTATTCGATGAAAAAACAGGAAGAATTATTACATCGCAAGTCACTGATGCAAAAGGGCGATACTTTATTATATTAGTGCCAGGTGTGTACCATATTGAAATTGATCATGATGGATACAAACGGGATAGTGAGTTGTTGCGTGGACGAGATCACGATGTGTCCTTTGATCATCTGTATCATCCCGGACAAAAAATAACGGTTACTGATACAAATGTAGAGTTAAATTTTAATATTCCACTTGATCCAAATCAAGACGATGTCTCGACCAAAACTATTGTTCGGGAATATACGAAAAATGCCGTGCAGTATAGTGTGAGCATGGTTGGGTTTGGCGTCAGTCTGGTTTCATTCTTTGTGTCTCCAGTGCCATATATTGGTGCATTACTTGGGCTACATATCTTTTTTCTGATTATATTTTCTTTCTTTCGTAAACACAAAAAGACAACAAAAGTTGGGGTGGTTCGTGATGCGTTGAATCGTCATCGAATCGGACGAGTTGCCGTTCGTATTTTTGATGAAAAATATAATAAATTGATTGAAACAGCTGTCACGGATAGAAAAGGAAGATACGGTGCATTGGTTGGTTCGAGTACGTACTATGTGACATACGAAAAAGTTGGATATCAAAAGAAAAAGAGCCCTTCTCTTGATTTTTCCATAAAGAAAACAAATGACACTGGAGGTATTATTGCGCGCGATGAAGTGCTTCACCCCGTAGGAGGATCCTTAGACAAGGTATCTGCTCTAGAACAGAATGATCAGGCAATATCTCATAATTCATCACACCCTGATCCAACGAGAACGTTGGTAAAGGATGGTGAGATAAGTGAAGATGCTGGGGATACCCTTCGTGATATAGCCCAATTTGGGAAAGAAGATGTTTCCTAGTACTTTTTGAAGGATCATCCTGACTATGGTATACTATTCATATGAAAGGAAAAAAACAGTCAACTCCACCAAAAAACGTCCCACGAGAAGAACGGCGTATTTTGTGGTTTAATGAAATTAGTATTACAGATATTCCTCTTGTGGGAGGAAAAAATGCGTCTCTCGGAGAGATGTATTCAAAGCTCACCAAAAAAGGTGTCACCGTCCCAAATGGCTTTGCCGTTACCTCAAAAGCATATTGGGAATTTCTTGCACATAAAGATCTCAAAAAGAAATTGAAAACAACACTGAAAGATCTCGATGTCAATGATATTAAAAATTTAAAAAAAACAGGAAAAGCCGTCCGATCATTACTCCTCGGTGCACCGATGCCAAAGGAAATAAGCGCAGAAGTGAGTCTAGCATACAAAGAACTTGCAAAAAAAACAGGACACAAAAAACTTTCTGTCGCAGTACGTTCGAGTGCTACGGCAGAAGATTTGCCAGATGCAAGTTTTGCTGGACAACAAGAAACCTATTTGAATGTATGCGGTGAAAAAGAAGTCCTCGAGGCTGTCAAAAAATGTATTGCATCGCTGTTTACAGACAGAGCCATGTCGTATCGAGAAGGTCATGGATTTGATCATTTGAGTATTGCCTTGTCTGTGACGGTCCAGGAAATGGTTCGTTCTGATACGGGCGCGAGTGGTGTGATGTTTACTATGGACACAGAGTCTGGATTTCAGGGTGTGTCATTGGTTACGTCCGCCTATGGTCTCGGAGAATACGTTGTTCAGGGGAAAGTGGTACCAGATCAGTTTTATGTGTTCAAAGATGGCTTGAAACGAGGGAAAAAAGCGGTTATCAGTAGGACGCTTGGAAGCAAACAGGTCAAACTTATTTATGGAAAAGGATCTGGCGTAAAGCAGGCCAGAGTCTCTCAAACAGATCGAAACAAATTTGCTATTACTGATGACGAAGTTGTACAGCTCGCAACATGGGGAGCACAAATTGAAGCACATTACAAAAAGCCACAAGATATTGAGTGGGCAAAAGATGGAGAAACGGGCAAGCTCTATATTGTGCAAGCTCGTCCCGAAACAGTAAAGGCACGGAGTAGTCATGCTGTTATTGAAAATTATGAACTCAAGCAAGAAGGAAAAATTTTGCTCACCGGCACAGCGGTAGGACAAAAAATCGGTGCCGGGAAAGTCCGTGTGATAGAAAAGCGTGAAGAAATGAAAAGCTTCAAAAAAGGCGAAATTTTGGTTACTCGTATTACTGATCCAGACTGGGAACCTATCATGCGTATAGCATCTGCGATTGTCACCGAGCAGGGTGGCAAAACAAGCCATGCTGCTATTGTTTCGCGTGAACTCGGCGTGCCCTGTATCGTAGGCGCAAAAGGAGCTCGAAAATTGCTCAAAAATGGATCAGAAGTCACGGTCAGCTGTGCAAAAGGCGATGAAGGTGTTGTGTATAAAGGCATTCTTCCTTTTGAAGTAAAGCGTACTGAGCTCGATAATATCCCAGACACAAAGACGGGTATTATGATGAATGTGGGAGATCCTGACCATGCATTTGCATTGTCATTTTTGCCAAACGATGGTATTGGTCTCGCACGACAGGAATTTATTTTTTCCAATTTTATCCGTATTCATCCGCAAGCACTCTTGCAATACAATACATTGAAAGACAAAGTTGCCAAAAAGAAAATTCGAGAAATGACGCTCGGCTATAAAGATAAATCAGAATACTGTGTGTCTCGTCTTGCAGAAGGCATCGGCAGACTTGGTGCATCGATGTACCCAAAGCCAGTTATCTTGCGACTTTCTGATTTCAAAACAAACGAATATCGAACGCTTATTGGTGGCAAAGAATTTGAACCAGAAGAGCAAAATCCAATGATTGGGTGGCGTGGAGCGAGCCGATATTATTCTGATGAATACAAAGAAGCGTTTGGCCTCGAATGCAAAGCTATCAAGCGTGTCAGAGAAGAGTGGGGGCTTGATAATATTATTGTCATGGTACCATTTTGTCGTACACCAGAAGAAGGCGAAAAAGTTCTGAAAACCATGGAATCATTTGGGCTCAAGCGTGGTGAAAATGGCTTGCAAGTATATGTCATGTGCGAGATTCCAAGCAATGTCATTCTGGCAGAAGAATTTGCAAAGATATTTGATGGATTTAGTATCGGTAGTAATGATTTGACACAGCTAACACTCGGTGTAGATAGAGATTCGAGTCTTGTGAGCCATGTCTATGATGAAAACAATCCAGCCGTCAAAAAACTCATCAAAGATGTGATTGCTGTCGCGCATAAATACAAAAAGAAAGTGGGTATTTGTGGACAAGCCCCAAGTGATTATCCAGAGTTTGCAGAATTTCTTGTCCGTGCTGGCATAGATAGTATTTCTCTCAATCCTGATACGGTGGTGGATACGAGACGACGCATTGCAGCGGTAGAAAAAACTGTAGGAAATACGGGAAAGAAAACACATAAAACGTTTGTCAGTCTTGTCGCAAGTTTGGGCATTATTGGGGCTGGACTTATCAGTCTAGGTGCTGGATGCGGTGGTATCGTGCCACAGAGCCCTTCTGTGAGTGTTCCAGAAGTCTCTCCTGCAGAGATACGTATGCGGGCAGAAGAAAAGGCAACACAACAAAAAGAAGATGAAGTCGCAGGAGAAATGACAGAGGTAATGATCGATGATTTTGTGGATTTGCACATGTCGTATCCTATCAGATGGCATCTCAAGCAATGGCGTGGGGGAGTCACGGTAGAAGACCCTACGACCGGTTCCTACATGACTGTAGCAGAGCAGCTTGTATCGCCACCAGAAGATAGTACGGCAAAGCCTATTTCAGTAGATGGTGTCTCTGGAACCGTTCGTACAGTCATGATCAATGGAAAAGAAATCATGGTAGCAGACCTCTTCTACAATGGCCAGGCCTTGCAAGTCAGTGGGACGAGCGATATGTTTGAAAATCTATTCAAGAAGCTAGATTTTGTCAGTAGTACAAGTCCGGGTATTACCGATGATCGTCCATTGAATGAGTGGGATGTGAAGGAAGGGCGACTCTGCGCACAGGTAATCACCTATGCAAAGCAATCTGTTGAAGGACAGTGTCAGGCGTACCCCACGCCGTGTGCTGTGCCAGATGGATGGCAGGTGTGTGAGGGAAATCAATAAATATAAAAAATACAGTCGACAACACTGTATTTTTTATAGGCCGTAGTATTCTCAAAACAAATGCGACATAGGGTATAATTAGTGAGCTTTAATCTCTCCTGGGTCTAATTCCCCGCCCCTCTGGGGCGTGATACAATAGATCCATGAGTAAGTATATACACAAAAGC
>PFPJ01000007.1 GCA_002792995.1 Candidatus Magasanikbacteria bacterium CG_4_10_14_0_2_um_filter_41_10 | reverse complement strand
TATACACAAAAAATTTCACGGCAAAGGAAGGAAGGAAGATTGACATTTGCTCATTTTTTCGCTATGATGTCGAAGTATTTGCCTCACGAGCCCATAGTTAAATGGATATAACAGGAGCCTTCTAAGCTCTCGTTCTAGGTTCGATTCCTAGTGGGCTCACAGTATGATATATATTCTTCTTTCTATACTCGTTGTCATAGGTGTCTCTATCAGACGAGTAACACAACACCATCAGGCCATTATCTACACATTGGGGAATTACACGCGTCTAGGGCAACCAGGCTGGCATATTGTCATCCCTGTAGTCCAAAGCATAATCCTCATCAATACAACACACCCTGAAGCCCAAAAGCTTATCGCTCAAATTCAAGCAAAAGGAGATGTTGATGAAGAACTCTACAAAAAAGTAGTCATAGCATAGCTTCCCCTTGCAAAATTTCGCTGTATACTGCACTATATATGTGTAGTTTATTTTTTATTGAGAAAAACCATATGGGCTATTTCTTCGGCCTCGTCCTCGTCATTCTCCTGATCTCCATCCGTCAGGTGAACGAATACCAACGTGGAGTCAAATTTCAACTTGGAAAATTTGTCCGCGTCGTGAGTCCAGGGTGGCGTCTCGTCGTGCCAGTTTTTCAAAGCATGACAAAAGTAGACATGCGTACCAAAGCAGTGGATGTCCCCTACCAGGAAGCTATTACACGAGATAACATCTCTGCAAAAATAAATGCCGTCATTTATTACAAAGTTGGAGACGCTGGCAAAGCAATCCTCGAAGTAGAAAACTTTTGGTTTGCAGTGAGTCAACTTGCACAGACAACGATGAGAAATGTTGTTGGTGAAATGGAACTCGATGAACTGCTCGCCAATCGTGAAGCAGCCGCAGAAAAAATTAAAACGATTGTAGACAAAGCATCGGATCCATGGGGGATCATTGTAGAAAGCGTCGAATTGAAAGATGTCGTGCTTCCAGATGACATGCAACGCACGATTGCAAAGCAAGCAGAAGCAGAACGAGAACGACGTGCGGTCATTATCAAATCAGAAGGTGAAAAATCTGCAGCGCAGAATCTCGCTGATGCAGCAGAAATGCTCGGACGACAGCCAGGGGCACTCCACCTTCGCACGCTAAACAGTCTGAATGATCTTTCATCAGATCAATCAAACACCGTCATCTTTGCAGTACCACTTGAGATTCTTCGTGCATTTGAGCGCATCGGTGACAAATAACCAACGACCTTAGCAAGTATTAAAAACACCCCTATTGGGGTGTTTTTAATACGGCAATTCGTATATACATAGACATGCATGTTCTTGACATTTGAGTATCTATACAGTATACTCATCTTCGTTCCTTACAGAAGCGATATAGCGGGGTGGCCATGGTATAATGGTTATTACTTCGGTTTGTGGTACCGACAATACGGGTTCAATTCCCGTTGGCCACCCCAGTGTATCGCTTCCAATATAAAAAAACGGCTCTCACATGAAAGCCGTTTTTTTGTACTTGTCTTATTCTGCAGCTTGTTCTTCAACCTTTTCTTCTTCTTTCTCTTCCGCTACAGCCTCAGATTTTTCTTCAACTTTCTTCTCTTCTTTTTTTGCTTCTACCTTTGGCTTTACTCCTTCGAGTCGAAGTCCAAGACGATGTTCAGCTGGTTCAATGTTGACGATTTCAAATTTTTTCACATCCCCAACCTTGAATTCTTCGCCCATTTTGTCTTCGCTCATCTGAGCATTGGACAATTCTGAAATGTGTGCAAGTCCATGAATATCGTTGTCGAGTCTGATCATAAGACCAAACGGTTCTACTTTGTGGATTTCACCTTCGACGATTTGACCGATCTTGTAGCTATCTTTCACACTCTTCCATGGATCGTCCACGAGACGCTTGATAGAGAGATAAATTTTTGATTTGTTGAGATCGATGATTTGTGCTTTCACACGGTCACCAATCTTGAGAACATCTTTTGGATGATCAATACGTTGCCATGCAATTTCTGAAATATGGACAAGTCCTTCAAGACCTTCACCAAATTTGATAAATGCTCCAAATGACGTCAGTGCGCCAACTTCGCCCTCGATGATGTCGCCAATCTTGTACGCATCGAGCACTGCTTTTTGAGAATCTTCCCAGACTGCTTTTTCAGAAACAATCAGTTTTTCATTCTTTTTATTGGCATCGAGTACTTTTACTTGCATTGCCTTGCCAATATGTTGCTTGAGATGTTCCAGAATACGATTTTTGTCTCCGCCAGGAACACGTGGATAATTTTCAGGTGAGAGCTGTGACACTGGCATAAAACCAATAAGTGCATCTACCTGTACCATGAGTCCACCTTTGTTTGCATTGACAATCTTTCCTTCAATAGTAAGTCCACTTTGCACAAGCTCTTCCATACGTTTCCAGACAATTTCATGTCCAGCAGCTCTGAAAGAAAGTTCCATTTCTCCATTTTCATTTTCTTGTTCAATGACGGTAGCTTCTACTTCGTCACCAATCTTTGTATTTGAAAATTCTTCTGATTCTGAAAACAATTCATGTCCACGGATCACACCAGTGGTGATGCCATTGACATCGATGCGAACAGCACCATTATCTACAGAAATAACGGTTCCTTTTACCAATTCACCTGCAGCAGGCAACTTGGTAAAAAATTTCTTCAAAAGGTCACCAAAGGTACCTTTCTTTTCTTCGTCTGACATATTATAAATAATACTACCCCGCAGGTGACGAAACCCGCACGAGGACCCTGTTATACAGGGATAATTAAGCCGAGAGAGCATACCATACCAGAAGAAATTTTGCAAGAGTACCTATAGCTACTAAAAATCCGAGCTTTTGGGCTCGGATTTGCGTTTTTCAGGGCAATATCTTGTCCAGAAAAAAGCGAAGCGACGGACGGACTGAGTGCTCTGGGCTCAGTCCGTCCGCGCGTGTGCGTGTAGTGTCCCGCGCTACTTGTGCGCGACGACCACCACCTTCTGAGGGGGGAAGAGATGGAACTCGCTCCCGTCGTCGCAGGGGGCACCCGCGACGGTGTCAAGTTCTTCGCCTCCCTGTCCTTGGCAGGTGATGACCTGCCCGTCCTTCCCCTTCAGGATGTAGAGTGGAGAGAGGTCAAACTCCTCCTCCTCGACGACGACCATGGACGGCCCGTGGACCGGCGTCTCTGTCGCCGTGGCGTCGTCCGCAACAACCGGCGGATGCCAGTCGCGCGGGTAGAGCACCAGGAACGCTATCAGCGTCCCAATAGCCAAGAAAACCTTCATGCGTCCTCCAGAACTTCCCGGCTAGGCCGGGTGCGTGTGATTGCAATAGACTACAGGAAAATTCTCTTTTGGTCAATGCTCCATGTGTATAGCCCTTGACAACATCATTCTCTTCCTATAGAATACGCGCACGATATGACGTTGGGTGTCTCTTGTCCCCATATGGGAATAAGGGCGAACAATCCTCCAACCTCTCAGTAATTTCTATATATATGTCAGAAGATATCAGAATGGCACTCAAACCAGGCATGATTGTCAAAGTGCACCAAAAAATTAAAGATACCAATGCAAAAGGAGAGGAAAAAGAACGTATCCAACTTTTTGAAGGAACAATCTTGGCGGTCAAGCATGGCAAGGAAGCAGGCGCAACAGTCACTGTTCGAAAAGTTTCAGATGGAATAGGCGTAGAAAAAATATTTCCTATCCATTCTCCTGTTGTCGACAAGATCGAATTGGTTCGTCAGATGAAAGTAACACAAGCACGACCCTACTACCTCAGAGAACACAAAAAGAAACTCAAAGAGGTCCGTGGTGAAAAAGGTGCAACAAAAATAACAAAAGTAGAAAATCCTGTTCTCAAACAGGAAAAGGAAATGGTTGAAGAACCAGTCGAGGAAACAAAAGAATAAATATATCTGAATAAAAAAAGACGTCACACATGTGACGTCTTTTTATTTTTTGAAAAGAAAACTTAAATACATCTTTATTGACTTTTTCCAAAAAATTGCTTAGGGTACATCTAGTGGTCTGCTCTCGCAGTGGACAGTGGACTATCGATGTACAAGGCAGATGTAGAGCCACAACGTGCGTGGTGGTAGTAGTCGCATCTGCTGTAGGTCTCCCGGGGGGCAGCGTACTCAGCTCGCACTAGTATGTCATGTCACTCACGTATGCTTCCCGGGCATTTATACCAGGTCCGCCTGACACCCTCGGTCGGACTTTTCGGGAGACGATGCGCCTTTTGCCATTGTCTCCCTCACTCTTTTTTCTTTTGCAAAAAAAAACAACGCATTAGACGTTGTTTTTTCATATAATTTTTATAGACCTACTAACGCTTTCTGTTTTACATCTCCACGATCTTCGTCATCAGCAAATACTTTCACTACACCAAATTCTCCATCATAGCCAGGCTTGATAACAATATTTCCTTTTCGCACTCTGTCGATTGCAGTCGCTATGTGTTTTGTTGTTACTTTCTCTATATCTTCCAGTGGTACATTCATCAATATATGAAACTCATTCCCTAGCGCTGCAATCATGGTGTTGTAAATAGCCTGTACTGTTTTGGTCGCCCATCCTTTTTGTACCGTGTTGGCAATGATTTCTACGAGTGGGACAAGGCTGGTGTACGGGATACGCAATTTGCCATGTTCTTTTGCTTCTTCCTCTGTTCTGTCACTCAGCTCGATGACACGATTCATCACGCCTATGACAAGTGGCTTCTTACACTTTGGGCAGATGCCTTTATGCGTTGATGTTTCATCAGGGTGAAAGGATATACCACAATCGCGATGTCCGTCCATATGATATTTTCCTTCTTCTGGATAAAATTCTATAGTACGCAAAAAGCGTGACTTGTCTTGCGTTTTCAATATATCGAAAATGTCATCGTAGGTAATAGCATCATCTGAAGCAAATTGCATGATATTGGCCTCACGTCCGAGCTTTGCGGGGCTATGTGCATCTGAATTTGAAATCAACGTAATATTGTCGAGCGCACTCAAATGCCAATTCATCAATGGATCACTCGAAAGTCCTGTTTCGATAGCAAAAATTTCTGGTGCCAATTCGTCAAACGCTTCTTCGAGAGAATCATACCCCCCTTTGCTCCCAAAAATTCCAAACCAAGGTGTCCAGGCATGTGCGGGGATGAGATGACAACGTTCGTCGATTTGTTTGATATATCCCAAAAGTGTCTTTACCGTCATGCCAAGAATCGGACGACCATCGGCTGTAAGATTGAATCCATCGTTTGCGAGCGACGTGTTCAATTTCTCCACCACTTCAAGCGACGGACAAAAGACAAGGACATGAATCCGACGTGTTTTGTCTTTATGTTTTTTTATACACGCAATTTCAGTTCCCAAAATAAATTTCGTTTTTGGTATATGCCCATTGAAATGGGAATATCTTGTTTCTTGTATCTTATATATTCCCGATCCAGGCTTGGTTTCAATCAACCATTCTTTCATATGCGAAAACCACCGTGGATGCGTGATATCACTTGCAGAAACAATATTAATACCACGCGTCTCACATGTGCGAGCTATCTCTGGCAATTCCAAATGTTTTGAACAGGCACGAGAATATTTTGAATGGGTGTGCAGATCGAGAATTTGAGTGATCATATACAGCGGATTATAGGGATCCAAACTAATTTAAACAGATGATTGTAATTTTTCTGGTCTCACATATCTTTTATATTCAAGAGACCTCTTTCCAAAATTCAATAACAATCCTACATCATATGTAGTCGCAACCAAATAATTAATTATTTGCATCTGAATTTGATTATAATCTATTGTTTCCAATGCTTTCAACTCAACGATAATGCGGAGCCTATATCCTGCAATAAAATCAGGGACATATACAGCTATCTTTTTTTCTTTATAAAAAACATCTACGGGCTTCTGTGACAAAAATGAAAGACCACGTATCCGTAACTCCTCAATCATCGCTTGTTGATATACCTGCTCTAAAAATCCACACCCCAACTGTTTATGCACTTCCATCGCCGCGCCAATAACAACATACGTAAGTTTGTTGTACTGCGCCACGTCAATCATATTCTGTTGTCATTTGTTTGAATCTGTTTCATCTGCTGGTTTCTTTACAAATGCATCTATCCATTCAATATTTCTTCCCATGCCATCTGCTTCTGTCTTTATTTCTTCTATTATAAAACCCGAATCTAGGGCAAATGTTTTCATTTCATCTTCTTCAAAATAGGTAAAAAATCTTTTGGCATTGCCAAGCCGAACATCGGCTTCCATACCTTCTATTGTTCCTTTCTTTACAGAAAATCTACATATACCACCGGGTACAAGCACGCGATATATTTGTTTCAGTGCTTCAGGAATATCTTCTCTTTTCAAATGTAACAGTACAGCACTTGCCCAGACACCCTCAAAGGTATTGTCATCAAAAGTAAGGTCTAGCATGTCCATGGTAAAAAACGTTCCTTCAGGGACGGTTTCTTTTGCCAGTGTAATAAAATTTTCAGTGATATCAATCCCTGTCACGTCGTAACCACGCTTCACAAATTCTGCGGCGTCGCGACCCGGTCCACAGCCAATATCCAAAACACGCTTTCCAGGGAGAAGAGAAAGGAATTTTTCTATTTTGTCTTTTTCAAAAAAAGCAGCCCGCGTTTTTTGAAACGCAGTTGCTTGTTTTGTATATGTGTCAATTGTCTCTTTTTGATAATCTCGCATGAAGAGAGTATATCAAATCTAGACGAGGTATCGAAGGAAGATGTATGCACTACTTACGAGAAGGACGAGAAGCGTCACAGGAACAGCAACCTTCATATATTCAAAAAACCCAATATGATGTCCTGCTTTTTCTGCCATCCCTTTGACAACTACGTTGGCAGAAGCGCCAATGATGGTTGCATTCCCACCAAAATCAGCTCCGATAGCAAGTGCCCACCAGAGTGGTGCAGGATCTACAATATGTCCTGCCATTGAAATTTCTTTGACCAGAGGGATCATCGTCGCCACAAATGGAATATTGTCTACGATAGCAGACGCAATCGCAGAACCCCAAAGTATCGCAAATGTGGTAATCGTAAGATTCCCTGCTGTCACTGACAGCATCCAATTGGCAGCCGCCTCTATAATACCAACGCGCTCGATACCCGTCACCAAGACAAAAAGCCCAGCAAAAAAGAAAATAGTTCCCCATTCTACTTCGCGCAAATGATCTTCTGGATCATTGAGTGTGAGCAAAAGAAGCAATGCAGCTCCAGCCAGTGCCAGCGTCGCTACCTCGATATGCGTCACAGCATGTGTCAAAAATCCTACAAATACAAGTGCAAAAACGATCAGTGATTTTATCAAAAGTGGTATATCCGTCAGTGCTTCTCGTGGATTGAACTTCATGATATTTGCTCTATGCTCATCTGTTGTTACAAATGCGTGTCTATATTTGATAAGCAAAATACCCATGACTGTCAAAAAACTCAACAACGCCACAGGCCCAAGATTGAAAAGAAAATCATTGAATGTCAACCCTGACGCACTCCCAATAAGAATATTTGGAGGGTCTCCAATCAGCGTTGCAGCACCGCCAATATTTGAAAACAAAATAATGCCAATCAAATATGCTTTTGGATCAATGCGCAGATTATTTGTGATAACAAAGGTAACTGGCACCATCAAAAACACCGTCGTGACATTGTCGAGAAACGCAGAAAAAACGCCAGTGATCAGACCAAGCAACAAAAAAATTGCGATTGGTTTTCCTTTTGCAACTTTTGCAGCACGGATTGCTACGTATTGAAACATTCCGCTTTCTTTTGCAATACCCACAATCACCATCATCCCAATCAACAGTCCAAGCGTATTGAAATCTATACCTTCAAGTGCCTGATCCTGTGTCAAAATACCGAGAAGTACCATGAGCGCAGCACCAGAAAGAGCCACTACAGTTCGATGGATTTTTTCTGAGATGATGACGACGTATGAAAGCAAAAAAATGGCAAGGGCTATTATTGTCAATGTCTGCATATGTTACTGAAGATATGAACCAATCCCAAGCACTTTCCCTACGGCTCTCTTGATATCTGTTCTATTAAGATAGCCAACAAGTTTTCCAGTGTCGTCGACAACAGGAAGCTGACGAATATGAAATTTTGATAACATGGTCACCGCCTTCATAAGGCTGCCATGCTGTTTGATCGTCTGAACATCTTTGGTCATAAATTGATCAATGGTGTCATTCTTCACTTCTTCTACACGATTACAAAACGTATCTGCAGATTCAAACGAAGCAAGATGTCCGTCT
>PFPJ01000077.1 GCA_002792995.1 Candidatus Magasanikbacteria bacterium CG_4_10_14_0_2_um_filter_41_10 | reverse complement strand
TTGTTTGGAATGCTATCGTGATTGCTTGATATCCGCTCACTTCTCGTTTTGTTTGTGATACGAGTTTGTATCCTTTGTATGTTTCTATACCTTGCAATGCTACGGCTGAAAATTCATCGAAAGTCATTTCTTTTTCGCCTGGGGCAAAATCAAATCTGGCGACATTAATATTTTCTTGAAATGGGTCTTCTGCTGTTGTTGGGGAATAGATCTGACCGAGAACTCTAGGATCCTTGTCTTCGTGTTCTGTCCAATCTTGTGGAACAGTACCCTGGAAAGAATAAGGAACTCCTTCTTCGGTATTGCCCGTAGATGAAAATTCTGTTGGTGGGGTAAGTTCTACTACTGTGCCAACTGATGTTTCTGCTGTACACCCTGCGCCTGTGAGGAAGGTGGCCGTGACAAGGAGGGCTGAGAGAGATCCTATGTGAAATTTTTGCATAATATTTATTTTGTTAGGAGACTATCGAGGAATTCGGTATACACATTTTCATATGTTGCTGCCCCTTCTGGTGTTGCTGAGAATGTTATGAAATAGGCTTCATTCTCTGTTTTGAAGACGGTTTGTGCAAATTGTAAAAGAGCCCCATTGTAATATTTTGTCGTTTGGAATGTTGTGACAATTGCTGGGTATCCAGCAACATCCCGTTTGATCTGTGAAATGAGTTTGAAACCATCTTGCGTATCCATTCCTACGTTTACACTGGCGACATAGTCATCTAGCGTCATGTCTTTTTCACCTGGGTCAAATTCAAATCGGACGATATTAATATTGTCGTTGAAGCCTTCCTCTCCCGTTTTTGGTGCAGTAAATATGAACGGTGATTGTGCATTTGCTGGTTTTTGTTCTTTCCAATCTTGTGCAATCGTACCACTGACATGAAAGGTTTGATCAGTGTCTTCATAGACAAATGATCGCTGTGCTGGTGCTTGTAGCTCCGTAGTATTTTCGACATCAATTTGACTGCAGCCTGATAGCATGAGAGTCACTGCAAACAATGCTACGCCGGCACCTAGAAAAGTTTTGTTCATAAAAGGTCGTTAAGAATGCTTCAAGTGTATAAGGAAATATGATTTTTGACAAGATGGTAACGTTGTTTTTTTATCCCCGCATGTTACAATGGTGGTACTATGAAAACATCTCAAAAAAATGAAACATGCGTCATTATAGATGGGCACGCTGTGATTCACAGAGCATATCATGCTCTGCCTCCTATGAGTACAAAGGATGGAAGCAGTGTGAATGCGGTGTATGGCTTTGCGTTGATGCTTCTCAAGACGATTCAGGATCTCAATCCTACCTACATTGCCGTCAGCTTTGATGTCGCCGGTGGTACCTTTCGGGATGAATTGTATACAGAATACAAAGCTACGCGCGTAAAGGCAGATGATGACCTCTATGCCCAGATTCCTTTGGTGTACGAAATGGTGGAAGCATTTGGGATTCCTATATATACAAAAGAAGGATTTGAAGCAGACGATGTTATTGGGACCATTGCTGAGAAAAATAAAAAAGAAAAAAATCTTACTACGATTATTGTCACAGGAGACAAAGATTTGCTTCAGCTTGTTGACGACGATGTGACAGAAGTCTATTTACTCAAAAAAGGCATGTCTGATTTTGAATTGTATAATGAAGCACATGTTCTAGAAAAGTTTGGATTTGGACCACAGCGAATTGTTGATTACAAAGCGTTGCGTGGTGATGCGTCAGATAATATTCCTGGGGTAAAAGGAATAGGAGAGAAAACAGCGACGACGCTTATTACTGAGATTGGAGGAATTGACACCATTTATAAAGAAATAAAAAAGTCTGATAATACACATATTCAAGATGTGATGTCTGCATCAATGTTTAAGAAACTAGAAGAGGGGGAAGAAAGTGCGAGGATGAGTTTTGAGCTTGCAACTATTCGACGAGATGTACCCGAAGTCCCTTTTGCATTGAAAGAAGCACATACTCATGAGTTTGATCGCGATGCGCTCGTCGCAGTATTCCGAAAGTTTGAATTTTTTTCTCTCGTGAAACGAATCCCAGGCATGGAGGAAGAGTCAACAGAAATAAAGAAACAAGAAAACAAGAAATCTTCTAGAAAAAAGATCGTTGTTATTGATAGCAAAACACTTCCTGAATTTGTGAAAGATATGGAAACTGAAATACTATTCGCGTGCAAAGCAGTCCTGTCTCACGATGATGTCCTCACAGCGACTCTGGATGGATTTGTTTTTGTTTGCCCACGCGTCCATGCATTTGTAGATTTCAAAAAACTTTCAGTCAAAGAACAAAAACAAGTGTTGGAAGTGTTTCAAAATGACGAAGTGACAATCATCGGTCATGATCTAAAGCAACTTGTGAAAGTATTACGTGTAAAGTTGTCAACGTGTAAACTTGCCAACTTATTTGACATAATGATCGCCTCATATCTTCTCAACTCCAGTACACGTGCTCACGATGTTCAGCAGATCGTCCTTCGAGAACTTGGAGAAGAGATGACCACGAGTGATTCGCAAGGAAGTCTCTTTGGCGTAGATCCTCAGGTCGTAGCAGATGAGCTGGATGCCATTTTTCGCGTTGCGGAAAAATACAAAACAGCATTTTCAAAAGAAGATGCAACTGTTTTTTCTACGATAGAGATGCCACTTATTCCCGTGCTTGCTGATATGGAGCTCGCAGGTGTTGCAATTGATGCTGACATGCTCGGAAGACTTTCCAAAGATGCACATAGCGCAATCAAAAAATTGGAAACAAAAATTTATAAAGAAGCTGGAAAAGAATTTAACGTTTCGTCATCGGTACAACTCAGGGATATTTTGTTTGAAACACTTGAATTGCCGACAGACATGATCAAAAAAGGGAAGACTGGCTATTCCACCGCAGCAAGTGAACTTGAAAAACTTCGTGAGTATCACGACATCATTCCACTCATCGAAGAATATCGTGAAGTAGAAAAACTCCGCAACACCTATATCGATGTATTACCCACACTGCTCAATAAAAAAACAGGACGTATTCATACGAGTTTCAATCAAGCGGTTGCTGCCACTGGGCGACTTAGCTCGTCTGATCCAAATCTGCAGAACATTCCTATTCGAACTGACCTTGGCAAAGAAGTACGCAATGCATTTATCTCAGCCGATGGATATAGTCTCGTTGCGGCAGATTATTCTCAGATTGAACTGCGTATTGTAGCGCATCTTGCAAAGGACAAGACCCTCATTGATATTTTTAAACGGGGAGAAGATGTCCATACTGCCACAGCTGCTGCGATTCAGGGCGTTCCTGTAAAAGACGTTACAAAGGAAATGCGAAGCAAAGCAAAAGCGGTGAATTTTGGTGTGCTGTATGGCATGGGCGCATTTGGACTTGCGTCGAGAACAGGCATAACCCAAGCAGAAGCAAAAATATTTATCGATACATATTTTGAACGATTTGCTGGTGTAGCAGTGTATCTCGAAGAGATACTTGCGCAAGCAAAAAAAGATGGATATGTAGAAACACTCTTTGGACGTCGTCGATATATCCCAGAATTATCTTCAAGTAATTATCAAGTCCGAAATAGTGGCGAGCGTATGGCGATCAATATGCCTGTGCAGGGGACTGCTGCGGATATGATGAAACTTGCTATGATTTCAGTCCATAAGGCGCTTACATCGCAACAGGACGACGTACGGATGCTTCTGCAAGTACATGATGAACTTGTACTGGAAGTAAAAAAAGGAAAAGAAGAAAAAATTGGGGAATTGTTACAAAAAGAAATGGCCGCGGTATTGAAACTAGATGTACCGGTTGTGGTTGATGTGCATAGTGGAAAAAGGTGGGGGGAGTTGAAGTAACATCTTGAAATAAAAAAACATCCGTATTACCAAGGATGTTTTTTTTTCTTAATTTTAAATTTCAATTTTCTTACTTCTTCTCCTTCATCAACTGCCACTCCCCACCACCGAGGAGCATGAGGGCGAGTGTGCTTCCAAGAATCGCCACAGGGGCCATCATCTGGGCAAATGGGCCAGGGATGTGTACGGTAAAGATCGCCACGACCATGACAAATGCGAGTAACATTGCTGCATGGCGGAGGAACAGGCCGAGAATCACGGCAACACCACCGAGGAATTCTGTAAGGGCGAGAATCCATGCAAAGAATCCTGCTGCAGGAAACCCGATTCCAGCAAGCATGCCAGTGACCATATCAAGTCCATTGAGTTTGCCCCACCCTTGTACGATAAAGATAAGTCCTACCGACAGTCGGAGGAGAAAGAACCCGAGGTTTTTCTTTTTTGCTGCGTTCATCATAGATGATATACGATAAAAATAATATGAGTTCATAATAACACAAAAGAAACTTTTTCAGAAGAAGTTTATTGTGTGTGTTCTTCTACATTTGCCGTATCTACCGATATAACATCTCGCACGCCAAAGCTATGAAGGGTCCAGTCAAAAACAATTCGAAGCTTTCTGAGAAATCCGGGCATAAAGAGAAGGTATACTGTGCGCCGAATCCACCACGCAAATTTTCCAAACAATACAAATGGCCCTATTTGTGCAACTCCATACCAATCACCAATTGGCATAAGTTGTCCTTTGGAATGAAATCGAAATGGTGTTGTTTTTTTATGTTTCAGCGTACGGACAAGATGCTTCGCAACATAGGTTCCTTCGTGATAGGCTGCTTCTGCAAGTTGTGGATAGGAAATATGCGTTGTCGGATCCTGAATATTTGCTATATCTCCGAGTGCATAGGTGTCGGGGAACTCTTCCATGTGCAATTCACCTGTTACATCAATTCTTCCTCGATCATTCACACCCGTTTTCATGTATGTCGCGCCAAGCGTTTCAAATCCCGCTGTCCAAATGGTGATATCACTTTTGATGTTGTCATGATCATTTATTTCAATACTGCCTTTTGAAACGTGTGTCACTTTGGCATTTTTTTGAATAATAACGCCTTGGCGTACTAATCGTTTTTCTACTTTTTGTTGAATAGCCACAGACATGTGTGGCAAGATACCATCTCCCGCTTGGATAACACGAATACCAATTGATGTATTTGGATACAATTGTTTCAGATCTTTTTTTGCGAGGTCTGCATACTGCCCTGCGACTTCAACGCCTGTATATCCACCCCCAACAATATTGAGTGTGACAGGTTCATCACCGCACGTTTCAAGTGTGTGAATAAATTCATGTTTGAGTCTCATAGCTCCATCGAGTGTTCGTACGTGTTGGGAATGTTCTTTTGCTCCCGGTGTTTTGAAATAATTGGTCACACTCCCAAGCGCAATGACGCAGTATTGGTACGACATTGATCCGACAGATGTTTTGACGATTTTTTTCTTTGGATCAATATATTCGACTGATGCCTTACAAAATGTGTGTGGTGTGCCCGCGACAAGTGCACGCAGTGGAATAGCACAGTGTGTAGGTTCAATCGACCCCGTGGCTGCTTCGTGGAGCATCGGGACAAAGGTGAAGTAGTTATTTCTATCGACAATAGTAATTTTCCTATGCAGTCGTTCTTTTTTGAGATATTTTTCAAGTACACGAAATGTTTGGTAGCCCCCAATGCCGGCACCCAGAATGAGAATGTCTGTTTCCATAGTTTGTTTCATACGTCGTGTGTTACTGTAATACTTTTTCATCCATATCTCCCCACAGATTGAGACAAGTATACGGTATTTTGTTTCTCTTGTCATTCTCTAGAAGAGAAGAAAAAGGTTGCATCCTTGAGCCGAACAGACTACAATGCCACTGTAAAATCTAGAGATATGATTATCTTCCTCTACGGTAAAGACACCTATAGAAGCAGACAATACCTCCACAAAATGATGGAGAAATTTCGTGTTGAGCGAGATCCACAAGGACTCAATTTGACTCGTATTGACTGTGAACATACTACGGAACCTATTATGCAAGAAATATTATCATCTCCATTTCTTGCAGAAAAACGTATGGTCGTCGTGGAGAATCTCCTTATGTCCAAGCAAATAACCGTACAAGAAGATTTGCTGACTCGCATTGAGGAAAAAACGTTGCCTCAAGATGTTATTCTTATTATCTGGGAAGCAATAGAGAAACCAAAAACAAACAAAGCCAAAGCACTTTTTGAACGTCTGGGAAAAGAACAATTTACACAACATTTTGAAGAACTCACTGGTGTAAAGGTAGTCGGGTGGGTGATGGCAGAAGTGCAGGAACGAGGGGGAACAATAGCGCGAGATGCTGCGACGACTCTCGCACATGTCGAAGGGAACAACATGTGGCGGTTGGCAGGCCTTATCGATCAGTTGGTGAGTTATGCCTTTGGTCGCACGATTACGCTGGCAGATGTTGCCCTTTTTACAGAAGAAAAAGTGGATGATAATATTTTTTCGCTAGTTGATGCCATCGTACAAAAGCAGACAGCAAAGGCATTTACCATGATACAAGAACAATATAGAGTCGGGAATGATGCTGGGTATGTGTTTGCTATGATTGTTCGCCAGTATCGTATCTTGCTTCAACTTCGAGATTTGTATGACAGAGGAGAGGATCTCCAGAGTAGTGCTCTTGCAAAAGATTTGGGTATTCATCCTTTTGTCATAAAAAAAAGTCTTCCTCTTGTCAAGCGATATACCTTGGAGGATTTGCAACGTATTCATAATGATCTTCTGACAGTTGATTATCAGACAAAGAGAGGTATTGGGAGTCAATCTTTTTTGCTTGATATGTTTCTTTCTCGTTCGTCCATATAAAAAAAAGACCCTTCTCCAGAAGGGTCTTTTTTTATTGTATGTTACTTTGTTGTATTTTTCATTTTGTTTGCGAGTCGTGACAATCGTGAAAGTTTTCTCGATGCTGTATTTTTTTTGATAACACCTTTTTTTGCTGCTTTCGCAAGTTTTTTCTGTGCTTCTTGTATTTCTTTCATAGCAGTATTTCCTGATGCTACGACGGTTTTTGCTGTTTTGACAGCTTCTTTGTATGCTTTTTTGACAACAAAATTGCTTGCTGCACGTTTTTGGTCTTGGCGGAGTGCTTTTTTGGCACTAGCTTTGTTTGGCATAATATAATATGTGTAGGTTGAATAGACGTAGGTGAGAGCAACCTGTACTATTTCCTCTCTTGATAAGTGCCCGCAGTATACGAGAAAAACCTTATGTTGTCAATATCTCCTCTTTTTTTGTGGAAGAACCTCCAAACAGGAGAAGAAAGGTCCCTATGATAATCATGATATCTGCGAGGTTCATGACGGTGGTGAGGATGCGAATATAGTCTATGGTGATACCATAAACGATACGATCAATCAAATTGGAAATAGCGCCAAAAAAGATAAGCAGAGTCCCGTAGATGTGGGAGAGTGTTCTATCTTTTTTTTGTCCCATATATGCCAGTAGGCCTATAAGAATCAGCGGTGTCCCTATGATAAGAAGGGCATTGGGAAAAGGAACTGAAAAGGCGATGCCGGGGTTTGCTAGATATTCCCATCCAAGCCAGGGGTCAAGAAGATATGCACGTATGCTTGGGAAGGTGTGGGCAAGATACTTGAAATATTGATCAAGACAAAAGAAAAAACCACCAAGTGCAAATGACACATAGTGGTTTTTTGTTACTTTCATAGAAGGTATGGAGACGAAAGCAAACATGCTTAGAGCTCGTCTGTCAGTGTTTTTTTGCAGTCCACGCAGGATCCCGACGTTGGGCGAGCAAGAAGACGTTTTTCATCGATGGGTTTGTCACAATACTTACAAATACCGTAAGAACCTTCCGCTATTCGGGTAAGCGACTTGTGTATATCTCGAAGTGTTTTTTCGAGTGATATTTCAAGCGATTTGTTGGTTGTATAGTCAGCGATCTCTCGAGCATTCTCATCAGACTCATCTCCGTATTCAGGAAACGTCGCATCATAATCATCGCTAATATGTGTACTTTTGTTTGCAAACTTTGAAAGTTCTGTTTCAATTCTCTTTTTTTCAACCAAAAGAATATCCTCAATTTTTTTCAAAAATTCTTTACTAAAGATACTTTTCTTTGCCATACAATAAAATTACAAGAATAGAGCAAGTATAGCCTAAAATGGTGGATAGGGCAAGTGTGCTGGGCAATAAAAAAAGGGCCTCTGCCCCTAAATGTTAATTATTGTGGGCGGGCCCTTGTGATAAAGAACCTGGAGCTGCTTACCTAGACGAGGCAGATGTGAAAAACTTCACAGCTCTCTCGTCTAGATGTTGCAATGCCGATCAGGCTCATATACCCATCCACCGCTCTTGTAGGGTGTGGGGTCCCAACGTACGGCCGAAGCACGATACGCATAGCGGGACTCACCGAAGTGAGGAGTGGAGGGGAATACTCTACTGAGAAGGTTTCTCAGCAATGTATTCAAGTTGTGGAAAGAACGACTGTGCACAT
>PFPJ01000017.1:7377-8564 GCA_002792995.1 Candidatus Magasanikbacteria bacterium CG_4_10_14_0_2_um_filter_41_10 | reverse complement strand
GGGCGGGGAATTAGACCCAGGAGAGATTAAAAAATACGGACGTATAATCTTCAAATCTTTTTTTGCTTTAGCAAAAAGTAATCTTTCAATCTTTCTATGCACCATGGTACAATACTTTTATATGGAAAACAAACATCTACAAGAAGAAAAAAGTTGGGGAGTGAAAACAGATGATGGTACGGAAATTTGGGATGCACCGCCTGTGTTTACAGGTGAATTTGTTTCATGGAAAGATAGGTTGAAGCTTATTTTTTATCCAAAAAAGTTTGTGTTGTATCGAGCGATTGCAAAAGATATACAGAAAAAAAATATCGGCGATCTTCGTGATCCGTACCGCATTCTTGACGTCGGTTCTGGGACAGGGGCTGCGGTTATAGATTTGAAAAAATTGTTTGGTCGGCATGTGGAAGTCGTTGGTGCTGACGTCATGAGATTGCAAAATGATCTCGCACGAGAGAATGTAAAAAAGTACGGTGTGCATGCGGAGATTGTAGACTATGAAACAGTGCTCCCATTTATTGACAATACATTTGATGCCGTCTATACCTCAGACGTGCTTGGTCATGTACCAGATGTGGATGCGTGGCTGCATGAGTTGCATCGTGTGCTTGTTTCTGGCGGCTTGCTTGCCATGTTTTCAGAATCAAAACTTGGGAAGCATGCCTGGATTCGAAAGTATCTTATGAAAAGGGGAATGAATACCGATCCGCATGCCGAATTTCATATATCACTCTATAGCAAAGATGCATTGAAAGAAAAAATTGATGACGCAGGATTTGATATTTCTACAATGCTCAGTACGGTCTGGTTCAAGTTTCTTCTTCATCCAGATGAAATGTATGTGGCATTGCAATCATCAAAAAAGTTTTTCATCCTCCGCACGCTGAACAAGTGGCTGTATTTCTTAAAGAAAAAAACGTATCCATTTTCTACAGCAGCGGCAGAATTGTATTCACTTCTAGAGTTGCTAACACTTGGGCGATTTGTTGAGTCACAGGGATATGTTGTATTAGCTCGTAAGCAGAGTAAGCAATAAGCAGAATAGGCAGAACGGGTACATTCGCTCTTCATAGCCCAGGGCTTGCCAAAAGTATGTTTTTTCTATACCATTACATCTAGAATAAACACTAATAAACAAATTTCCTAATTACCTAATCAACGACATTATGAACCTTTGGCATGACGTC
>PFPJ01000017.1:0-7317 GCA_002792995.1 Candidatus Magasanikbacteria bacterium CG_4_10_14_0_2_um_filter_41_10 | reverse complement strand
CTCAATAAATACGAAATTGATAAAGAAACAGGTCTCATAGCCCTTGACCGTGTGTCACATACGGCACAGCCATTTCCATTTGACTATGGTTTTGCACCGCAAACACTGTGGGATGATGGAGATGCACTCGATGTGATTGTTATGACAACAGAACCACTGCATCCTGGCATTCTCGTACGTGTTCGTCCGGTAGGCCTTATGAAGATGATTGATAGTGGAGAGAGTGATGATAAGATTATTGCTGTCCCAGTAGACGATCCACGATGGGCAGAAGTCAGGACAATCGATGATGTGAACAAGCATACGCTGAAGACCATGAAGCACTTTTACGAAAACTATAAAACGTTGCAGAATAAAGAAGTCTTGATCAATGGCTTTGAAGGATTGGATCAGGCTGCTGCTGCTGTAACGAGATCAAGCGAGATGTATAAAGAAAAATACGCAAAGTAGTATTCTACAAAAAAACAAAAAACGATCCCGTTTCTATCGGGATCGTTTTTTGTTTGAGAGGGGAGTCGACCAACACACGCGAGATGTGTCGGTCGACTCAGATGGAGCTGGTTCGCATCTTATTCACGACGGTAAAAGCGAAGTCTGTCATCTTCTACACGAATCCATTTCCAAAGTCCGAGATCATGATTTGGTTTGGTGTCGTGGAACACGCACAGTTGCCCATGCTCGTTCTCATCGAATCGCCAATTTTCCAATTCTCTGATCCCGTGAAAAGGGCTGTCGGGTTGAAAGAACACCTGCGTGTCCTCCGAGGTTTTGCCTTCCCATGGTCGGGAGGGCGGAGGTCTGGCCATTGCGTCCTCCTATTACAATGGGTTGATATTGTTAGTATACACAACATAAAAAAAGAAGCTAGTCTATGTGTGTGAATAATGTATTATTTCTTCCTTTTACTCTCGAGCGATTCAAGAACAAAAGGAGGAACAGGCAAGACGCTTTTTTGAAGTAGTGTGCGGACATGTCTGTCCCTCCGAGTCAGGTGGTGCGTTGTTTGGTGCGGATGACGTCAGGCGTCAGCGTCGGCTTCGACGTCGTGCGGGTCGTGCCCCCTTTCTGGGACGATCCTCATGCTGACGCCCATGGACCGTAGTGGAATGATCTCGGTTGGTTGTCGCTTGGAGATCATGGCCCCCAAGAGTGGTGGAGTCACCAGTGTTGTGAGGAGTACCATGATCATGCTTGCACCGAACAGCTCTTGCGAGAGTATTCCAGTCGAAAGTCCAATCGTGGCGAAGATGATTCCTACCTCACCGCGTGGGGCCATGCCGACGCCGACGATCATGCGTTGTCCTCGAGGAACAACGAGACCTGCAAAGAGCTTGCCTGCCATGGCGATCAGGGTGAAGAATAGTCCATGCTTCAATACCACTGGATTGAGGAACACCTCGGGATTGACCACGCATCCTGCGTAGACGAAAAACACAGGAGCGAACCCGATGATGACTCTATCGATGAAGTGTTCCACTTCCTTGCTCTGGTGCCGCTTGCCATCACGAGTGAAGTAGACCTCCTCCAGCGCAACGCCGGCAAAGTATGCGCCGACGATTGCCGCGAGACCTGAGAAGATGGCCCCTGCTCCGTAGATGAACATCCACCCCAGTATGATAGCCTCGCTTGCTTCTGGGTCGACCTTGTTGAAGGTTCTGAGTACCCGGCCTGCAAGATAGTGACCAATCAGAGGGATGGCGATCACGAACAGAATCGCACCACCGATCTGCGTAGCGAGCTGAAGTGCATCAGTTTCACCACCAGTCGCGAAGCCCTGACAGACCGTCAAGACAATGAGTCCAAGGACGTCGTCGATGACGGCTGCGCTAATGATGACTCTGGCGAAGTCCTTGTTCAGGACGCCGAGCTCCGTGAGCACGGCTGCCGTGATGCCGACACTGGTTGCGGCGAAGACACCACCCTGGAACAACGCGATGGCCCAGTGGGTATCCATGGCGTAGTAGGTGTAGAGAAATCCGCCACCCATGGGCATGATGACGCCGATGACTGCTACCTTCCAGCCGAACTTCGCATCGCGAAGAATACTGAGAAGGTTCCCCTCCATGCCTGCCTTGAAGAGCAGGAGCATTGCACCGATTTCGGCCAAGCCGGAGATCAGCTCCGTACCTTTGCCTGCACGGATGCTATGCAGAAGCTCCGTGTTGGTGAAGATGATGCCGATCGCCAGTCCTGCGATCAGCGCACCCAGCACTTTGGGTTGCTTGGCGCGCTTGGCGACGGCCCCGAACACGGCAGCTGCCATCATGGCACCGCCGATCCAGAGCATCTGGTTACCGATGTTATCGTGCAAGACTAGTTTCTCCCAATGCCAGCGCGACACACGTCCACGGGACCTCCCCGTAGTTGTACGTCACCCTTTCGAGTAGCAAGCAATATATAAAGTATATACACTTCTCGCTACCCGAAAGGTATTGTCAAAAAAGTTTTTGCCTGTATTGTAATGAACGGCAGTACTCCTTCAAAAAAAAGAAGCACTACACATACGTACAGAGCCCTCCCGTGTACAGTCAGTCAATGTACTCGGGAAAATGGTATTCGTCAATATATGTTTATACACAAAAACTACCCGCCTCCATCACATCTTCTTATGCTGAGAAGATGTGATGGCTTCGGGTAGTCTTGTTATTCTTCCTCCCTTAGCCTCCAAAATCCTTTGTGGCAGTTTGCGAAGATGCGTATCCTTATCGTTTGCTCAGGAAGAGTTCCTTGAGAACTAATATGGTGAGCAGGACAAAGACGATGATCTCATCGAACGGTGTCAGTATTGCCAGAATGGCGAGGCATGCCACCATCATCCAGAAGAGGGCGTAGGCCAATTTCCAGGCCATGCCATCTTCCTTCCTCTTTTTCAGCGTGACGAGCACGATGATACAAAGGAAGAAGACGATGTTGATTTGCCATCGCAGTCGCTTGCTGGAACGCGACAATGCTCTCAAAGTTCCCCCTTTTTGTGAGCATAAAATAGAATGTAGCAGAGGAAGAATATAATTGCAAATTTTTTCGCTAAGATATTGACTTTTCTGAAGATACCCTATATACTCCTCACATCGTTATAAGTATACGAATAATTTATGAACGTTACCGAACTCGCCAGACGCCTTCGAACCAATACCAAAGAGCTTCTCGATATTCTTCCGGAGTACGGTTTTGATATTGGACAAAAAGCAATCAAGATTGATGATCGAACGGCTGAATTGGTAATGCGAAAATGGAAATTTATAAAACGGGATCTTGATAAGAAAAAACAACTAGAACAAGACGAGAAAAAAAAGAAAGAACGTGAATTGAGAAAAGAATCAGGAGAGACTGTCACACTTCCGGATCGTCTCATGGTAAAGGATTTTGCAGAAAGACTCAATTTGTCTGTAACAGAAGTCATCAAAGAATTGATGAAAAATGGTATTTTGGCAAATCAAAATCAAGATATTGATTATGAGACTGCTGCGATTATGGCAGAAGAATTGGGATTTTTTACACAAAAAGAAGATTCAAAAGAAAAAGCACATGAAGTAAAAGAGGAAGCGCTTGAAATAACACTTGAATCCGCTCTCAACAAAGCGTCACATATGGAACGTCGTCCACCGGTCGTGGTGGTGATGGGGCATGTTGATCATGGAAAGACTACGTTGCTTGATACCATTCGAAAAGCTCATATTGCAAGTGGAGAAAAAGGTGGTATTACCCAACATATCGGTGCATATCAGGCTATCTGGAAAGATCCAAAGACAGGGGACGAGCGACCTATTACCTTTATTGATACACCAGGGCATGAAGCATTTACTGTCATGCGTAGTCGTGGTGCCAAAGTTGCTGATCTGGCTATTATTATTGTTGCTGCCGATGACGGAGTAAAACCACAGACAGAAGAAGTCATCCAAATTGTCAAAGCAGCAAAAATTCCATACATTGTTGCTATCAACAAAATGGATAAAGAAGGTGCTGACCCTGCACGTACCATGACAGAACTTTCTGGCAAAGGGGTTCAATCAGAAGAGTGGGGAGGAGATATCCCTATGGTTCAAATTTCTGCAAAAAATAATTTGCATATTGATGCACTTCTCGACACACTCCTGCTTGTCGCTGATATGAATGAAGACAATATCAAAGCAGATCCATACATGCCTGCTGTGGGTACCGTGATAGAATCTCATGTCGATAAAGGTATGGGGCCTGTTGCTACTATTCTCGTTCAGTCAGGTACTCTCAAAAAAGGTGACAACTTGATTATCGGAGAAGAGATTTATGGACGCGTGCGCGCGATGAGAAATGATACTGGTGCAGAAATTGCAACTGCCGGACCGTCAGTCCCTGCACAAATTATTGGATTCAAAGTAGCACCTACGATCGGAGATATTTTGGATTTGACAAAGGCTGAGCACGCGACACCAATTGATATAAAACAAAAAAAGACACAACAGACAGGAGCAGAACGTATGATCTTGTCATCACATCATCATACTCAAGGGGATGATGAACATGATGAAAAGAAACATACCTTGAATATCGTTGTGAAAGCAGATGTGCTTGGGAGTCTTGAAGCACTTATCGGTTCTCTCGATCGATTCAAGCATGATGAAGTTGCTGTCCGTATTGTCGGAAAAGGATTGGGAAATATTTCTGAGAATGATGTTGCTACAGCAGAAGGTTCTGGTGCCACAGTGATTGGGTTTAATGTAAAACCTACCAGCACCGCAGAGGTGAGTATGAGGGAGAAAAATATTCCATTTAAACAATATACATTGATTTACGATTTTATCGACTGGGTGCATGAAGAATTGGAACAGCTTCTCGAAAGTGAAAGTATTGTTCATGAACTTGGAAATATGAAAGTTCTCGCTGTCTTCCGAACAGATAAAAAAGCAATGACTGTTGGTGGACGTGTCGAAACAGGAAAATTGAAAAAGGACGCAAAAGTTCGTGTCAAGCGTGATGGCGAGGAAATAGGAAAAGGAACACTCATCGAATTGCAAAGTGGACGTTCTCAAGTAAAAGAAGTTCCACAAGGAACAGAATGTGGTATTCGATATGAAGGAAAGGTAAAGATCGAAAAAGGAGATATCCTTGAAGCGTACGAAGTGGAAAAGAAAGAACGAAAGCTTGAATTGAATACGCAATAAAGAAAGAAGAAAAAAAACAGCTGATAGCAATACTATCAGCTGTTTTTTGATTAAAAGTATGTGAATGTATCCACACTTTCCATGACCTAGACCATGTGCTATGCTCTAGGTCGTTAGTCTTTAATATATACTTATATGGCACAACATACATTTACCGACGACAGCTTTGATGCCGATGTGCTCAAGTCGGAAGTTCCTGTCTTTGTCGATTTTTGGGCTCCCTGGTGTGGCCCTTGTCAACAAATGGGACCTGTTGTCGAAGAACTCGCAGGAGAATTTGGTGAAGACAAAGTAAAAGTCGGCAAGCTCAATGTTGACGAAAATCAGACCATTGCAGGCAAATACCGCGTCATGAGTATCCCAACCTTTCTCGTCTTCAAAGGTGGAGAGGTCGTCGATACGGTAGTCGGAGGCGTTCCAAAAGATCGACTCAAGGCTGTGATTGAAAAACATCTTTCATAACTCGATTATGTACGAGTACAAAAAATCGGCATTATGTCGATTTTTTGTTTTTGTAATTTTACATGCACAGGGGTATACTACTTGCAGTATTCATGTAACAATATTATATGCTTTTTCAACAACATCCACAGAGAAAACAAATTGCCATTATTTCTGGCATCGTTGTCCTCGTGGGGCTCCTTTTTTGGTATAACACTCAATATGTTCCGCATTATTATGATGGAGAAGGAATGATGGGGCAGAGTGCGGGCGAACCGTCTATGATGAGAGAAGATAATAACACCTATGCTGTTTCCAAAAAGAGTGCTGCAAACGAAGAATATGCTATGATACCAACCCTCGCACTTTCACCAGACAGTGGATCTGTCGCTGTGGATATGCCCGCAGCAGAACGGTTGGTGATAAAGAATGGAAGTATGTCAATTTTGGTAGACAATGTCTCGGTGGCTGTGGGGCAGATAAAACAATTTGCTACAGACAAAGGTGGATTTGTCGTGACGAGTGAAATAGACACATATTACAATGATCCAACAGGGTCTGTGGTGATTCGTATTCCTGCAAACGTTTTTGATACCAATCTTGGTACGGTCAGAGCTCTGGGAGAAGTCCAAAGTGAACGCACTGATGGTCAGGATGTAACAGAAGAATATGTGGACTTGCAAGCACGACTGGACAATTTGAAAGCGTCAGAAACACAATTTTTGTCAATCATGAAGCAGGCAACAAAGATAGAAGACATCTTGGCAGTACAACGTGAATTGACAAATGTTCGTGGACAAATTGAAAGTATGGAAGGACGTATGAAATATCTGAAAGAAAGTGCTGCTTTTTCTTCATTGACCGTATATCTTTCTACCAATCCAGAACAGTTGCCAGTCCTTGACAAAGGGGATACATGGAAGCCCCTTGCAACGGTAAAAGATGCGTTGAGAGGACTTCAAGACCTTGGTAAAAAAATTGTTGATGTGCTCATTTGGGTAGCTGTGTATATCCCGTTGTGGATTGTCCTCATCCTTATTTTGTGGGTGGTGCGACGTTGGTATAGAAAAACACAGCAATAATCCCCAGTTGCACAGTTCTCTGAAAGAGGAGTATCCTAGGTGGAGCTCCTCTTTATTAGTTGAATATAACATTTTGGCATATGTCAGAAGTATCAAATCCATTTTTCAATGCCATGGAACAGCTTGATAAAGCTGCTGGCTACATCAGTCTCGATGAACGTATTCATACCATGTTGAAACAGCCAGATAGGTTTATCGAGGTTGCTATTCCTGTGGTCATGGATAATGGTACGGTAAAAATTTTTACCGGTTACCGAAGTCAGTACAACAATTCTCTCGGCGTGTACAAAGGTGGTATTCGCTATCATTGGAATGTCACGGTGGATGAAGTAAAAGCATTGTCATTTTGGATGACGATCAAATGTGCAACCGTGAATATTCCTATGGGTGGTGCAAAAGGTGGTGTGATTGTCAATCCAAAAGAATTGTCAGAAGGAGAACTCGAACGACTCTCTCGAGGATACATGAAAAAATTGTGGATGGTCCTAGGGTCTGACAAAGATGTGCCTGCACCAGATGTATATACCACACCACAAATCATGGGGTGGATGCGAGACGAATTTGAAAAAATTATTGGGAAGGAAGATCCCGGCGTGATTACAGGAAAATCACTTGATCAAGGTGGATCCGAAGGACGTGGATTTTCTACTGCTCAG
>PFPJ01000016.1 GCA_002792995.1 Candidatus Magasanikbacteria bacterium CG_4_10_14_0_2_um_filter_41_10 | reverse complement strand
CTTGTTTTTTATCTACACTATGCCATATTTTCCACTTTTTAGCCTCCCGTTTTGTCCATTAAGTCGCTTTTGTCAAGAGCTAAGAATAGGTTATAGATAACAAAAAAGCACTAAAAAAGTGCTTTTTTTGCTTATGTAAGGTATGTTTAGGCTATCCAGCCTTCTTCATAGGCACGCTATCCACGACAGGGCCACTGTGTTGAAAATCTATTTTTGGAGAACCATCAGCGCCTATCTGAATTTCTGGGACGGCATAATAGGATTCTCCCCCTTCTGTCACAGACAGTTTTCCATCACTCGTGATACTAAATACCTTATCAGGATCCACATGATAGATTGGCGTTCCTTCAAAGGTAAGACGAATGGCATGACTCCCATCAGGATGTACCATAATATGACTGAATTGACCAGTGTCAGAAACCTGAGATCCGTCAAAAATAACATATTGTTCTGGGGTCAGCATACCTAAATCACCATGCTCCAAGGCACCTTTCAATGCATCATACATCCCTTGTGTATCTCCCTGAAACTGATGCATAAATTCTCCAAATCCCTGATCAATGTTTGCTTGTGCACCACGTTGAAGAGCAGTGTCACTAAATTGATCAATAAATTTATTGTATTGTTCCAAGGCAGAAGGTCCAGACAATCGGACATCAGCAGTCTGAGCTTCCATCCACTCACGGAATCCTTTCATAGTATCGACATACTCCTGTGATGTCACAACAGCAGGCGCTGTGTCAGGAGACGTCGGTGCGACAGGAGTATCTTGCTTGATAGTATTATCATTCGCAGCGACAGGCTCCTGCCCTGCAATTTCCTGAGATTTATCTGGAAATTGAATAATATCCGCATCTTGACCCGAATCAGAAGTTCCTGCTTCAGCACCTCCTCCACTTGTATCACGATGATCCGCAAGATTAATTACATTTGATGGTTGTTCAGGATGTGCCGGAGGTGATACATGTTCAGCTCCTGAACCACCTGCAGAAACACCACCACTCGTACCGCGTATACCATCATCAGGTGTGACAAAAAACTTCGCACCATCAGGAACTTTTCCCCCCTCAACAAATGTATATGCATCTCCTCCTCCAGCATAATGTCCAGCAACACCGGCGGATGCTGTCCCGACAGGCATCACAGATTCAATAGGAGCATGTATTACCAACTCACCATGTTCTCCCGCAGAGAAACCGAGCATTTCGGCTGGATAGAGTTGTTTGTCACCATTCTCAAATTCGACCATAACATTGCCATCCTTTCGGACACCACCTTGAAATTCTTTGACACCACCTTTTGTCTTCAATGCTTCATCAAATCGTGTTTGCTGTTTTGCAAGAGGTGTGTCACCAACAGGTTTTTCTGATGCTTTACTAAGTTCTTGTTGTGTATCAAGCGTATTCTGTCCTTTTGCATCTACTGTAGCAGTCTTTGTATGCCCAGGTTTTAGAGATGATTTTTCGAGTTGCGTCTGACTATCTGGTTTTGCATTCACGTTCCCAGCACTGTCTTTTTCTTGTCCACCATGGGATGGAATACGATAATGGTCAAGCGTCTTGATCGTCTTTCCTTCTTCACCAATAAGACGAAAATGTGCCTTACCATCTGCGCCTTTATATAAATCTACTTCCGCATGTTCCAATATTTTTCCATTTTTATGTTCAAGTACAGTAATTGCCCATTTCCATTTTCCATCCTGCTGTTGTTCGATGCCCATATCTTTTAGACCTTCCATCTTCAAATCATGCAGTTGTTGCTTCGTCAAACCAAGATCATTTTTTGCAATGAGTCGATTCATTGCGTGCAATGGACCTTCACCCTTTCCAATTTCCTCAGTACCAAGCTGTGTCTCTCTTCCCTCTGGACTTGCAGGAGCATGGTCCACCTGTCCAGCATCCGCAGTATGTTGATCGGCAGATGTAGTGGTATTGCCTCCAGCATGAACATCAGGCGATGCAGTAGGATGTGCGTGCCCAGTAGGAGGATGAACATCACTTACCGATGGCCCTTTTGCAGGGGTCTCCATACCAGCGAGCGCAGCGGCATGCTCATGAGCATCGCCAGTACTGCCGGTATTCTGTGGAGCAGAGTCCTGCCCGACACCAAATACTTTGCTTCCTACCCATCCCAAAACGACACCAGTGATTGCACCTCCCACAGCGCCCAGCGCTTTATACGCAAATTTCTTGGCTCCTTTTTTGAAGCCAGATTTTCGTGCTTCTTGTTGTTGTTCAACAAGATCTCCTGTTTTTTTGATGGTGGCAAATACCTTTTCTAATTTTGCTTTTTGCTTTTCTTCCTCCAAATAAATATGTTCCCGTTCTGCTTCGTATACTATCGATTTAATGTTCACATATCGTTCATCGTCTATACGTTCTTCCGGTGGACGCTTTTGTCCTTTTTTAATATTTTTTTGAGGCTCGTCTTTTTGATAAAATCCGGTCTGTACACGATAAATAACAGCAGCCATGTCTTCCATCGGTGCCGTCCCATGTAAAATACGTTTGAGTGCAATCACATCCTGTTGCAATTTTTTTCTCTCTGAGAATGTATTGCTGAGACCTGCACGTTTATGCTGACGCAACAAATCGGTGTTGTGAATGACATCACGCATAAGTGTATCTACACGCGCTACAGATTCTTTTCGTTCACTATCATAAAAAAGCTTTTCACCAATACTGGCACCAAAACGTCCCATGAGTGCTGCGCCAAATACTTTACTCACGATTGGACTTGCCATGACGGCACCAGTAAGTCCTACATTCCAAATAACAGATTCTTTCAAAGAAGATCTCCCGCTTACCTCATCAAGAATACCGTTGTACCATGCTTGTGTTTGTTCTGTATCTTGATCTTTTTGAAATTCAGAAAGGGTGATACCTTGATTCTTCATCTTCACCCACGCCCATGCAAGTTTTGCTCTAGTTTGTTCATCAATATTTTTTGTTTCAATCCCCTGAATACTTTTTTTGAATGACAAGAGATCGCTTCCGCTCAAAGTAATATTCCCTTCATTCGTTGCGAATGATTCTTCTCCTGCAGTCGTATCACGCAACTGTTGCGAAAGCATACGAGAAAATGAATCAAATCCATTGAGAATATCGCCTCCAGCAGGAACAAGTTTACCATGTTTGTCTCTTGTAAACGTTTCTTTGAGAACCGATTCGATAATCTCGTCCCTTTTTTTATCATGCAATTTCTGTTGTTTTTGTGATGCTTTTTCTTGTGCTTTCTCGCTTCCAAAAAATGTATTGAATGACCACCATTTTCCTGTTCCACTGGCGGTTCCACCTACGACAGCACCTACAACTTGTGCTTCTTCGCCTCCGCCCAATATTGTTATGAGTTCGCCCGCACCCAAGGCTCCAACGGTCAACAATACACCATTTGTCACAGCGGCACCACCGAGTCGACCTTTCATAGATCCCAATTTTTGATACCATTTTGTGTTTTCTGCGATCTTCCTCTCTAACGTCTGAATAAGTGACTGATTCAATAACGCAATACTCCGCTCAGCTAAGGTTGAATCCCACAATGTTTTAAATTTATCCCAATTTTTTATCCCAAATTTTCTCAGTTGTTCACTCGTATATAGAGGAGAGCCATCATCTTTCTTTGGCGGTTCAGTCGTAAACACGGCCCTCATCTGATCTATCAAGGCCGGATTTATTTGTAATGTTCCATCCTTTTCTGTAATACCTCCACGCATGAGAAGTTCCATGGCGAACTTCACTCCATCCAGATGCTGCATGAGCATCTCACGCAATTCGTAATCCGGGATATCAATACCCTCCCCTTTGAATTCGTGCTTCTCTGTACTAGTCTCTTGTTCTTTTTGTTTGTCGGTGATTTGTTTTTGTTCTTCTTTTTTCTCTGCAGCGACATCAATAGCTACCAACGCTGCTTCAACTTGCTTGATCTGATCTAAATGATCACGTAGATATTCCAAGCGAAGTTGGTTGAGACCAACTACATCTTTTGTAAATGGACCTCCGTGTGTTCCTCCTGTCAACTCCGCATCAGGGATAGTATCGAGATTTTGCAATTTTTTATTGTCGTCTTCCATCTGTTCTTCGACTGTCAACAGATGCTCGTATTGTATACGCTTTTGCTTATCTTGCAACACTATTTTATTGTCTTTTTCGAGTTCTGCTTTTAGCTTTTGTACACGCTCCTGAAGAGCCACACGTTCTTTATCCCAATCAAAAATTTCTTTTCCTTTTGCATCGACGGTCTGTTCTTTTGAGGTATATTCCTCTTGCCAATCATCAAGAACAACATCAAGAATTTCTATACTCTTGTGTAATCGTGGTGATTTTTCTGGCTCCGCTTTATTTTCTACAAAATCAGAATTATTTTTAGTGACATCTTTTATTACATGCTTTGCGATCTCCTTTCTTCTTTTTTCTATTTCTTCATATATTGCATGCTGTACATTGTTCTTTGAAAACTGCATCTTTTTGAAAAGTGCTTGATATGCTGTTGCCACTCTTTTTTCTAATTTTTCCTTCCAGGGAATAGTAAATCCAGCAGAGGCTAAAATTTCTCTTCGCGCTTTTTCACGTTCATCCACTTCACTAAAAGGCTTCCTCAACGCTTCGAGTATGAGAGGTTTGCGTCCGCGTCGATTATTTGGAGGGCCTTCCCAATCTCGTACCTCGTCTTCATATCTTTTTTTGACTTGATTATAGGCATTCCGCGCGTTCGTGACGGCAAGTTGAATACTTTGTTCAAGAGCTATATTTTTTTCTCTTTCAACAGCATCCTTTTCTTCTCGAATCACCTCATCAATATCTTGTTTTATAATACGAATGCTTTCTTTTCTATCCTTAGCTTCTTTTGTTTCTTCTTTTTCTTTTCTCGCTGTATCTGCTGCAGATTCTTTTTCATATACATAGTCTGAATTTGGATGATACCCTGCATGCTCATTAAAAGGTGTTGCTTGCTGAGCAAGCTGTTCTTCTGGCGTCAATCTTCTCCGTCCAGAAATATCTTCAAACTGATCCACTACCTGCTTAATCGCATCGATTTCCTCTTGTGCGCTCTTGTGTACAGCATCAATTGCTTTTTTAATATTGTCGATTGATGTTCTATCAGCATCTTGCATCTTATCTACGTCTGGCAGATGCTTATTATCATATACTGTTTGCAACAGTACCTGTAAATCTACTCTTCTTTTCTGAAGAGCTTCTTTTTTGTCTTCTTGTACTTTTTTTATTTCATTCTCCAGATCATCTATTTCTTTTTCCAACTCTAGTGTCTTTTTCCAAGACAACAAAAATTCTTGGGGTACATTGTCATACACTTTTCCATCAGGAGTCTGCACGGTGTACTCCACATATCCATCAGGAGAAACAGTAGGGTTTTTGACATCAAATGTACCATTAAAAGCAACGTCAATAATGCCAGCACGAAATTCTGCATCATGCACTATCAACGGAGGTTCTTCACCTTTTTCAATTATTTTTGGATACGATTTACCATCAACCATCACATTCATAACCAAATTTCCAGCATTGTCAGTTTGGGCATCTTGTTCAACATTGCCAGCTTTCCAGTCTCCGTCAATATTCACTACTACTCTAGTATACTGCTTATACAATTCTGGTGATATTTGTCCATTGTTTTGTAATGCATCAGGTGAACGTTTCATAGAGAATCATTTATGGTATCAATTTGTTTGAGGATGTCATATATCTTTGCCGTATCGATATGACCTGACAATGTCTTGCGAACTACATCAGTATCATGTTCGATGTCTTGCCACGATTTCAAAAATCCTTCGTAGGCAGTACGAAGTTTTGACAAACGTTCTTGTGCATGTTTCTGACGTTCATCGAGTTGTGCTTGGCTTGGCAAAGGCATGTAAAAAACTATTCAATTTCTGCAACAGCTACTTTAAATTCTTTTGCAAAAGCTTCGAGCGTTTTCTGTGCTACCTCTTGATACTGGGGTACATGCTGTTCTAAAAACGCTTTAATTTCATCTTGTGAGATATCTTCTCCCTCAAAAAGAGCAGCAAATGCATCCGATCCTGATTCATCGAGAAGTGCGGTATATGCCAGACCAATACGTCGTTCTGCTTCTGCGACAAACTGAGGTAAAAATTGATTCATTGTTTCTTCACTCATTGCAGAGAGACCGGCATCGTCCATCATGGCATAGATACGAGACTCAAGAAAACTAAACTGTTTGGATTGCTGTGTCATAAAAAATAGCTTAAAAGATTACCGACGAGTTACAACCAACGCCCCAAGCAACACACCCACAGCAAATCCCAATACTGCATTGGTAAATATATTTGGTCGTACTGGCCATTTTGTCACCACAGGATGATTGACCACTTGAAGTGTGACATCACCGCCAACATATTGCCAACCTTTTGATACAAGCGTATCTGCGGCCGCTCCAGCCAAATCCTTTGCTTGTTCAGGATCAGTACTATATGCGCTAATATTCAACACTCCTGTTCCATACACCACAGAACCTTGGACACCTTTCTGCCATGCATTTCGTTTTTTCCGAGCATCGAGTGTATCAAACACATTCCAATTGATGGTATACCCATCTTGTTGTTTTACCTTTTCATAAAAATCGTCTGTCCCCATCACTTGGACGATGTTGTCAGCGATACGTTCTGCAGACTTCACGACCGTATAGGGATCCACACCATATCGAGATTGAGAAATGATCAAGACGCCTGCGTCGGCTCTATATTCCAATGGAAACAGCAACGTAACCCCGGCAGCGAGAATGGCAGTCACAAGGCCAAGCGCAACCAAGATCTTGGATCCTTGCAAGATACGAGAAAGTGGTGAATGGAACATATCCAAAAAGAGTAAAAAAATGAAAAATTATAACAATACTTTTGGTAAAGACAAGTCTTGACGAGTACCATCTCTCAATACACGAACTCTGACCGTATCTCCACCTTGTTTTGCAACAATACCCTGCAATGTCCACGGTTCAATCGCCCTGTCCGCAATATGTGTAATCACATCACCAGAAACAATATCTTCATTGCCAAATGACGTATCAACAGTGTCCACATACAACGCATATGCTGCACCTTCTGCTTGAACACTTTGTTTTTCTGTGAGCCGAATCACATGTCCTTTCACAGGCAAGACATGATGCTCTATAGATGTACTCGTAAATACATTTGTATATGTAGATTCTATCACAAACCACGGAACAATAACACCGATATCATTGGCAAATCCAAAGAAAGTACCGTCTTCTGTCCACAGCACAGTTCCTGGTGCAGATGGTTGTTGTGTTTTGAATGTATACATCTCTTGACCTACATATGCTGGTATATCTTTTTGAGAAAATGATGTTGGGGATGCAAGTGTCGTACGTCCGAATTCACCATCTGACATTGCCCACAAAAATGTCCCTGGAACAAGTGCCGAAAGCGTGGCAAACGATGCTACACGAAAACCATCTCCATCCAATGCTCCATATATAAAATGATAGGTGGGATCTGATACGAATGTGTGTATAGGATAAGACTGTCCTGCGGCTGTGATGGCTACCCATTCTTTTGGAAGCAGAGCACCTTCAAAACTTGGGACAACAAACCATCCCGTATCTGTAAGGACTACCCCCGTATAGGTGTGATCGAGTGGGATATATCCTGTCCGTTCATATTCTTTTTTGGGAACCAACGTGATAGTCCGACGCAATTGATCTCGGAAAAATATAGGGTCATTCGTATCTGCCAAGGTATGTGATGGTACACGACTTGAAAATATATTTGCATTGGTACCAGAAACTTGCTCTGGCAGAATATAAACATCTGATACAATACCTCCAACAACGCCAGCAAACAAAGCCACCGCTGTTAGAATAACCAACGATCCACTCATCATAAGCCGACGATAGAGTGGTACTGAACAACTTTTTGGAGGGAGATGTGGAGGAGACTGCATACTCTAATAATCAATAAACAATAAACAATAATCATCTTTACTCTGACATACGTTTCATAGTAGTCCAAAGTATTTTTGCAACTTCTTCTGAAAGTTCATAAAGGTTTTTGTATTGTATGTCAGACATATACTTTTGTTCAAGAGCAAATTCTAATAAGTATTTTGTTTCTTTGAGTGAACCAAATGATATAGAAAGAAAATGCCGATACTCTTTTTGTCCCATTCTGGCAAATCCTTCAACAATATTCAAAATAACAGATAATCCTGCGCGTCTTAGTTGTGAGGTCATTCCATACAATTCATGCGATGGAAAATCTTTTGTAACATGGTAAATTTCCTTTGCAAAAAGATCAGCTTTTTTATATAACGGATTCTCCTTCCCTCCTGAATACATACACCCAATGTTAGTTGCTTATTGTTTATTGACTATATCCATCTTATCACAAAAAGTAATAGAATAAATACTCCAGCATTGGTGAGTAAAAATCGTCGTTGTTCTTTCCATCGTATTCCTTCTGCACTCATATGAAATCGGATAAGTAAAAGTAACAAATACCACAACCATGTCGCCAAAAATCCAAGAACGAGATATCCAAACGGTAATAAATGGATAACCCAAAATAATTCCATGCTCATGACAGCAATAATAAGAAGCCACACAGTAAATCTACCAAGCGGAACCTGATAATACATGCGCCAAATAGCGTATGAACCAATAGCAACGACAGACCCAACAAAAAGAAAGAGAACTTCGAGAGGAATATTTGGAAAAAAGAATGACATGGCATAGAGCATAATCATGATAGACGCTACCACAAATACCCATGCCATAACACGAATCCGACGAAATGCTTTTTTGACATATACAGGAGTAGTTTCACTGTTGGA
>PFPJ01000006.1 GCA_002792995.1 Candidatus Magasanikbacteria bacterium CG_4_10_14_0_2_um_filter_41_10 | reverse complement strand
CTCGTATCACAAACAAAACGAGAAGTGAGCGGATATCAAGCAATCACGATAGCATTCCAAACAACAGAATATCTCGATGGAGCAGTCATGCAACTAGAGCAGACGTTCCTGAGAACAGAAAAGGAAGGATATCTTATTACACTCACAGGAACACCAGAAGGAGCATTGCAATATGAGAAAGTTTACACAGACTTTCTCGATAGCCTGGTAATAGAGTAACCGAATTATAAACTACACAAAAAAAGCCAACGCCTCTGCGTTGGCTTTTTCTTCCCTTGAAAAGAACATCTTTTTGTGCTATTCTCTGTCTACAACATTTCTATGGTACCGTAGCCAAGTGGTAAGGCAGAGGTCTGCAAAACCTTTATCGCGGGTTCGATTCCCACCGGTACCTCATTTCACGAATCATGTAGCACGTAACACGTAACACATTTTTCAAAGAAAATTATGGGAGATTTTGTAAACACATGGCAATCGCTGATTGGGGCAGCGCTTGGACCATTTTTAGCAGTTATTCTTTCAGCTCTTGGTTTTTGGTTAAAATCAATTTTTGAGACCAAAAAAGAACGAAAGGAATTTTTGCGCAGAATAGAAATTGGAATCACGAGAAGTTTTGATGATACATTCAAAACCCGGATGAAACTTCAATACTTTGCTTCAAGATTACGACAACTGATTGCAGACATCCAAAAAATAACCGACGAAAAACATTTTTCTCTTGAAACAATAAATTACCCAACGATAAAAGATATTTACAGAGATATTGAGGCACCAAATTTTAAAGTAAGAAGTTACTATCTCCATAATAAACTTTTGTGGGCAGACTCAGGAATTAAGGAAACCAATGAAACTGTAATAAGTTTTAAACACGATTTTTCTGAATTGCAGAGAAAAAATGAAATGCTTGTAATATTGATGATGCAAAATCAGTCGCCCAATCCCACACAGCAAAGAGGTGTATATATAGAAAACCTCTCATCATTCGCAAATGCCATTGATGAATTTATAAAAAAATTCATGGGACAGGGTATAGAAATAATGACTCAAATCAAAATTTACAATGAATATCTGCGTAAAAAGCATGGCTATTGGTTTTTATGGAAACATGAGGGAACTCGATTTAAATATTTTCAAAATAAAATCGATCAAAAAAAATTTTCCAGAAATCTTGATTCACTCGAAAAAATTGACAAAGCCATACAGAAAGAAGTTGATAACGCGATAAGAAATGCTGACGTAAGAGCTTCTAAATTACAATTATAAATTGCCTTAGTCTTGGATATTATCCATCCGTCAAACTCTTATCAAAGGTAAAAAGGATCCGTGTCAATCTATCACCGCACCAAAGAAATAAATTTTTACATTCAAAAACACACTCCATCTCGAAGTGTGTTTTTTGTTATCTGCTATTTGTTGTTTGAAATAACGCAACGCGTTATCTCGAATAGATCTCCATCTTCACCTGCTTCACACCAAATCCTCGCGCTTTATTTTTTGCTTCTGCAATAATGTCACGTGAAATAGGGTGAACAGATCCGATCCAAAAGTCGATACGGTTTGTCCCGTTGTACCTTGCATTCATACGATCACGAACCACGAAGATCTTGTCACCATAGAGCTCAGGAAATTTTACCTGGGTTCCGAGGGGGAGGAAGTTCGTTGCAATCGTATTTTCAATACCGTTTTCTTCGTAATAGGTACACAGGTCAAAGTTCATCGCAGGTGTACACGGTGACGCATCCGTCTGTGCAGGATCACTTGAGTACGCTGTCGCAGTGACCCACATCTCACGACGTGGCTCACTGTCTTCGCTCACTGGAAAGACAATCTCTTCCTGCTTTTCAAAACCCAGCTCTGTCTGAGCAAGGACGGCACTCATATGGGGAACAGCACTGATCAGGAGGGCGAGAACAATCATTCCCATAACTACCTTCTGAAGAAGTGCGTGCATGGTTGTCTGGTTGATACAAAACATATATTCTTGTCCTTTTTAACACAAAACCCTAGTATCTTCTAGGGCCATCAGGTGTTGCGTTTTGGACTGGAGAATAGTATCATAAAAGAGCCTTTTTGTCAAGGTAAAAACCTTCAAAAAAGCACATCAAAAACCACCTTTTTAGCTAGATTAAGCATTTTTTCAACCTGTATGCAAAATGGGGATAACCGCCGCAGAAGCTACGGATACACTGGTAGATCTGACCAACAACCAAAACAGTCCATCCAAGACACCCACCAACGGGACTCTTTCAAAAAAAAATCATCGGATGTTCGCATAAAAGCACCTACTGACTGGGTAGGCATTGCGTTATTTCCATTTCGACTGCTCGGAGTGCTTTTGATACATATTTTTCGAGTGCTCGGTTGGGTTCTCAAAAAAATTCCTTGGGGAGCCCCTTTTCGAAAAGGAAGTAGAAAACGTACATTCAAAATTTTGCTCAGTCTCATGGTTCTGGGCTTTCTCGGAATTGTTGGCCTCTTTGTATGGGCGAGTAGAGATCTCCCTGATCCAAATAGACTCACAGATAGACAGATAGCACAAAGTACAAAGATATATGATAGAACAGGAGAACATCTGCTCTACGAAGTATTTACAGATCAAAAACGAACGTTGGTAACTATCGACGAACTTCCTAAAGATCTCATCAATGGAGTCATCGCTACAGAAGATACAACATTCTACCAACACCATGGTGTGCGCCCACTCAGCCTTATCCGTGCAGTACTCGTGGGTCTTCTCCCAGGAAAACGCATTCAAGCAACATCCACCCTCACGCAACAGCTCGTAAAAAATGCGATCCTCACAAACGAACGAAGTATCACTCGAAAATTAAAAGAGATAATTCTTTCTCTTCGTTTGGAACAGATATATACCAAAGATCAAATTCTTCAAATTTATTTTAATGAAATCCCATACGGATCTACCAATTATGGTGTAGAGTCCGCAGCACAAAGCTACTTTGGCAAACACGCGTCAGAACTGACGCTCCCAGAATCAGCAACACTCGCTGGAATGCCAAAAGCACCAAGCTCATATCTCAACGACCCAGTAAAATTGAAAGCACGAAGAAATTTTGTGCTCAAACGTATGGCAGAAGAGGGATATATTACTGACGAACAAAAAACTGACGCTCAAGCATTACCTCTCACGATCAATCCAGCCTACGCAAATATTGATGCGCCTCACTTTGTTCTCTATGTAAAAGAAAAACTTGTCGAACAATACGGCGAACAAGTCGTAGACACAGGAGGACTCAAAGTAATCACATCACTTGATTGGGATAAACAACAAATAGCCGAGGATGTCATCGACACGGTTGGAACAAAAGCCCTCGCAGAAGCGAACGCAAACAATACCTCACTCGTCGCACTTGACCCAACCACAGGACAAATCCTCGCCATGGTAGGATCAAAAGATTTTTACGACGATAGTATTGACGGACAATTCAACGTAGCCACATTGGGAAAACGACAACCAGGATCTTCATTCAAACCTATCATCTATACGGCAGCATTTGAAAAAGGATATACCCCAAATACGATTCTGTATGATGTCGTCACAAACTTTGCGTCATCGGGAAAATCGTACACGCCAAAAAATTATGACTTGTCCGAACATGGTCCTGTCACCATGCGTCAAGCACTGCAAGGATCACTCAATATTCCAGCAGTCAAAACATTGTATCTTGTAGGCGACAAAAAAGGTGTAGATTTTGCCGAACGGCTCGGCTATACCACACTAAGTGAAGGTGATTTTGGACTATCGCTCGTCTTGGGTGGAGGAGAAGTCATTTTGCTCGACCATGTCGCAGCATATGCCACCTTTGCCAACAATGGAGTACATCATACACCTGTCAGTATATTAAAAGTAGAAGACAAAGATCAACATATTCTGTATGAATGGAAACCAGATCATGGAGATAAAGTTCTTGATAAAACTATTACCGATACAATATCCGATGTGTTGAGTGATGATGCCTCACGCGCATATGCTTTTGGTGCGGGAGGAGTGCTTACGCTTCCTGGCAGACCTGTTGCTGCAAAAACAGGGACAACCAATGGATATGTCGATGCATGGACAGTCGGATACACACCATCACTTGTGGCCGGTGTCTGGGCAGGAAATACAGACAACACCGCCATGAAGCGTGGTTTTGGTGGAAGTATTGTCGCAGCACCGATCTGGCACGCCTTCATGGCTCGAGCACTCGAAGGAAGTACCGTAGAATCCTTTGCTCCCGCTCCACCAACGAATACAGACAAACCTGTATTAAATGGATCAACAGGAGGTGGTATTACACTCAAAGTCGATGAAATAACCGGAAAAATTGCAACGAGCTCAACCCCAGAGCAATACATCGTAGAACGAACTTTTATCCAACCTCATTCTATCCTTCATTACGTAAACAAAGATGACCCACGTGGACAAGCCCCAGAAGACCCAAATCAAGATCCTCAATATCAAATTTGGGAAACAGCTATTCAAGATTGGATCACAAGAAAAAAAGAAGCAGACCCAACATGGAATATTAGTTTCGAAGATCCACCTACAGAATATGATGACCTCCATGCTTTGGAACTCATTCCATCACTCGAAATTGTCTACCCAGCAGCAAGTAGTACGATCTACACCCGACAAATAAATACAGATGTCCGTGTATCTGCTCCAAGAGGTGTGACGAAAGTCACCTACCAGCTTGATGGTGTCTATGTGGGAGTGATCCGAAATCATCCATTCAATCTCGATTATTATGCGCAAGGATTAACAAAGGGAGAACACACACTGGAAGTAACAGTGGAAGATGATGTAGGAAATAAACTGACCAAAAACATTTCCTTTACTCTAGGAGACATAGGCACAGAAGCTCCTAGTGTGACATGGGGTTCTGGATCCACTGCATTGAGTGCCTCAGATTTTCCCCGTGTGTTTTTACTTAGTATATTCAAAAGAGAAGATATTGCTCGGGTAGAAATATCGGCACGACAAGGAAGCCACACTATTCCAATTGAAACACTCACAGATTTTTCTACGCTCGACTTCAACAACAGTATTGCTGTCACATGGCAATCAACACCAGAGTCTGGCACATGGACACTGATCGCAAAAACAGTAGGAAAAGATGGCAGTGAATCGACGGATACAAAAGAAATATTTGTTGAATTGTAAAAAACCAAACAGCATAAAAACAACGCACGTGTTTCGTGCGTTGTTTTTATTGATGTCGTTCATTTGTCTCATCCCATCTCCATTCTCGATGTTCATTTGTCTCTACCTTGCTGCGAATTTCTTGTTCAATATCTACGCCAAATACCCCGGCCAAATGTAATACTCGCTGAACAATATCCCCCAATTCTTCAAAAAATCCATCTTTGCCTCGCATCTTCTTATGTCGATATGCTTCAAACGCTTCAGTGACTTCTGAATGAATCAACGCGATCTTCTCTGACACAACAATATCTTCCGGTGTTGTTCCAAATCCTTTTTCTGTTGCTTGCGCCATGATGAGTGTTTGGAGTTCGGAGATGTTCATATCTTTCCTTCAACCCACTCAACACCCAGAGCATCAAATTTATTTTTTAGCTCTTTTTTTATCATTCCGAGCAATCCGGCAAGAGGAGGGAAATGATGTACCGCATCATCAAATGCTTTGACAGCCGCGTCTGCGTAGTCTCCATGAAATTCTTCTGGAACATATACCTCAGTCCCTGTCTCATCGAGATGAAGAAATCCTTCAATTCTATCAAGTGCTTTTACAAACTTTGCTTCTGTTGTTTTTTGATCTTCATATTCTTGCCACCAGGCAAAAATTGTATCACCAAATGAAATGTCCCCGAGTATGTCATGCATCGCAGCAAGTTCATTTTTTTGCTTCTCAGTTCGTGATACGTTTTCTTTAATCACGTCGTACGCGTCGACATCGTCTGTCTTCAATTCTGCCAAATCATGCAGCAACGCAAGTTTCATTGCATGTTCTACGTTTAGTGGAATATCCAATTCCGTTCCAATCACAAGAATCATAAGTGTTAGTCGCCACGAGTGGTCTGCAACAGTATCACCTCGTTCCCGCAGTGAAGACTTATATCGCATAACAGTCTTTAGTTCGTTTGCACGATGGAGGAAGGTGAGGATGTCTGGAATGACAACGGACATATGATAAATAAAATTAGATGTATTCATAGTGTATCAAGAGAAGCGTAAATCTCCCAAATCATGTGTCATTTTATGACAGATAATTTGGAATGGGGAGACGAACAGAACCGATGTCCCTGTTCGTCTCCCCTGAAGAGCCCCCTACTTGATGTGGTCCCAGACGACCAGCTTCGCGCCGGTCTTCTCGACCCCCTCGAAGCGTCCGTTGGCGAACGGATCAGCCTCACCATCCGCCATGCCATAGCGCTTTGCACCTCGTTCCGTGTTGTGGTCGATCTCCCCATGGGGAACCTCGACCGAGATGGCAGGGCACAGAGGACGAAGGATGAGCTGAACCGGCGCCTTGTCCGGCCCGAACGTCTGCGCCTCCGTGCCGACGTTCAGCACGGAGAAGACCGCACCGTCAGCATCGTTTGGATCGGGGCGGTAGCCCCAATCGAACACCACCGCGGCAGGAATCACTCGCCGAGTGCGGGCGTTTCCAGTCTTGGCGACGACCTCAGGGAACCAGCCCGGGGGCGCGACGAAGGTGAGGCCGGTGGCGAATGACGCCGACTCGCCGGGCTGAACAGTGAACTCCTTGATGGGGTACACGTCCCAGCCCGCATCCCCGGTGAGCGGGTCGGGATGCTTCTTGTCGGGGAGCCTCGCACCCTTGACCTTCGCATCGGGGTGGATGCTGAACAGAAACTCGACGACTTCCATCTTCTTCCTCCCATGTACGGACAAGCCCCATGCTAGTCCTCCGCTAACCACAGAACATTGTAGTCAAGGGAGGCACAACATATACCTTTTTGTAACAAAACGTTTCACAAAGTGATATCTTAAACTAACCTACAACACAGGTATTTTCAAGGGTTACATAAAAAAGTGTAAAAATGTATTTGACAAACTTTTCTTTTCTGCTATGCTTAGCCATATATGAAAAGCACGCTGACCCACAAAGCACTTGAATCCATTGGTCTCACAGAAAACGAGGCTTTGTTATATCAGATAATGATTGATCATCCACAGGCGAGCGTCCGCGATCTTCAATCACTGGCCCCATTCCCCCGCACCCAGCTTTACCATATCCTTGAGGGACTCAAGAGCCACGGCTTGGTCACAAGTGCGAAAGAACGTGCCCGTACTCGCTACATTGCAGAAGATCCTGAGATGCTCAATGATCTGATCAGAAAGCAAGAACAATCATTTGCCGCAAATACAAATGCAATGCGCGCGCTGATCCCCGAATTAAAAAATCAATATCGGAGCGCGCAAGTGGGCGGACATTTGAAAACATTTGTTGGTGTAGAAAAATATCGTCTGGCATATGAAGATATTCTCAAAACAAAACCACAAACCGTATATACATTTGTCCACACAGGTGCCACGCCGCTCCCCGGTGTGGATATTCGAAACGACATACGAGCAAAGATGCGTGCTCATAATATACAAGAAATCCAAACAAACAACGTACACATGGAACATATAGAACTTCATTTGTACGCAGGAAACATACTGTACACAAGTACAAACGACGCAGAGCCTGTTGCAACACGCATTGAAGACACGTATCTTTATACTATGCAACGAAATATTTTTGACATAGTCACAAAAAACGTATGAACATCCAATTTCTCGCATCCACAAAAGGAGGGAGAGAACTGCACAAAACATATCGCGACATTGTTTCTCTTTTGGAAACGTATGGCACTGTCCACGGAAAGCATCTGACAGAAACCTCACTCACAGTACACGGGGAAACATCGCTTTCGAGTACGGCTATCCTTGATCGTGAGATTGCTACACTCGCACACGCAGACCTTATTGTTGCAGAAGTGACAACACCCAGTCTTGGCGTTGGGTACCTGATTGCAATTGCAGTCGAAAAGAAAAAGCAGGTGTTGTGTTTTTACCAAGGAGAACATACAGACAAACTATCGGCAATCATTCGGGGAAATGACGCCATTCAATTACATCTCTACAAAACAAGAGAAGATATCCAACACATCTTGGAAACAGAAATATAGGACGGTGACGGGAATACTGTGAGAACGTTCACAGTGTTTGAGTAACAGTATAAAAACTAAAAGAGCCCAGTACATAACTGGGCTCTTTTAGTTGATCCCCGACGACATGCCGATGCGATCAACGTGTCGCGTGTCGTCGGGGGAGGCCGACCTGAGATCATCTTAGAAGGTTCCCCAGAAGCTCCCTCAAGTTTTCCTCTTGTTCCGCCAAGCCCTGGAACACACCCCCCAATCCCTGGGCGGAGATGGAGGATCCGACTCCGGCGTGCATAGAACCATACAGCGGATCACACCAATCATAACATGTTGAGTACGCTACCAGGTGGGTATCCGCCAAAAAGGGGGTCTCGTGGCTCCACATCGTGATGAAGTGGATTTGCGGCAGTCCACTTGGACGGTAGGTCATGACCTCGCACTTGAACACCAAGAAGGCGACAGTGCCAGGCATTCCTACGACTCTCAAGGGTCTTGGGGAACCGGAGTGATCCATGAACTCACCGCGAAGCTTCTGCTCGAAGTACTCGCCCACGATCGCCATGAACATTTCAAATGTCACAATAGCCTCCAATCCTACGACCCTGCACATCGCAGAATACCAGTAGGAATATAAAAATATAACTTATGATTA
>PFPJ01000024.1 GCA_002792995.1 Candidatus Magasanikbacteria bacterium CG_4_10_14_0_2_um_filter_41_10 | reverse complement strand
TTTCCGTGGAAGATTGGAAAGAGAATAGAGAAATTGTTCGGCTTCTGAGAATGTCATGGAAGAGTGATATTGAACTGAATATTATTCAGTCGCTGTATCTGGTGAAACTGCTTGTCCCTTTTTTAGCCATTTCACGAGTGCATAGGTGAATGGGGTGTCGAGAAGAGCAAAGAGTGCTTTGATCAGCCAGTAGGTGATAGACAGATGGAGGATAAAGCCGGCAGTAAATTTATCATTGATATGATAAAAGGCAATGTACATAAAGAGGAGTGTGTCGATTGCTTGGCTGACCATCGTCGATGCATTGTTTCTGATCCAGAGATATTTCCCATGTGTTTTTTTCTTCCACCATTCAAAAGCCCAGATGTCATGTGCCTGTGCAAAGATGAAAGCGACAAGGCTTGCGATGATCATGCGGAGACTTCCCTGAAACACCGTGACGTATGCATCATTTGTGGTATATCGTGTTGCAGGTGGAAGGACAATAGAAAGCCATGTAAGAAAAAGAACCAAAATTTGTGCAATGAATGCTGCATAGACTACTTGTTGCGCTTTTTTCTTTCCATAGACTTCTGCTATGACATCAGTCATGAGGAAGGTAAGTGGATACGAAAATATGGCTACTGACATAGTGATTCCAAAAATAGTCGTCACTTTTGCACCGAGAAGATTCGCAGAGATCAATCCTGCAATAAAAATTGAAGAAAGAATAGTAAGTTTGAAATGTTGAGTCATAATAAGAAAATGTTGAATAAAGAACATAGCACGATAATGAGTGCTTGGGTGAGTTTCCAATGTACTTATCTTGCTACGACATAGTGCATGTTTCCTATATTACGGACTTTCCCCTTCATTTCCATGAGTGTGAGCGTACTATTTACCTCTCGACTTGTCAAACTACTTTGCTTTGCAAGTTCATCGACATGGATAGGTTCTCGGGAGAGGTGTTCGAGAATGGCGGCTTCCTCTGGTGAGTCTGGAATAATAGCAGCATTTTGGGTAAATGTTTGTAGTTCATGTAAATTGAGTACATCTATAATATCTGATGCGGAGGTGACCATGTGTGCTCCATCTTTCAAGAGTTTATTTGGTCCTGTTCCTGTGGGTGAGGTGATAGGATGCGGTATTGCAAAAATTTCTCTGCCATGTTCTAGTGCATAGCTCGAAGTGATCAGTGCACCAGATTTGTCTGCTGCTTCTACCACAAGGGTTCCAAGCGTTATGCCCGCAATAATACGGTTGCGTCTTGGAAATGTGAATTTTGAAGGAAGTGACCCGGGAGGATATTCAGACATGACTGCTCCGCCTTTTTCTATGATTCTCTCGGACAGTTGTTTGTGAACTGCGGGATAAACATGGTGTCTATTGATACCACTCCCGAGGACTGCAATTGTTGTCCCTCCGGCTTGGAGTGTCGCATCGTGTGCGATACCATCGATGCCAAGTGCAAGACCGCTGACAATCGTGAGGCCATGTTGAGCAAGGCCTGTCACAAGTTCATGTGTTATTTGTGTGCCATAGGTGCTACACTTTCTTGTCCCAACAACAGCAAGAGGATATTGATTTGTGAGGTTGAGTGTTCCTCGCACAAACAGGCAAAACGGTGGATCGTAAATTTGTTTTAGAAGTGGGGGATAGGCCTCGTCATCTTGTGTGATAACGGTTATTTTTTCTTGCTCAAGAATTTTTGTTATGCGTTGTACGTCGAGATCTTCACGCCAGGAGATAAATAAATCAATAAGATGTTCATCCCATGATAATTGTTTCCGGAGGTCATTCGTAGTGGCATAAAAAAATGCATCTGGAGACCCAAATGTCGCGATGCCTTCTCGAAATCGTTTGACGGTCATCTTTGGAAAATAAGCAAAGAGGGCCTCAATCTTCATGTGATCCAGTCAGTGATAAGTATCCCAGCATCCTCTGCCATTTTTTTGATAGCACGTTTTTCAAACATGTTGAACTTACTAAGCACAAAGGTGGCCGTATCGCCCATTTTTCGTGTTTTCTCTGGCGCTATGCCAAGGCGGATTCTTGAAAATTTTTTTGTACCGAGATGTTCCATAATTGATGTCACCCCATTGTGTCCTGCTGCACCACGATCCTTTTGAATCTTGATTGTCCCGAGTGGAATATCTTTGTCATCGTGGAGAACAAGGATGTCGTTGGTTGGGTCAAGTTTGTAATAGTGTCCGAGCAGTCCAACAGACTGTCCAGAATTATTCATAAAGGTCATCGGTTTGGCGAGTATGACAGGTATACTATTGATGATACCTTCACTTATTACTGCATTAAATTTTTTGCTGAGTGACCATGCATTGGTATGATGTAGCTTTTGTAGTTCGTCAACTAAAAGAAACCCGGCATTGTGACGGGTTTTCTCGTAGCGTTTCCCTGGATTGCCGAGACCAACGATAAGCTTCATACAACTATGTATTCAGATATTCGTGTGTTCCTATCTTTTCATCTTTGTCAGCTTTATTATAATAGGTACACCATAAAAATCAAATTGTTCACGGAGACGATTTTCGAGATAATTGAGATATGAACGATGTACTGACGTACGATATTTGACAAACACTTCAAATACAGGAGGAGCGATTCCAATTTGTCTGATGCCCATGAGTTTTGGATGTCTTGTTCCTTTGCCACGAGAAGGTGCATGTGTTGCTGTTGCTGCCTTCAAAAATGCTTCCAACGCTTTGACTGGGATTTTGATATGGCGTGCTTGCCATGCGTGAATAAGTTCAGGAAAAATTTTATGAACGCTGTATCCTGTTTTTCCACTCACCAAGAGAATCGGCGCAAAACTAAGATGGGGAAAATATTGACGCATCATGGCAATAATTTCATTTCGTTTGCTATCTTCTTTTTCTTCAGCAAGATCCCATTTATTGAGGAGGACAAGGACGCTCTTCGCGTGCCGTTCCAATAGACCTCCAAGTTGCATATCTTGTGTGGAGATCGGTGTTGTCCCGTCGACGACAAAGAGGATGATGTCTGATTTTGTGACTGAATCGATACTTTTGTGGATACTTTCTCTCTCTAATCTACTCCCTACACGAGCTTTTCTACGGATACCTGCGGTATCGATAAATGTAATTTTGTACGGTGGCGTTTCTTCTGATGCCTCTGCTTGATAGAGAACATCCGTGTCGTGTGGTTCTCGTGTTGTGTGTTCTATATTACTGACAATCACTTTTTCTTCGCCGATAAGTTTATTAAACAACGATGATTTGCCCACATTTGGTTTTCCGATAAGTGCGACGGCAAAAGAATCTTTGACTTCAGCTGGAGGCTGTATGTGTGCTCTCATTTCTTTTGTCAAATCAGTGATGATATCGAGGAGGTCTCCGGTATTGCGTCCGTTGGCTGCAGAAAGTGCAAATGGTTCCCCAAGTCCAAGTTTGTACCATGATTGTTCTGTCAGATTTCGTTCATGTTTTTTGCTGTCGGCTTTGTTTGCAATGAGGATCACTGGTTTTTTTTCAATACGTCGCAGATGTTTTGCAAGTTCGTATTCTTGAGGAAGAACGCCAGTCTGTGCATCTGTGACAAACAAAATCACATGTGCTTGCTTCATGGCAGCCTTTGATTGTTCGAGTATTTCTTCTTCAAATGGCACATCATCCGTAAATGTGAGCCCTCCCGTGTCAATCAAACGGAACAATTCACCTCTCCATGTGATAAGCCCTTCGTTGTTGGTTCGTGTTGTTCCTGGAATATCAGAAATAATAGCCTTTTGTTCTTCGATGAGCCGATTGAATAATGTGGATTTCCCTACATTGACTCTGCCGACCAATGCAACGGTAGGAAGAATGTTTTTCGATTGTGTGTATGTTTTTGTCATAAATTATTCTTGAAAATCTTCTCCCAATATAACGAGAACTTGTATGCCTTCTTCTGTTCGCATGTCCTTGGGTGTTTCTTTAATAGGGATATGAAGTGATCCTTTGATGGCTTGTGCTGCATCTTGACCGAGTGGGTCGAGAATATAAATAGCGCTTTCCATCATAGGTCGGTCATCTGTGTTGCCGAGTGTTTGGACATGAATGTTATCATCGTCAAGTCGTTTTTGCGTGCGTGCAGCGAGTCCCGCTTGCCATGTCCCATTTTGTATTTCTATTACTGTTGGTGGAAGTGTTGGTGATTCTTGCTGAGGTGTGTCTTCAAGTTTTTCAACTTTTGTTAGTGTTGCCTCGGGATCAAAGATATGTTCAAAGAGATAGGTGATATCGTCGAAGTTTCCCGTCACTGGTTCGAGAATAAATGATCCTTCTTGCGTAATACCACTTTTGAGGTATCCTCCAACAGAGTCATCCAGAACAACAGTTTTTATATTTGAGAGATCAAGTTCTTTGCCAAGTTTCATCATTCCCATGATGTCTGAAAAAAGCATGTTTGTAGAAATGTGTGCATCGAGTGTGGTCAGGATACTGTGAATACGGATCGGATTGGAAAGTGTCTCAAATGAAAGTACTTTTTCTTTGAGTGCGAGGATCATACGTTGTTGGCGCCTTGCACGCGCAAAATCTGATCCTTCGCCATTGTTGCCATGTCTGGTACGTGCGTACTCAAGAGCTGTGGTACCATCCATGGTTTGAATACCCGACTTGAATGAGATAACTTGATACAAATGGTTGTCAGTAGGGAATTCTGTATCAGTAAATCCACGTTCTACATCTATGGTAATGCCTCCTACATCATCGATGATTTTTTTGACGGCTTCAAAATCGACACGAACATAGTAATTGATATCAATATGAAACGTATCGCTCACGACTTTTGTAGCAAGGGCAGCACCACTCCCAGACTGATTTGCTTCCCCAAAGGCATTCGCATGATTGATCTTATACCACCCATGGCTCGGAATGTCCACCCCCAGGTCTCGGGGAATGGACATAAGTGCCACTTCACCTGTCGATGGTTGGATGCTGGCGATGATCATTGTGTCAGTCAAAAAAGGTCCATCGTGCCCTGGTCCACCCATGCCTAGGAGCAGAATATTGATACGATCTTGTTTGGTTCCTGCTAAGGGCACCTCTTTGCTAAATACGAGATTTTTGAGACGAGTCAAAAGGCCCTCAGGTTCTATGGGTTCCAGTGTGACAGGGTCATAGGCGAGTGGATCGTTGGGGAGGGCTCGTTCTATAAAAATTCTTCCTGCACAGCCAGAAAGGAATAATATGCCACCAATAACCATAAATAAAAAAAGACGCCTCCGTTTTTTTGGTGCTTCCTGTGGCTGTTGGTGCTCAGGAGAATTGTTCAAAAAATTGGTCTGTCGTATTTCCATATGCCAACGTAGTATACGGGAAAAAGTGCTGTTTTGCAATGTTGTGACAGATAGAGACTATGTGCTATACTTTCTTTGATTTATATAGAGAGTATGCCAGAAAAACTTACAGAGCAAACAACCACAGGAGACGTCGTCGCTGACTGGGATGTTGTGGAGTACGATCAACACGTTCGTGGAACGTTGTGGCATGTTCTCACCATTTCATTTGCGATCATTTTTGTTATTTATGCACTTGCTACAGACAATTTTTTGTTTGCGATTATTATCATTTTAGCAGCGATTATTTTGTTTTTGCAATCTGCCGTTGAGCCAGGAAAGGTGTATTTTGCTATCACAGATCTTGGTATAGTGTTAGGGAATCGTTTTTATAATTTTAATGAGTTCAAAGCATTTTATATTATATATACGCAGGAAGTACAGACTATTTTTTTCGATACCAAGTCTGCTATGCGACCGGATTTGCGTATTCCTATGACAGAAGATGTAGACCCCATGGACATTCGTCAGATGTTGCAGGAAGTGCTTGAAGAAGATTTGGAAAAAGAAGAACCTTTTGCCGATAGGGCAGCCAGACGGTGGAAGATACATTGAGTTGGATGGATTATCCTAACAGCGAGCTTGTCTCGTTGTTTTTTGTATGGTATACCATACGTATTACTTACTAATATTGTATGATATGAAAAAACAGAGAGTATTTTTATCCCTTATTGCAATGGTTGTGTTGCCACTCGTCGGTGTTGGTTGTTCATCTCTCCCCACATCTCAGGAACATGTAGATAGTGATACGGCTATAACATCCGATCCTCAAATAGTACCACCAACAGAATCCGGTACAAACGATGGTGTCATGTCGGATAACGGATCTGACGAGGCCACAGAAGAAAACGTGACAGATGCAAAAGATATGACTGTGACTGACACAAACAATGTTACGTTTGCTCTTACTGGTAAAAATTTTTCATTTTTCATGGATGGTCAAACAGCACCCGTACTAAAGGTCAAAGAAGGTTCTACTGTTCATATAGATTTTACGAGCGAAGGAGGGTTTCATGATTGGAAGATTGATGAATTCAGTGCCGCAACGGAACGTGTGCAGTCAGGAGATACTACTTCTATTGAGTTTGTTGCCAACAAAAAGGGAACATTTGAATATTATTGTAGTGTTGGATCACACCGTGCAAATGGTATGTTTGGAACGCTTATTGTGGAATAGAAAATTGAATAACAAAAAACAGGCGTATGCCTGTTTTTTTTGTGCTCCCGCTAAGAATCGAACTTAGATTTTTGGTTCCGCAAACCAATGTCCTATCCATTGAACGACGAGAGCTGTTTGTGCGAAACGAGTATAGGCGAAAAAGGCATATTCGTCAATACCTGAGTGGTTTGTTACAATACGGGTATGCATCTTGATACCCATATTATACATTTGAACAAAGTAGGAGAGGCGTTTGAAAAACGCCTGCTTCGGCTTGGGATAAAGACAGCACAGGATCTTCTGTTTCATTTTCCGTTTCGGTATGAAGATTTTAGTGAAGTCGCTGGGATATCACAGCTTCGAGATGGACAAGAAACAACGGTACAGGGGACCATCGAGCTTATTGCAAATAAGAGAAGCCCTCGAAAACGCACAATGATTACAGAAGCGGTTATTTCAGACGGTCATGCACAGATGCGTGTGGTATGGTTTGGACAACCATTTATTGCAAAGAGTCTCCATGTGGGTGATCACGTATTTCTTTCTGGAAAAGTAAAAGATGATATGTTTGGGTTGCAGATGGTGGGGCCTTCATACGAGAAAATCAAGGAAACCCCACCTAACCTCCCTTTGGCAGGGGAGGAACCTTTGCATACGGCTCGTATTGTGCCGATGTATCCGTTGACAAACGGTCTTACGCAAAAACAAATTAGAATGTTGATAAAGCAGGTACTTCCTGTTGCAAAAGAACTCAAAGAATGGTTGCCCGAAGATATTCAGGATCAGGTTGACGTTATGCCACTGCATGAGGCGCTTGCACATATTCATTTCCCAGAAGACATGGATAGTTTGAGGCATGCCGAGAGACGGCTAAAGTTTGATGAATTGTTTTTGTTGCAACTCAGAGCTGAAATGATTCGACAGGAAGTAAAGCGAGAAACAGCGTCTGGTATTCTGTTTGCAGAAGATACGATAAAAACATTTGTTGATGGATTGCCGTTTGCACTCACCAAGGCTCAAAAAATTGCAGCGTGGGAGATTCTCAAAGATATAGAAAAAACAGAACCAATGAACCGTCTGCTTGAAGGTGATGTTGGGTCTGGAAAAACGGTCGTTGCAGCAATGGCAACGCTTGATGCAATCAAATCAGGATTTCAGGTTGCCATCATGGCACCGACGGAAATATTGGCGAAACAGCATTTCCAATCTTTTCAGAAGTTATTGCCTGAAGAAAAGATACTCCTCGTCACATCGTCAGAAATTGGAAATTGGAAATTAGAAATTGATGCTTCTTCAAAGAAAAAGCGTCGGGACACGGCATTGGCATATATGAAAAGTGGTGATGCACAGATTGTCATCGGGACGCATGCGCTTTTGACTGCCGATGTATTATTCAAAAAACTTGGGCTTGTGGTTGTTGATGAACAGCATCGATTTGGTGTAGAACAGCGAAAGACTATTCGGGCAAAATCTGGTGATAATAATACAATGCCACACTTTCTTTCTATGACGGCAACACCCATTCCTCGGTCATTTGCGTTAACGCTCTATGGCGATCTTGATCTGTCTATTATCAATGAAATGCCTGTTGGAAGAAAGCCTGTGGAGACAACACTGATTGAACCCAAAAAACGTGAACAAGCATATGGATTTATTCGAGAACAAATAAAGCTCGGGAGGCAAGTGTTCGTGATATGTCCATTGATCGAAGAAAAAGAAGAACAGGCGACAAGTGGTTCTGAAAAAAAATCAGTGTTGGCAGAATATGAAAAACTTTCAACTCAAATTTTTCCAGATCTACAGGTCTCATATATTCATGGAAAAATGAAATCAATAGAAAAGGACGATGTGATGAAACAGTTTGCGTCTGGTGACATCGACATCCTTGTCTCGACATCTGTCGTGGAAGTTGGGGTGAATATTCCAAACGCGAGTGTGATGATGATCGAGGGAGCTGAGAATTTTGGGCTGGCACAATTGCACCAGTTTCGTGGGCGCGTTGGGCGAAGTGAGTACCAATCCTATTGTTTTTTGTTTACCGATAGTGACAGTAGGAGAGTAGCAGAGCGGTTGTCATTTTTTTCTAAAACAACGGATGGGTTTAAAGTCGCTGAATACGATCTTGAGATGCGTGGGCCAGGGGAAGTATATGGCAAAATGCAGAGTGGAATGAATGAACTGAAATTTGCTACCATGCAAGACGGGGAGCTTATTAAGCTTGCGCGTGATGTGGCACGAGGGATTGATTTTGAAAAATATAGATCGCTGAAGGAAAAAGTAGAGGAGTGGGAGCGGGGGATTCATTTGGAGTAAGGTTGGTAAAGTTGTTAAAGTTTTTAAGGTTTGTAAGGTAAAATTTGCTTTATACACATAAGATGCTTTACAAAAAGCATCTTTTGCTGTATTGTTTTGCGCATCGTTGGTTGTCTCTTTTGATCCTTCCAAAGTTGGTTGGAAAAGAGGAGACACAACCTCAGAGGATACCTGATGACACTCACGCAGTTCGGCGACCGTTTCGCGTATGTGGACTTCGGCGCCGCCAAGAAGGGTAACCACGGGCGAGTTCTCGTGCCGGTGACTCCGCTCTGGCCGGGTGGCAAGCTCCCCAAGGGGTGCGCGTCC
>PFPJ01000057.1:2562-9693 GCA_002792995.1 Candidatus Magasanikbacteria bacterium CG_4_10_14_0_2_um_filter_41_10 | reverse complement strand
CCTGCAGATCAAAATACAAAGTCAGTGGATGAATGTACTGATCTGGGATATGGAACATCATGTACATATTGTTCCAACACCTGTACTGTGGAGACTGTAGACGCACAAGCGTACTGTGGCAATGAACAGATTGATAAAAAAGATTTTAATGTGTATGAATCATGCGAAAAGTTGGCTGACGGATCTATCATAAGAAGAGATAGTCAGGGAAATATACAAACATTGAATTGCAATAGTTATGAATATGGAAGTGTGTCTTGTACAAATAGTTGTACTAATTTTGTGAATGGATGCTTTAACTGCGGGACGAGTGATACAGGCGCAGAAGCATATGTGTCTCTTGTAAACCCGATGTTGGCGCCAAACAGTGCATTTCCTTTTACTGATATATTCAGAATAGGATTAGATAAACAAGGTTTTTTGGGTGACATATCAGTTCCGACTCGTATGCTTACAAATTTATATGATCAAGGATCACCTTTCTTGGGTGTCATGAAAAATATTCCGTTGACTGGTGGTATAGGAGGTATCAATACTATCGAAACAAACAATCAGTGTAATGCAACGTGTACAGATGGATCGTGTGGAAAAGGATATTATATTACTTTTGGTCAACTTACATCCGTTTCAGATCAAGGATGGAGAAATTTTGAACAATTTCCATATACGGTATCAGGACAAATTTCTACTGTTTCAAATGAATATGTCGTTTCGCCAAGTGTCCCAGAAGGAAGTATTCGAGTAGTCATACGGTGGGGGGCTGCAGAGGAAAGTCAAGGAGCAAATATGAGAGGATATGTATATACAAGACCAAATGGGGCAGGTGATACCTCCACCTCGTTGTTAGCAGGACCTGTTGATACGATTTTACATCCCGATTATTTGTGCAAAGAAGCTGTGGTATCTGGAAATGCGTCTATTCCAAGTGGTTGTTCCGCAGATCAGGGAATGTTGTATATTCATCCTGAAACAGGTTTGACAAATACATTCGTTCAAGCTTCTACGATGAATTTTGGTGATGCCTATTCAGTAAGTGAAGAACCTCTTGCCTTTGCTGTTCGGAATCAGGATGGTCCTATCGCACCATGGAAAAATCAAACCATTTTGGTCGATGTCTACACCTACCACGCAGGTCAAACGATCAATAGTATTTTTACTCCTACATTTAGTTATCAAATAAAAACGGCTGCTTCAACATCAAGTAATGAAGGTGCACAGTGGTGGCATGTCTTTACTCTTGTGCCAAAAAGTAAGCTTCTCACAAGTGAAATTGTGAATGGTTCAGCAACCGATATAGAAGGTACTGAGTATGCGCTTGTTCCTATTCAGTCACTTGAAACAGATGACTGTGAATTTCACAATAATATCTACACAAATAAGATCGATTGTTCGTAGTAATCATGCTATACTATTTCTATGCGAATACGAGGCATTTTCATTATTTTTCTTATCATAGCTCTTCTTGGTGGCGGTGGCTGGTTTTATTATTTTATGAAGGATTCCAGCACGAGTAGTCAGCCAGCACAAGTTGTTACATCAACAACACCTACTGGATTGAGTGAACGCATTTCTCCACCCATTAATCCTGATGATCAAGATGGAGATGGACTTACTGCTGAACAAGAAAAACAATATGGAACAAGTGATAAAAGAATAGATACCGATGGCGATGGCATTTCAGATAAACAAGAAATAGAAGAGACGAAGACAGATCCAACAAAAGCAGATACCGATGGTGACGGATATTCAGATTTGACGGAAATTGCAAATGGGCATAATCCTAATGGTAAATAATTTTTCTACTCGATAATTCATGCAGTATGTTTGACGACATTCCATTACAAGGCGGTAACGTTCCCCCTAATTTGCCTACTGGCGAACCAGAAGATATTTTTGCTCAGGTCGCTGCTGATGACGATGGTACTGATGTCCCAATGACATCTGTATCACCTGTTTCTGCACCGTCCCTTTCTCCTAATTCTTCTGACATAGGAGAACCTCTCGAACCAAAGACCGCATTATCTGCAGGTATGTTGCGTCCAAAACAGTCAGAGACATACATGGCAGAAGATATGGATACCCGTCCGTCGTCAATGGTATCTGAGCCAATCGTACCCGCACAATCACCCGTTGTGCCTTCATCTCCACCTGTGATGGATTCTGTACCTCATCCAATGGCACCAACACTCCAACCAACGACGCATACGATGCCAACTGATGCGCCAGAATTGTATGCTATTAAAGAACCAAAAGCGAGCAAAGGAATCATCACCATTATTATTGTGGTGGTAGTTGTGTTTGTCTTGGGTGGTGGTGGATTCTTTATATATAACCAGTTTATTGAAGGAAGAGGAAATACAGCAACACTCCCTACGACTGTTGATCAAACTGCCGTAGACAATACGACAAATCCATTTGATACGACAGATCCAGTACAGGGTACCGATACCGTACCTGCCGATAGTGTAAATACGACTGCCGTCACCACAAGTACTATCAATCAACCAGGAAATGAGAGTGATATTGTGTTTGGTGAACCATCTGATATCGATGCAGATGGGCTTGATGATGAACGTGAACGTGGACTTGGGACAGATCCTGCTCATTGGGATACTGATGGAGATGGGTTGAGTGATGGTGATGAAGTTATTATTTGGAAAACAGATCCTCTCAATCCCGATACTGACGGAGACGGATTCAATGATGGGGATGAAATAAAAAATGGCTATAGTCCCACTGGCCCAGGAAAAATATTTGAACCACCCACAACTATTTCAACAAGTACACCATAACAAGAAGAAGCAGTGGGGCTATGCACCACTGTTTTCTTGAGCATTTCTATGTTTGGCTTTGGAAGTAAAAAAAAGAAAAAAGAAAAACCAAGTAATCTCGGCGTACAAATACATACTATTCCGGATATTTTTTATGGTGGAAATGATCCTGTTATTTATCATACAGAAAGTCATGAAGGAAAACGGTCAGAGTCACACAACGGCATACAGAAAAAAAAATTAGTTGCGTCAACAAGACAAAGTTCTTCTTCAGGAAGTACGTGGATATCATCGCACAAACGGTTGTTGGTGTGGATTGGTGCAGGATTGATTCTTGTCGCCGTAACAGCGTTTGCTTCATGGTACTATGTACAACAAGCAAAACAACAAGTCACCCCTACACAAATTGTTTCTTCCAAAAAAGATACAAATTTTTCTACGATAAGTACTGCTGTTACCACACCCATCAATACAGAACTTATTCAACCTGTTACCACACCTTCATCTACCACCTCAACGCTTGACGAGACACAGCAAGACATTGCAAAGATACAAGCAATAGACCCTGTCTCATTTCCTCGTATTCTTCTTGCCAGTAGTCAGGATACCGATGCTGACCAACTCACAGATGAGGAAGAAGTGATATTCAAGACCAATCCCGATGTGTGGGACACGGATAAAGATGGGTATTATGATGGGCAAGAAATTTTGAATTTGTTCAATCCAAGTGGATTTGCTCCTGTAAAGCTCATCGATTCTGGTTTGGTAAATGAATATGTAAGCCCAATATGGCAATATAGAGTATATTATCCTGTGAGTTGGCAGATAGGGACAGTTGATACTGAAGGAAGACAAGTTTTGGTAAGTACAATCAGTGGTGACTATGTAGAAATTCGTATCTTTGATAGAATGATTGGACAATCTTTTCAGGATTGGTTTGCACTCAATATCGCAGGGGAAAAATTTCAAGATATTCAACAAATAATAAATAGGTTTAAAGAAACTGCCTTTTTGAGACGTGATGGACTGGTAGGATATTTTCTTTCTCCAAAGACTGTTACGGTATTTATTTATCATCCGGGTATTACAGGTGCTGTTTCGTACAGAAGTGTTATGCGTATGATGATTGAGAGCTTTCGCCAGACATCAAATGTTGTTGATCTTCCTGCACAGCAGGCATTGCCTACACCTCCAGGTGTGGACAACGAAAATGCTCCTCCGTCATCAAATAACGTGACAAGTGGTCCATCAACGACATCATCGCTCCAAACGACATCATAATATGCCATGTAATGTTTATCGTACGGTGCAACATGTGGGTGTATCCCAAAAAAAGATACAGTCTGTTGTTATGGCTACGGTGCATCATCTTGGTAGTTCCAAAAAAGATGTCAGCGTTCACTGTGTTGGAGAAAAAAAAATGCGTACCATGAATCGTCTTTTTCGAGGGATAGATCGTCCGACAGATGTACTTTCATTTCCTTCTGAAAGTATGGTCCCTGGATATGAGATAGATGACAGTGGAGATATATTTCTTTGTTCTCAATATATAGAACGACAAGCAAAACGATTTGATGTTCCATACAAAGAAGAATATTACAGAATGTTGATTCATGGCGTTCTTCACTTGAATGGATATGATCATGAAAAACCTATTCATGCAAAACGTATGTTTTCTCTCCAAGAAGATATCCTTGCAAAAGTCCTCAACAGATAACACGTGCCTATGTATATAAAACAATTTTTTTCGAGTACACGGTATGCTGTTCAAGGTATTTGTTATGTGTTTCGTAATGAACAAAATTTTCGTATCCAACTTGTTGTTGCTGTCGTTGTAGCAGGCTTTGCGTGGTATTTTCCTCTTTCCGATGCCGAACGGATTCTTGTATTGTTGCTTATCATGCTTATTTTTATTTTGGAATTAGTCAATAGTGCAATCGAACGGTTTACCGATATTTTGAAACCACGTATGCATCAACATGTTCGGGTGGTAAAAGATATTATGGCTGGTACCGTCTTGATTGCTTCTGTGGGGGCGATGATTCTGGGATTGATGATATTCGCACCACATATCATTGAGCTCTTTTCCAAGTAATGGTACAATAGATACCCAAAGGATAGTTTTTATATGAGTCGAAATTCATCAAAACAACCACGTGTGATTACCGGCATTGATATTGGCTCGACGGCTATTCGAATCGCCATGGGGCAGGTGTATCCACAGAGCAATCGTGGTGAACGTGTACAGATTATTGGTGCGGTGGAGGTTCCTTCCGAAGGTATCCAAAAAGGAAATGTGGTAAGTATCGATGAAACCGTATCATCATTATCTCATGCTATTGAGCAAATCGAACGACTTACAGGTGTGCCTGTAGGACATGCGTGGATCGGAATATCAAGTGCAGAGTCTCAATCACAACGAAACAAGGGAGTTGTCGCAGTTGCAAAACCCGATGGTGAAATTTCAGACGAAGATGTTGATCGTGTGGTAGAAGCTGCGCGTACCATTGCACCACCACTCAATTATGAAATGTTACATGTGTTGCCAAGTAGTTTTTCAGTAGATGGACAAACGGGGATTAAAGATCCTGTGGGGATGACAGGTATTCGACTCGAAGTGGATGCACAGATTATGTATACGAGTGCTGCGCATCTCAAACATATTACCAAGGCAGTGTATCGCACAGGTATAGATATTGATGATGTTGTGCTGTCTATTCTTGCTAGCGCACAGATCGTCGCAACCGAAAAACAAAAGGAGCTTGGTGTTGTTGTTGTCAATATCGGAGGACCAACAACAAGTCTTGCTATTTATGAAGGTGGTGAGGTGGTTCATACAGCCACGCTTCCACTTGGGTCTGAACATGTGACCAATGATATTGCTATTGGTCTTCGAACGTCTATTGATGTCGCAGAAAGAGTCAAACGAGAATTTGGGCATGCGCGATCACTGGATGTTCCACGAAAAGATACTATTGATCTTTCATCACTCGGACAAAAAGAATCAGAAGTGGTTAAATTGCATTATGTTGCGGAGATCGTGGAAGCGCGGATGAGTGAAATTTTTGAAAAAATAGATATCGAATTAAGATCTGTAAATAGAAGTCAGTTGTTGCCTGCGGGTATTATCTTTACAGGTGGTGGAGCAAACCTTTCTGGTATTATTGATCTTGCCAAGGAAGAACTTGGTCTCCCTGCATCTATAGGATATCCGATAGATGTGGATAGTATTAGTGATAAAGTAAACAGTCTTTCTTTTAGTCCAGCTATTGGGTTGGTAGAGTGGGGTGCGTCGATGGCATCGACACATACGCGAAAGGGATCTTCGACATTGCAGGGAGCAGGGAAGGCTATAGAAAAAATTCAGGGCTTTTGGAAAACACTTATTCCATAATGTCTACAAAGAAAAAGTGTTACACAAAGAAAAACATCCGATACCTACGGATGTTTTTGGTATATACAACGCTAGGTATAGCATAGTTTGTTCGTATGTTCTGCAAGAATGCATGTTGTTGCTTGACACACTTTTCTATGCAGTATAGACTATGGATAAGAAGAGATTTTGTGTCAACTGAGTAAAAAAATTGTTCAAAGCGTATGCCACAAGTAAAACCAGAAGTAGAAACATTTGCAAAAATTAAAGTCATCGGCGTTGGGGGATCCGGTGGATCTGCTATTGATCGCATGGTAAAAGCCGGTATTCGAGGCGTTGATTTTATGGTCATGAATACTGATGTCCAAGCACTTCATCACAATAATGCGCCACACAAACTTCACATTGGGAAAACGGTAACTCGTGGACTCGGAGCTGGAATGAATCCTGAGATTGGACAGCGAAGTGCAGAAGAATCACAAAATGAAATTCGTGAAGCACTCAAAGAAACAGATATGGTGTTTATTACCTGTGGTCTGGGTGGTGGAACTGGTTCTGGAGCAAGCCCTGTGATTGCAGAGATTGCGCGTGAGATGGGGGCGCTCACTGTTGGTGTTGTTACCAAACCATTTTCATTTGAAGGCCCACAGCGAAAAGCTATTGCAGAAAAAGCACATCGTGAACTTGCACGTCATGTAGATACGATTATCACTATTCCAAATGATCGTGTGCTTCAGATTATAGACAAAAAAACATCTTTGCTTGATGCATTCAAAATTGTTGATGATGTTTTGAGACAAGGGGTGCAGGGAATTTCTGAACTTATTACCGTACCTGGGCTTATCAATGTGGATTTTGCAGATGTAAAATCTATCATGAAAGATCGAGGATCAGCACTCATGGGAATTGGTGTTGGCAGTGGAGATACTCGTGCGGTAGAAGCTGCACAAGCTGCTATATCAAGTCCACTTCTCGAAGTATCGATTG
>PFPJ01000057.1:0-2551 GCA_002792995.1 Candidatus Magasanikbacteria bacterium CG_4_10_14_0_2_um_filter_41_10 | reverse complement strand
GGGATTCTCTTTACTATTACAGGTGGAACATCTCTCGGTATGCAGGAAGTCGCTGAAGCTGCGAAGATTATTACGAACTCTGCTGATGAAGATGTCCGTGTTATTTTTGGTGCAGTGGTGGATGAGTCCATGGGTGAAGATGTCCGTGTGACTGTCATTGCGACAGGATTTGAAGATGCAGGCAGGCCTTCTCGTGGAAAAGAGTATGATGGTGATGACGATGTCGAAGAGTTGCATGCTCCGTTTCCTCTCAAAAAACCAATGTATAGTAATAACTTATTTTCAAAAAGAAAAATGGGCATAGAAGATTCCCTTGAACAACAAAGAGAGACAACCCCTCCCGTCCGCACAAACTTTACCTCAAAACCAGTAAGTCCTCTCAATACATCTATTCCGCCAATGAGTCAGAAGAGAACATCATCGATAGATGATGTGAAGAGCGATGAAGAAGAAGATTTGGAAATTCCAGCATTTATCCGAAAGAAAATGGGAATGTAAGAGAGGACGTGCATTTCAAAAAAGCTCTGTATGAACAGAGCTTTTTTTTTTGCCATACGCATGGTATTCTATAGCTACTATGTATTGTCCTGTATGTCGTTCTAAAGAGACGAAAGTCATTGATTCGCGTATTGCGGAAGCTGGTATGTCTATTCGTAGACGCCGTGAATGCATCAAATGTCAGTATCGTTTTTCTACGCTGGAAGAAACCGAGCTTCTTGATCTTGTGGTTATCAAACAACGTGGGTCACGAGAATCATATGATAGAGCGAAATTGGAAAAAGGACTGATCCATTCCCTCACCAAAAGGCCTCATACACAAGAAGCCTTTCGGAGTATGGTCAACGAAATTGAACGTGATATTCAAAAAAAAGCAGCAAAGACATGGTCCGAACACAGTACAAAAAATAAAGAGATAACCAGTACACAAATTGGTGAAATTGTAATGAAGCATTTGAAGAAATTCGACAAAGTAGCATATATCCGATTTGCGTCTATCTATCGAGCATTTGAAGATGTTGAGACGTTTCAACATGAGCTCAAGACACTGACGCATAAACGGAAGAATACACAATGATACCTAGCGCTTCTTTTGTTCAATATTTTCTGTCTGTATGAAAAAACACGCAGTGACAATTCCTGATGATACACCTGAAGTTTCAGAAGTACCACCAGTCGACGATCTCATAGACTTGATGAAGAAAAATATTGCTTGGTCAGCAGCGATTTACAAACAAAATAAATCAATACAGAAAAGCTTGCGATGGATGTCTATTATGGGCTATGTTCGAGTGGGTATTTTTTTGGTCCCTATTATTTTGGGTATTATTTATTTGCCACCCCTTCTCAGCGGAGTGTGGGATCAGTATCAATCGTTGATTGGTTTGGGAGGCGGAGCAAATCTTGATTCCCAATCTGTTCGAAATCTTTTAGATCAATTTTCTCCTAAATAAAAAGTATACGTATGACAAAACGAACAAAAATTGTTTGTACACTTGGGCCAGCATCAGAGAGCCAAGACACGATTTCAGATATGTTGAAGGCAGGGATGAATGTGGCACGTCTTAATTTTTCGCATGGAACACACGAACAGCATGCGATGCTCATGACACATGTGAGAACTGCCAGTGATGCACTAGATATGCCGACCGCTATTTTGCAAGATTTACAAGGTCCAAAGATCCGTGTCGGAACATTGCCAGAGGAGGGGATAGTATTTGTGCCTGGTGCGATGGTTACCTTTGATACTGCGCAACAAGGATACGAACAGGACAGTATCCCTGTTGACTATCCAGATTTGCATAGTCATGTATCTGTGGGAGAACGGATGCTCCTCGATGATGGAAAAATAGAAGCAAAAATCGTCCGTATTGCAAATACCTCTATCAGTGCAGAAATTATTGTTGGTGGAACCCTTTTTTCACACAAAGGTATTAATGTCCCTGATTCAGGGTTGACAATTAGTGCACTCACTGAAAAGGATAAGGAGGATGCAAAATTTGGTGTGGAGCATGATGTGGATATGATTGCGTTGTCATTTGTCACCACGGCAAAGGACATCTTGGATCTGAGATATGTGATCAAAGAATATGAAAAAGAACTTGGAAAGATGCCAGAGCAACCAATATCCATTATTGCAAAAATAGAACGAAAAGAAGCTGTCGCAAATATAAAAGAAATTTTGGATGTTGCCGATGGTATTATGGTTGCTCGTGGAGATCTGGGCATTGAGATGCCTGCTGCAGAAGTACCCCTTATACAAAAAAAATTGATAGATTTGTCTCTCGCTTCTTCAAAACCCGTGATCGTGGCCACACAAATGCTCGATTCTATGCAACATAATCCACGTCCAACACGTGCGGAAGTGTCCGATGTCGCAAACGCTGTGATTGACCATGCCGATGCGGTCATGCTGTCCAATGAAACAGCAACAGGTGAATATCCTGTGGATACCGTGAAGATGATGACAACCATCATCGAAGAGACTGAAAGTTCGGCCTACGATGACTTGCATATGCACGATGATATCAGAGGAGGATCTCCTGTCGATGAA
>PFPJ01000079.1 GCA_002792995.1 Candidatus Magasanikbacteria bacterium CG_4_10_14_0_2_um_filter_41_10 | reverse complement strand
CCATTTTAGATATTTTTTTTACATTGATTTTTCTTCCTTTTTTTGTGCCGTACCCACCAATTATAAATGCACAACTTTTACCGTATTGACCACCCGAAGATAACCATTTATCAGCTAAACTAGTAAAGTAATCTTCATTTAATTCTTGAAACAAGGATCTTATATCAGAACTGAAACCTTTACTATATAAATCATCTTTAATACTGTTTTTAACAAAATCAGCTAAGCCAACGTCACCAGCCACAGCCATAGATAATAGTACATCTTCTGGACAATGTCTATCTAAAATATGCTTACCATACAACGGTACAATTTTTATTATGTTATCAACAAACATATTTTCATCTCTTGAGTTTGTTATGGTAACTCGCGTATCGGCGGCTAAATATATTCTATCGGATAGATTGAGACCTACTATAAGAGTCATAACTTACTAAACACATTATTTACAAGTTCTTATTGCTTTTTTTCTTCAATATCAAACCAACAAAATCTTTCGGGATTATCTTTATTATTTTTGTATGCGGAAAGTTCTAAAATTTTCATGCCATATTTAGGATTCGTAAGGTCATTTGCAAAAATTATGAGAAAGTCTTCCATCGATTTCCAACAATTTTCAAACATAATCTCCGCTGTTTCAAGATTTAAAAAACGACTTAAACGTTCAATAAATCCAGGATCCTTACCAACTTTATGATCAATAATGTTGTTACGTACACCTATCATAAGCTCAATCCAAATTTTATCCTCTTTCATTGTTTCGACAAATGCAGGATCTATTTTAGGATATTTTTTTAAAAAGTTATCACATCCTTGATTGAAATTATCTTGCTTTTGAAAAATAAAGCCAATGTCATAACCCATTTTTATAGCTACATCCTGAAATCTATCTTTAAAAGCGACAACCAAATATGTATAAACGTTTTGCGCCAGCTGAATTTTTTCCTTTTCAGGAATAGCTTCATCATCCCATTTTTCACGTAAGCTTCTCAAGCTACGAAAAGCTGGCTCTAACCCATCAAACAAGACAGTCATGATAGCTTGCTGAATTGCTTCATTGTCTTTGCCTCCAAATAATCCGCTTAAAATTCTATCTTGGAAATGAAAAAGACGAGCCATGAATAATTCATTCATACCCACATCTGAAAATAGTTTTAATTTTATGCTTTCATTCATTCTATTTTTTTTTCATTTATAGATTTTTGGTTACCAAATACGATATAAAGAAGCACCTTATAATATATTACAATAATCATCCCAAAAATTGCCCCGTAAGCTAGTAACATCAAAAGTGATGTGCCTAGAAGATATAATATTGTTTGACTTGTCGAAGGCTTATAGAATGCATATTCATTTTGAAATTTTTCATCAGGTTCGAGAAATCTAAGTTTTCCTGTCGCACTTCCGCTTGGATCAAAGCTTGTGTAGGAGTCTGTGGTTACACAATTTATTTTGTTATTTTTTAAGTATCGTTTAAAATCGTCTAAAGGTATGTTTTCATATCTACCGTATACTTCTCTTATAAGAAGTTGATCAATTCCTTTGTTCATCATCAGCATTTCAATTTGATCATCAATTCTATTTGAACAATAGACATTGTCTAAGACAAATGAATCATAAGGCAGATCTTTTATATTCAGTACGTAGGGAGAGTCAGAATCACTGATTTTTTCATCTTTCTGTAACAATTCCTCTACCGAAGAAAGCTGGGTATCGATTCTTTCGTTTAGAGTTGATGTCCTTTCCCAGCGTTGAAAACCAAGCCCGTCCTTATATGAAATTATTTCATTACCAAGAATTGAAATAAATGACAGTATAAAGATGACTAGGAATAGTCTGTGCCACCATCTTTTTTTCAAATTTAAATCTTTTCTAAAAAAATTATTTTTCATAGACCTTTATCTTGCTTAGATTACTAAAAGCTTAATTTTTGAGATTATCATACCAAAAAAATAGCTTAAAATCAATCCCTTTTTGACAGCCAAATCAATCCATGATATAGTACCCTCGGTTTCGTGACAAAAGCTACAGAAAAACGAAACGAGTAAACAGTGTTTCCGCGAGGGAAAAATATTCGCGCCCCTACCCACAGGGTCGTTTTTTTATGTGTAAAATTATCTTTTGTGCCGTTGCTCATTCGTTATTTTTGGCAGTGCCCGCGCCAAAAATAACGAAGAGCAGGCAAAGATATGGTACACAAAAAAACATCCTGTACAGCTAATTCACCAGCCAAAGACTGGAACGAGGCGGAAACCGTAGAGTACTTGCCCGATGCTCTACTATATTAACTTGATTATATGCACACATCTAACCGAAAAAATCATAACTGCCTAGAGTAAATTTCTACGCTTCCTTGTCATTGGCTGACTAACCAGAGACAATTATGTATGGTTGAATGGTATGACTTCAAACTGATTCAATCAGGAAAACATATTGAGGTGTATGAGTACATGAATAAACGAATATTCAAAGGATACATCCGAAAGAACCCAAGACAAGCGAACAACAAGAAAAAGACGAAAAAAACACTCAACGATCATGAACTTCTTGAATTCATGGAACTATGGGGAGACGAAGCAGGAGCCGACCTCCTCAAGAAAACGCAAAAGCAAAAGACGCAATTCTCCATAGCTCGAACCAGGAGAAACATCCGTAGGCTCACCAACGCCAACGAAGTACTGAACAAATTCCTCACACTCACTTTTGCAAAACCCATGCCCGACGTGGTGAAAGCAAATAAAGTCTTTAATACAGCCATGAAGCGAATACAGAGAAGATATACAAACTTCGCATATATAGCTGTCATAGAATTCCAAAAAGATACGGACTTCTATGGAAAGAAGAAAGAGCAGGGAGGATCTGTCCATTATCATCTTCTCTGCAACATCGCTCTGCCAGCCCCCTATGCTGTAGCAGAGCGATTTATGTGGGAACGCCACTTTGCAAAGAGGTATTGGAAACAGGGATTTGTAAAAGTAAAAGATGTGACGACAGTCACCAACATGGGAGCCTACTTCTGCAAGTATTTGAGTAAAGACATGTTCGACCCAAGAATGTTCAACAAGAAAAAATTCTTCTGTTCGCGAAACCTAGACAAACCAGTCGAAATGACTGGAAACCAAGCAAAAGCCTATCTCAAACGGATTGTCTTGCCCGACAATCCAATATACACGACGACGTTTAAGAATGAGTACACAGGAACGGTGAACTACACATCCTATCTTCTTCAATGAGTGATTCCTTTTAGGTGAACATATCGATTCTTACTTCGATATGAAAGTAAAAGAAAAATATGTACGAAGATACCAAGCCCTCTGCAAAGAACTCTACAACAAAGACATACCCTATGACCAAGCCTATACTGAATGTATGCACTTATACCTGTTTTGTGAAGCGGTACACGCACCATTTACAAGAGAGGAACTCGATGAGCTTGAAAAAATTCGTACATCTGTTATTATTCCTAGGCTTACCTGACACAACTTAACACACAAAGAATATATTGTTTCATATTAGAGATGGGCAGTCCTGTCCGATGAAAACACTTCTTTGTGTTTTGTGTCGGGTAAGCCAGGGCTGCCCTTTTTTGATACTCAATAACAGACCGAAATGAAATACTTTGCCTACGTTCGAAAATCCACCGAGGGAGAGGAACGCCAAGCCCTCTCTATTAGCAGTCAAGTAGACAAAGCCAAAGAAGTCTTTGGTAATCTTCATATTGTCGAAATTTTAGAAGAACGCTATTCAGCCTTTAAGCCATATCAGCGACCAGTCTTTGAAAACATGATAAAACGCATTGAAAAGGGCGAAGCCGATGGAATTATCGCCTGGCACCCTGATAGGCTCTCTCGGAACGAAATAGACGCTTCTACAGTAACGTACCTTGTCCGTACAGGAGTGATCAAAGACCTCAAATTCGGGTCATACAATTTTGATAACAGCCCCGAGGGGATTATGATGTTGCAACTGGCTTTATCGCAATCACAGTATTATTCTTCAAAACTCGGGAAAGATGTAAAGCGTGGTATGGAAAAGAAATTTGAAATGGGTTGGCAACCAAACGCCGTACCAAGTGGATATATGAATGTGCGAGAGGCGGGGATAAGTACGATTCATAAAGATGAACACCGCTTTGCCTTAATTAGAAAATCGTTTGATCTCATGCTCACAGGAAACTATAGCGTTCCGCAGATTCTCGACAAACTCAATAACGAATGGAAATTTACAACACGAAGAAAACATAGCAAAGGATTAACACGTAGTTCTTTGTATCGCATTTTTACGAACCTTTTTTATGCTGGCATTATCCAGTACAACGGAAGACAAAAGCAGGGGAAACACACGTCCATGATCACGCTTGATGAATTTGATAGAGTGCAAGAATTACTCGGCAAGAAAGGCAAACCACGCATGAGGAAATATGTCTTTGCTTATTCTGGATTGCTTCGTTGCCAGCATTGTGGCTCTCGTATTTCTGCCGATAAAAAAGTGAAGAAAATAAAATCCACCAAGCAAGAAAAAACATACGTCTATTATCGGTGTAATAGAAAAAAGCCAAGTATTCCGTGCAGTGAACCAGCTATATCTGAACTACAGCTTGAACAGCAGATTGATGAATTATTGGCACAGTATGAAGTTCACCCAAAATTTAAGGAGTTATTTGATGAAATGCTTGCTGACGTGCGAAAAGAGGATCCAATGAACCAAGATAAAGTGCTAGAGAATCTTGAAAAAGACATTTTCAAACTGGAAGAAGAAAAAAAGAACCTTACAGGTATGAGCTGTAGAGGATTATTGAACGATGAAGAATTTTTGGAACAGAAAAATGACTATGAAAAACGAATCATGAAGATCAAGCAAAAGCGGGAAGAAATTCATGCAGGCTTTTGTGAACAAGACACAATTCTTGATCATGTTTCAACCATGATGAGAGCAAGAGCGCAGTTTCATACTTCCCCAGAAAACAGACGAAAAAGCATTGTTCGCAATTTAGGCTCGAACCGAGTGATAGGGAATAGAACATTGCTTATTTCAGCGGAAAATTGGATGTCTGTGTTCGAGCGTGTCGCAAACCCCTTTGCACACGATTTTGCTACTCTCGAACTAACTAAATTTAGCTCTATACAAGCAAAAAACGAGGCCTTAACCTCGCTTTGTTGCAATCTGCGGACCGGACGGGACTCGAACCCGCAACTTCTGCCGTGACAGGGCAGTGCTCTAACCAGTTGAACTACCGGTCCGTATGTTTTGCAATGTATCTTTGAGAAGAAAGGAAAGCCTTTCTCTTCCTTTGCCTGATTTTAGAAATTTTTCTTCTTCCATTGCATCTTTTTTACTACGAAATGTTTCATAATAAATGAGTTGCCATGGAGCACCTGTTTTGGTAAAAGTCGTCTCTTTTTGATTGTGCTGTTTTCTGCGCTCTCCCAAATTTTTTGCTATACAAAATATACAGGTAATACATATTTGACAGGGCAGTGCTCAAACCAGTTGCCTGCCCAAGGCGGGTCTGCCGTGGGCGGAAACTACCGGTCCAGTAGTGAGAAAAGTGTCATCAGTATATCACCTCAACAAAGAGGGGACAATGGTGATTAGACACTTCTCCCTGCCATTTTTTCAGCAAGCTTCTTTCCTGCTGTTGGTCCTTTTTTTTCACGCTTGATCTGTGCAGATGCTTGCTTTTTGAGTGAAGCCGTGCGAGCAATTGCCTTGAGCGCGTTGTTTGTTTTTCGTGTTCCCATAAAAAAAATTGCTAAGAAAGCTCCACCATCATACCCGATTGTGTCCGTTGTGTCAACAGGCATTATGTGGAGGGATATTGATTGTGTATCTGTTTTGCTTTTTGATACAAAAAAACATCTGCTCTATGTTCAGCGAAAGCATTGGGAACAAAGGAGGGGATGTTCCCGCTTCCACCGAACATACGGCAGATGTTTAGATGATGTGTTGGATGAGTATACACTCTATGTTCAGCGAAAGCATTGGGAACAAAGGAGGGGATGTTCCCGCTTCCACCGAACATGCAATGTACACTCAGTACCATATATTACACCTAAAAAGGTGTACTGTCAAGTGTACCTTTTGTGGATATTTGGTGGATAAAAAAACGCCAGTCATATGGACAGGCGCTTTTTGAGTGGAGATGTGTTACTGTACAAACTCAACGATTTTTTTGAAGGTCTCTGGTTGTAGTTGCGCGATTTCTGAAAGCACTTTTCTGTCGATAGCGACTTCCTTCTTTTTGAGGAGTCCTGTAAATGCACTATACGAAAGATCCAGCTTGCGAACGGCTGCATTGATACGGATCTGCCAAAGTCGTCGAGCATTTCGTTTTTTCACTCGTCGATCACGATATGCATGTGCGCCAGCTTTTGTACCAGCAGTCTTTGCAATCTTGATACGGTTTCGTAGTCCACCACGAAATCCTTTTGTGAGTTTGAGGATATTCTTGCGGTGTTTGACATGTTGTGTTCCTCGTTTTACGCGTGGCATATAGAATAATCAATAATCAGAATGTACGTGTCTCTTACGAGAGAACACGCGTAATTGTTTTTTGCATTCCTGTTTTTGCTAAGACATTGTCAGTACGCTTGTTTCGTTTCTTTTTCCCTGTCTGGCGAGCATTGAAATGGTCTTGCCCATCTCGTCGTTTCATAATTTTGCCCGTGCTTGTCAGCTTGAAGCGTTTTGAAATTGATTTTTTTGTTTTGATTTTTGGCATAAAAAAGATTCATTACTCGAGCATTGGCACTTTCTCAAGTGGGCGTGAGTATATCACCAATCAGCGTCAGATGTCAAGATATCACTTGTGGGTATTATTTTTTGGTAATAATGGCCGTTATTTTGCCCCCTTGCTGGGTGACTTCCTGTTCAAATCGGATAGGGAATTCAGCCTCTACACAAGCACAAAAGCGTCGTGTGACATCAAATCCAATCGCTGATTTTCCTCGTTCACGTCCTCGCAAGATGACTTCTGTACGGACTTTATCTCCTCGATTGAGGAATTTGAGCGCTTGTTGCAGACGAACATCCATATCATGGTCACTGATACGCATTGAGAGGCGGATCCCTTTCAGTTCGGCAATATGGCTATTTAATTTTTGTTTTCGTACCTCTTTTTCCTTTTGGTACTTAAATTGGCTAAAATCCATGATTTTTGCTACCGGAGGATTTGCTTTTGGATTGATTTCTACCAAATCTTGCTCTCGTTCTTTCGCAACAAGAATAGCATCTTTTGTTTTCATGACGCCAAGATTTTTTCCTTCCGCATCAAGCACACGCACCTCTTCAGAGCGAATTCGTTCGTTGGTAAAATATTTTGGGATCAATGGTTTGTCTGGGCGTTTTTTCCTTGAGATTCGCATAGAGTTTATGTAGAGTTGAAATGATGTGAAAGTTGTTTTTGTAAAAATTTCCAGCCGGAACCAATTTTGAGAAATTTTTCTTTTATAGTGTCTCTGTGTGTCTTGTATTGATTCTAAAAAATATACGGTAAAACTCATACTCCCTCCAGATGAGTGGCTCGCCACGAGATGACGCCGTTGGTTTATAGCCCAATGTCGCCACGTAAAATGAACCAATGGTTCATCACGTGGCACTCATCCGCCTTGGGCAGATTCGTGGAGATGCCGGGAATCGAACCCGGGTCTAAATGGGATATCACCATAATCTTCATGCTGAGTTCCTTTGGTATCGCCACACATGCCTTAGAAAGAAACAAAATGGCAGGTGTGAAAACCCGAGGCAAAGGTTCAGATATACCACTCAGGTGTCAGTATATCCTACACTCGATTGGGGGTTGACACCGCCTTCGCGATATCGAGTATCGTGCGATGCGATGGTCATCAAGCCGTTAGGCGACGACAGCTGCGAATGTCGGAACGCTGAAAGCCGAAGCTATAGCGGTCTTCACTCGGGTGACAATGTTTGCACTTGTCTAGTATATATCGGTGGGTACGAGCAGATATACATACTCGGCATGCATATGAATGATACCAAGGTCCACTTATCGAACCCTGTCATCCCCATGTACAGTTATATCCGTTCTTTCAATTCTCTTCGGATATCTCTGGCTATATCACGATCCTTCAGGGTTTTTCGCTTGTCGTGAAGTTTTTTTCCACGAGCGATTCCTATCTGGAGCTTAATATAGCGACCATTACTATACATGGAAAGAGGCACAATTGTCAAGCCTTTTTCATGCGATTTTCCTTGTAAATAAGCGATTTCTTTCTTTTTTATGAGTAATTTTCGAGGTCGTTCGGGGTCATATGTTGTTGCTTGACCGACGTATTTGTATCGTGGAATATGGACATTCATGAGCCAGGCCTCGTTTTCTCTGAGACTGACATAGCTTCCTTTGAGTCTGATTGTTTCTGTTCGTACGGCTTTTGTCTCAGCTCCTGTCAATACCAAGCCAGCCTCGAGTGTATCGAGGATTTCGTAGTCGTGGTAAGCAAATTTATTTTTTGCGTAGCTAGGCATATATATATTGTACCATTCATCCCTAGAGCTGTATAGGAATTATGAAAATTGAATCTTTGCTCAACTGGGGGATTTTCTGTACGTTTGTGACACAGTAGTGTATACTTATTCATATAAAATTTCAAGTATGAATGGGAATACGGTCATACATATTCATATTCGAGACATACTCAAGGTACTAGGTATCTTGGCAGCGTTGTATGGTATTTATCTCATGTGGGATATTGTGCTTCTTATTTTTGTAGCACTTATTTTTGCAGCACTTATTGATCCTTTTGCAGCCTCTCTTGCGCGTCGGAAGATTCCACGAGGCATGGCGGTCTTTCTTGTCTACATCATTTTTTTCGGTGTCGTTGGGACGGCCGTAGGCATTTTGGCACCGGTCGTCGCACATGATGTGCCTCAGCTCGTGGCGACGAGCAATGATGCTCTCTCAAGTCTTACCAAACAAGAATCATTTGTTCGGTTGTTTGGAAGTGGGGGAGTACAGATAGATAGTCAAACGAAGACATCGCTTTTTTCTGGTGGAAGTGCCAATGGTGCGTTGGCTGGATTATTTTCTACGGTGAGTGATTTTTTTGGTGGTATGGTGTCATTGCTGATTGTCCTTGTGATGACATTTTATCTTGTCTCACAAGATGATCCGCTTGGGAAAATTTTACGTTCATTGGTTCCAGAAAATCATATTCCATATGTGTCAGGTGTCTTTCGGCGCATTCGAGACAAGCTTGGTTCATGGATGCGTGCACAACTCATCTTGAGTATGAGTATAGGTATATTGGTGACGATAGGATTATCAATCATTGGGGTAAAATATGCCGCTGTGCTGGGGCTTCTTGCCGCGTTGCTAGAATTTATTCCTATTCTAGGACCCATTTTTGCATCACTTCCAGCGCTCTTTTTTGCATTTTCTGGTGGCGGGTTTGTGACCGCAATGGTTGTCTTTATTATGTATATTGTGATTCAGCAATTTGAAAACCATATTCTTGTGCCAAAGGTTATGCAACGTGCTGTGGGTCTCAATCCTATTGTGAGCATTATTGCTATTCTTGTTGGCGCGCGTGTTGGTGGTGTTGTGGGGGTCATTCTCGCTATACCTGTAGCGACTGTCTTGAGTGTGATTCTCAAAGATGTGTTTGAAAAACAAAAAGATTCTCTGTCAGATACTATATGATACGATTTGTTGTATTTCATTTGAGATCGGTTGTGGCGACCCTTGTCGCTGGTGCACTCTTCGAAAGTATTACTCTGTTTTCTTCACGGATGTATTTGCCAGGAATTTTTTTTCCTCTTTCTTTGAAGTGGTATTTGCCAGGAACCTTTCTTGTCTTTACGGGTGTGATCATCCTTTTGTGTCGTCGGTATATTCGGATTCATATGGCACTGTGGGACATGGCACTCCTTGTCATGGCGTACGTTGCGACGGTTCTTCTCATGTTGCTCACCGAGTGGC
>PFPJ01000025.1 GCA_002792995.1 Candidatus Magasanikbacteria bacterium CG_4_10_14_0_2_um_filter_41_10 | reverse complement strand
AGAGCGACAAAGACACTTCAAGAGATACTTAGCAAACACCCTTCGTCATAAAAAAATCTTGTGTCACATATACTCAAAGCACAATTGAAGAAGGTAAAGCAACTGGAAGGTCGCATAAATCCTGATCGTGCATGGGTTGAAAAAACGCGCATATCATTGCTTCAGCGTATCAGCATTTCTTCTTCAGTTTCATCTTCATTAAAATCTGTAGACTCTCGACCATTGCAAGGAATGATACAGAATCTCCAGGCATTATTTCCACAGAATATGTTTTACCAAGCAAAACCATTGCTTGTTTCTGTGTTGGTATTTGCGTTGGCTGGGAGTGGCTGGATCGCAAGTGCAAGTGCTTCTGAGAGTCTTCCGGGAGATACCCTTTGGCAAGTAAAACTTGCATCAGAAAAAACACAAATTGTATTAGCAAATATTACGGGGAATGATGAAAAGAACATGGAATTGCAGTTGAAGTTTGCGTCACGACGCGTTGCTGAGATAAAAACAGTCGCGAGTGAAGACAAATTTAATGCAGAAGAAAAAGTAAAGCGAGCGGGTGAGGGGCTGAAACAATTGCAAGAAAGTATTTCCTCGGTAGATAGCGCTGTTCAGTCAGAAGACCAAAAAGATTCAATTGGAAAAAATGCAAAACAAGTGAATGACACGACCAACCAGATTAGTACGACCTTGAAAGAATTGGCGGGTACTGTTGATGGCGTCGCGACGGATGTGTCTCTGACAAAACAAGTCGCTGCTGTGCAACAAGCTGTTGAGGAAGTTGGTATCAATGTTGTCAAAGTGGCAGTCGAAGGAGCGCAAAATGATGAACAACGTCAGGCCGCACAAGAATTGGTAGAAGAAAAAATAGTATCAGCCTTGTCAGAAGCAGATGGTGCATTGCACCAAACTGCCGAAGTAAAAGCACTTATCGAAAAAGTAGATGTCAATATGAGTGCAAAAGATGGATCTGTCACGATGTCATCTTCTACAAGTATTGCCCTCGAAAAGGAACATGTTTCAAGTACGACGAGTGTTGTTTCTTCATCAACGATGTTAGAAAATGCTACCAGTACAAATGGAAATGATCTTCTTCCTCCTGCTTTGACCCTAAAGCAAACAATTACCTCTATTTTGGAAGAAGCCGGAAAGTCGTCTGATGCTGTTCAGAAACAGATAGACGATATCAAATTGCTTCTCGCAAATAATGATTTGACTGGTGCACTCGAAAAAGCAAAGCAATTGATACGTGCTACGAGTGAGTCAACTCAAAAAACCATAGATATAAAGAAAACTGTTCAACAAGTGACAACTATTACGCAAGAATCAAATATTTCTCTCCCACCATCTGGCAGTAGTACGATAGGGTCTCCTCTTTCGGTAACATCAACATCTGTCGTGTCAACGACAAAAAAAATAGAGTAGAAGTTGCATGGGTATACGTGCCTTCTTCTCTCAGATGAGCAGAAGGCACGTGCATCACATGTGCGCGAATGTTTCCATCGTATCTTATTCACCGTGAGCCACATGGTTCTCGGAATCGTGTCTTACTGTATGGCTTCCTTTCCTGACTCCTTGTCTCAGACAATGGTTTATCAGGGAAGGGCTGCCATACAGTAGGCAACAGTCCCGCGATGTTATCGTGGGAGCCCATGATAGAAAGGTCGAGTCTTTCCCAGACATTTCATGGCATGTACTAAGGGTACATAACATTTCATGTTCATTGACCCATACCGTATTATATTTCGGGCGGGCGCAATGAAGGTGAAGTATACTAGTAATTATTATTATGACTGATGTAATTAACCTTACAAAAAAGGCATTTACATGGTCTGTCGTTGTTATGACGATAGCCTGGAGTATTGGTCTTTCTGCACTCGCAGCACCTCTTGCTGCTAATGCTGCTGAATGTCCATCACTCGAAGCTGGTGACCTGTTCAAAGTACCAGGAAACACAGCTGTCTATCTCATCAATGCAGACATGAAAAGAATGTACTTCTCATCTTCTGACGTTTTCCACACTTGGTACAATGATTTCTCAGGTGTTGTTGAAATCGATCAGACATGTGTAAGTGCATACCCAAACGCAGTAAACCCATCTGGTGTTGATTACCGACCAGGCTCACGTCTCGTCAAGGTAAACATCGCTCCAGAAGTATTTGCTGTCGGACCTGGCAACATGCGTTACCCAATTAGTGGCGCTGAAGTACAAGCACTTTACGGTGATAACTGGGGCAGTCTGCTCCGTGATATCCATGATTTCCACTGGCCAAACTATACGACCGGTGCAACAGTGAGTGGTATCCATGATGGTATGCTCGTAAAGCGTGCTGATTCTGACACGATCTATACTGTCGTGGATGGAAAACTCACAACTGTTGATGGAACACTTCCAGCTTTTGTAAAAGCAAGTGTTCAAACTCCAGCAGCAAGTCTCATTGACGCTCTTGAATTGAACGTCAACTCTGTTACTGCTGCATCTGTTACTGCTGACCCTTCACAGGGTGGTGGTCTCGGAACTCCTGGTACGCCAGTAGACGGAGGAGCATTGACGGTAAGCCTTTCTGCTGATACGCCTGCTGTAAGCACGTTGTCAGCATCAACTGTAAACAATTCATTGTTGAAAGTTACATTTCGTGCAGGTGATAAATCTGTAGAAGTAAAAGGTCTTACTGTTCGAAAAACTGGTCTTATTGCAAACGCACGTGTAAACGGCGTAAGTGTATGGCTTGACGGATACCGAAAAGGTGATGTCATGTCATCATTCAACTCTGACAATAAAGTAACCATCGGTTTTGGAGGCGGTTCTATCGTTGTTCCTGCAAACAGTAGCAAATCTGTTACTATTGCATTCAACTTTGATTCTAGCGCTACCAGTGGTACTGTTGGAGCACAAATTGCAGCATCAACTGATGTTGACACAACTGCAACTGTTTCAGGATCATTTCCTCTTAGCAGTGGTACTTTTGGACTTACCGATGGAACAGCTAGTCTTTCCGCTGTAAGTGTTCAAGGTCAATCTGTTGGTGGACAATCAGGTGAACCTGTTGCTGCAGATTCTGGACAGATCGAAATTGGAGAAACCAAAGAAGTTGCCAAATTCAAATTTACTGAATCTGGTATCAATGATGGTAACGTTGAACGACTTATCTTCTACGTAGAAGGTAGTGTCCAAGACTCAGACCTCCAAAACTTCGAATTGTACGCTCCAGACAACACATTGCTCGGTTCATCAGTTTCCATGAGTGATCGGTATGTTACCATTATGGTTAATGGTGGATACAACATTCCAAAAGGAAGCAACCGAACATTGACAGTGAAAGCAACTGTTATGGACGGCGCTGGACGTTGGTTCCGTATGCAGCTGCAAAATGATTACGACCTCAGTGTCAAAGATGGAGATACACAGTATTATATTCTCCCAACTGATGCTGATGGTGGTACATGGAGTGCTGTAAGTTCTACGAGCGGATATTTCAAGTTGAAAGCTGGTACTGTAACTGTTTCAAAGAAATCTGATTCAGCTGCAGGACAACTTTCTCCAGGTTCTACTGACGTAAGCCTTGGAAAATTTGAGGTTCGCGCTGTAGGAGAATCTATTGAAGTTCGTAAAGTTGGTCTTCTCGTTGCAACAAGTTCTGTTGCTACTCGACTTACTGGAAACGTAAAACTCGTAGTAGATGGTTCTACTGTTCTTACGACTAGTGCTGCAAGCAATGCTTTGTATAGTACTGCAAGTACACAGTATACATTGTCTAGTTATGTCACGATCCCTTCTGGAGAGACAAAAGTCTTCGAGATTGTTGGGTCACTTGACACAGCTGCTGTAAGTACATCTGAATACCAAGCTGAACTTGGTAACATGTACCTCAAGCGTTTGTCTACGAAGGATTACCAGGACAACAAACCTAGCAGTTCACTTACTGCTGCAAATAACCTCACCATGAGTGGAAATACGATTACAATTTCTAAGGATACTTCTGTTGGTGATGGAAACTTGTCTACTGGATCAAACAACCTTCTTGGACAATGGACTGTGAAAGCTCCAAGTGCACAAGGCATGGCTGTCACAGCAGCATCATTTAGCTTGGCTGGAACAGCTGGTATCCTCGCTTCAGATGATATTCAGAATGTGACTCTCTGGGCAGATGGTGTACAGCTTGGTTCAACTATTAGTACAGCAGCATCAAGTTCAAACTCATTCACATTCAACAACTTGACTCTTGCTAAGAGTGGTACTGTAAAACTTCAGTTGAAAGCAAATGTTCTTTCAACTGCACCATCAGCTAGCACGTTGATAGCAACTTTGTCATCATTGACATGGATTGGTGATTTGACACAGAGTTCTGCTGATGATACGACTGGATATGCTGCACAGACAAACACGGTTCGAACAGCTACTGTGACTGTTACCGGATTTACTGATGCATCGACTGTCTCAAAGATCATGACTCCAAGTGGAACAAGCGCAGTACAACTTGGTAAGTGGCAAGTTGCTACGTTGTATGAGGATGCAACCTTCAATAAGTTGCGTTTCTACCTCAACACAACTGGTACTCAAGCCCTTGCAATTGATACAGCATCTACCAATTTTGGTGATCTGTCTCTCTATGATTCTGCAAACTTGACGACTCCACTTTCTACAGGAAGCTACATTAGTAGTGGTGGATATGTAGAGTTCAGTGGACTTAACTGGACTGCTCCAGCAAACAGTACAAAGTACCTTCTCTTGAAAGGTAAAATCAATGCTTCTGGAACAATGACTCCAGAAGATGTAAGTGCATGGTCAATTGGTGCTACAAGTACGAATGATCTCGAAGTCTACACAGGTGGTGGTTCAAACATTACAACCACTGGTGTGACATTCTCATCACCTACATCTACGTATTACCTGTACCAAGATACACAACCAGTGATCAATTCTGTTGATCTTGGTACTGTCTTGGCATTGGGTACACAGGCAAAGGTATTCTCGTTCTCAGTAACAAATCCTGGTACAGTACCATTGATTTTCTCGAGTACGACTGTTGATGTAACAGTAACAGGTCTTACCTCTTCACTTGGCAGTACTGGTACCATTAGTGATTTCCAACTTTGGGAAGCTAATGAAACTGGTGGTCTTGGAACACAATTGGCTCGAAATCAGTCACAATGTATGGCTGGTGGAGCTAATGTAACAAGTTGTTCTGTAGAAACTGACAGTGCAACATCAACATCATTTGATAGTTCGAATGATGTAAACAGCCTGATGGAAAATGGTCTTACCATCCCAGCAGGTGGAACACGAACGTTCATTGTTACTGCTAATACAAATAGTGTATTGGTTGGTAAATCAACAGGTAGTGTCAATGTTTCTGCTATTATTGGTGGAAGCACTGGTAAAAGCTTTACTGCTGCTGACGTTGGATACGAAGTGGATTGGAGCGGTGGTTACTTCTACTACTACTTTACACCTGCCAATTCAGCTACGAACTCAGGTCCATACAATGCATCTGACTCGTACGAAATATCAGGATCTTCTCTCTCAAAAGGATTCTAGTTTGAATTACTTGTAGAGACAAGAAAAAAAAAGACCCCGCATTGCGGGGTCTTTTTATTGTCTGATATGTGTTTGTTACATAGAGGGTTTCCCTTTGACACTAAAAAAAGTGCGTGGTACACTCTTGAAAGATACATCAAAATTACAACTATGAAACGATCAAATAAAATCGGTATGTTCTTGTTTGGAATATTTGTTTTATTCCTTCTTTTTATCATTGTACAAAAAAAAATTGGGCCCAAATCTGATGTACTATCGTACACAAAAGAATTGTGTGGTATGAGCGGGGGGATATATCAAGATAATTTGTGTGCCTGTGGCAACATTTTCCCACAATATAATGAAAAAACGGGAAGATGTGAAAACATAAATGGAGAATCTCCAAAAAATCTTCAGGAATACCATTCTTTGATCAATCGATACCATTTTGCAGCAACTTGTGTGAAAGATGGATACGATATTTATGTGGTGCCAGGAAAAGCGCTCACATTTTGTTATGATGCTCAGATTGCCAATCCAAAAGTGAATACCGAAAATGCTATACGCAATGTTGATGTCGTAGACATGTTGAATGCAAAGATGAGAGACGTGGCAAGAATAACGTATATCCCGACAGAGGACCTTGAAATATGGGATACTGACATCGCATCATGGTGCGAAGAGTGTAAAGAAAATTCGCAACAAAAAGGTACACTTGAAAAAAAATTGAGTGCTTTAGGTTTTTTGTCGAACGATTCTGATACCTCTGTACAACCGTACTACACAATTTTTTCCAAAAAAGATTCAAAAAAGATTGAAGGAATTTTTATTCCCTATATTGACGAACATCATCATCTATACATTGATCATTGCAAGGATGAATCCTTTTGTAACACCATCGCTGAACATAGTATGACTGATTCTTTACTTTTAGAAAATATATAGGGTATGAGAAAACAAATACTTAGACAAATTGTAGATGTATTGATTGGTCTTACATTTTTAGTGCCTCTTGTTGTATTGCCGTCCACATTTATTTTTCCTTTTATTGTCCCAAAGATTTTATTATTTCGGTCTCTTGCTTTGTTTATGTTTGCTGGGTGGCTCTTGCTTATTGTGGCTGACAGTCAAACATACAAACTTCGCATGAAATCAATGACTGTCTGTGTATTTCTTTTTTTTGTGAGCCTAGCTCTCTCCACGTTTATTGGTGTGGATTGGTACCGAAGCTTTTGGGATAATCATGAACGCATGCTTGGGCTGTTTACATTGGTTCATTTTGGTATATATTATCTTGTCCTGACGTCAGTATACAAAACATGGACAGAATGGCGTTTGTTGCTCCGTATCTTTTTGTTGTCGGGGATTTTAGTGATGTTTATTGGTTTTATGCAGGTATATGTCTCCCCAAATTTATTACTAAACGGTTCGTCTCATCGAGTATCGGCTACATTGGGGAATGCAATTTATTATAGTGGGTTTGGTCTCTTTCTCGTTTTTGTAAGTGTATTATTGATTCTCAAAGAGAAACGAGATTCGGCATGGTTTTGGTTTTATCTGGCAGGGATCCTTCTTGGATTTGGTGGTATTTTTTGGGGAGGAACACGAGGAACATTATTGGGATTGATCGCCTTTATTGCCGTAGCACTCTTTTTATATATTCTTTTTCTTCGAGATCCTGCATATCGCACACTGCGACAGAGAGCGATGTATCTCATGGGGGTGGGGCTTTTTATTGTCGTCGCTTTATTCGCATTTCGCAAAACAGATTTTGTACAGCACTTGCCTGCTGTTGGCAGACTTGTGAATACACAGCTGACTTCTGGAACAGCAGATACGCGCGTCATGGCATGGGGGGTCGCTATTGAGGGTTGGAAGGAAAAGCCTATTTTTGGATGGGGACCAAATAATTATTATTATGCATTTGATCAACTGTATCGTCCACAATTTCTTGAGCATGGGTGGGGGGAGACATGGTTTGATAATGCTCACAGTGCAATTTTCAATACACTTGCAGTTCAGGGAATCATAGGTCTTGTATTGTACTTATCATTGTTTATTATCCCTATTACTGTGTTGTGGCGAGCCTATAGACGAGGGCAGGTCGATATCCATATCTTTATCATGAGTAGTGCATTTCTTGTTGCTCATTTTATTCACAATGCTTTTGTATTTGAAAATCCAACATCCTATCTTTATTTTTTCTTTACGTTGGCATTTGTCAATAGTATGGTGACAATGTCTCCAATTGAAAATGGGAAAAAAATAGTGAAAGGAAGTGGCATGGTTTCTTCTGGTATGGCGGTGACATTGATAGTGGTGACCTCTATTTTAGTTTATGCAACAGATATCAATCCTGCACGAGCGAATACCCGCGCTTTGAGCGTACTGCAACAACTTCGTTCAAATCCAGCAACCGCAATTACGTCTTTCCCTGAGGCCGCAAAGATTCCAACACCTCACATTGACGATGTTCGCAATGATTTCTCACGAACAGTTGATTCCTTTTTAACGCAATATCAGACAAAGATACCACTCAAAGATACACAAGCACTCTACCAGCTTGCTGTAGAACAATTGAAAAAAAATGTGATATTGCATCCCTTGGATATTCGTTTATACATTTTACTTGCAGAATTGGATAGAAAGGGATCTGATATTATGTCAGACCCGACGCTTGTACTGTCTTCAGAATCATATCTTGAAACAGCACATACGTTGTCTCCAAAGCGTCAACAAGTGGTCTTTGCGCTTGCAAATATCAAGCACCAACTTGGTAAAAATGATGAAGCCATCGTATTACTCCAGCAGGTCGTGGAGGATGACCCAAAGATTGCTGAATCATGGTGGCGTCTCGCACTCCAATATGCAGTCATGGGACGAAATGACAAAGGACTTGCGGTTATGAATGATGCCGAAGCACAGGGTCTCACCTTTGATGACCAAGGGCAAAAATTGAAACAAGCACTTATGGCATCTGCCACCGCGACTATTCACGCAACACAAGAGTAATCATATGAAAAAAGCCTTGATAACTGGAATTACAGGACAAGATGGGTCTTATTTGGCAGAATTTCTTCTAGAAAAGGGATATGAAGTCCATGGTATTATCCGTCGGTCGAGTAGTTTTAATACTGAACGCATTGATCATCTTTATCAAGATCCGCATGAAAAAAATGTTCGCCTTATCCTTCATTATGGAGATCTGAGTGATGGAAGTAATGTAAGTCGTATCATCGAACGAATTCATCCTAATGAGATTTACAATCTTGGTGCCCAAAGTCATGTCCAGGTAAGTTTTGAACAACCTGAATATACGGGGAATGTTGATGGGCTTGGAACATTGAGATTGTTGGATGCTATTAAAGATAGTGAAATTAAAACAAAATTTTATCAGGCTGGTTCTTCTGAAATGTTTGGGAAAGTTCGGGAAACACCACAAACAGAAACAACACCATTTTATCCACGCAGTCCGTATGCTGCTGCAAAAGTGTATGCACATTGGTTGACCGTAAATTACCGAGAATCATACGATCTGTTTGCATGCAATGGGATACTGTTCAATCACGAATCTCCACGGCGTGGAGGAACCTTTGTGACAAAAAAAATTACGCATGCACTTGCAAATATTGTTCTTGGCAAGCAAGAAAAACTATATCTTGGAAATCTTGATGCTATGCGTGACTGGGGATATGCAAAAGATTATGTAGAAGCGATGTGGCTCATGCTTCAACAAGACACACCAGATGATTATGTAATTGCGACAGGAGAGACACATAGTGTACGAGAATTTTTGGAATATGCTGGCAAAAAAGTAGGGATAGATATCGAATGGAAAGGAAAAGGACTTCACGAAAAAGGAATCGACAAAAATTCCGGGAAAACCATTATAGAAATTGATGAAAAGTATTTTCGTCCTGCAGAAGTTGATAAACTAATCGGGAACGCAACAAAGGCAAAGGAAGTACTTGGATGGAAACCGACAGTAGGATTTCATGAATTGATAGACATGATGCTTCGTGCAGAGTTTGAAGAGACGCAGGTAGATCCACAGAAGTATATATCCTAATATATGGAAAAGAATGCAAAGATATACGTTGCCGGACATCGTGGTATGGTAGGCTCAGCGATAGTTCGTGCACTAGAAAAAGATGGGTACACCTCTATTGTGACAAGAACACTCAGTGAGCTCGATTTGCGAGATGAAAAAGCTGTTGTCTCCTTTTTTGAAACAGAAAAACCAGAGTATGTGTTTCTTGCTGCCGCAAAAGTAGGAGGCATTCTTGCAAATAACACGTATCCTGCGGAATTTATCTACGACAATTTACAAATACAAAACAATGTGATTCATCAGTCATACGTGCATGGTGTAAAAAAATTGTTGTTTCTCGGTTCATCGTGTATTTATCCGAAGATGGCACAGCAACCAATAAAAGAAGACTATTTACTATCAGGAAAACTGGAATCAACAA
>PFPJ01000023.1 GCA_002792995.1 Candidatus Magasanikbacteria bacterium CG_4_10_14_0_2_um_filter_41_10 | reverse complement strand
AGAAGGGTAACCACGGGCGAGTTCTCGTGCCGGTGACTCCGCTCTGGCCGGGTGGCAAGCTCCCCAAGGTGTGCGCGTCCATGATGGATCTGGGGCAGATCACTCACAAGACCGAGACTGATCTCCGCATCGCGCGTGCCGCCGCCGGAGTGAAGTCGCGGCACCGTTAGAACCGCCGGCTCAGCTGACCTCGTTGTGAGGAGACGGCCGCGCGTACTCTTCCGCGGCCTTCTCCTCTGAGATGCACTATAGACAACCACTCGCACCTCACTGTGGTTTCAAGGTAATCATTGAAATCAAAGTCAGGTGAATTCCTGAAACGAGTGGTTGTGTATATTATTAAAAACACTCCGTGTATGCGGGGTGTTTTTTTTATTTTAGAATGAAAAAATGTTGAATGTAGAATAATTCAAATAATTTTGAAATCTTCATTCTAAATTCTGCATTGTTATGTCTTTGCAATCAATTCTTCAATATTTTTTACTTGGATCACATTCATGCCTTGCACATGTGGTACTGCTTTGCTCGCTGCGGTGATGACGCGTGTCATCCCTAGTGCCACAGATTCTTTTATTCTTTTTTCTAGAAAACGTACAGAACGAACTTCACCTCCGAGGCCGACTTCTCCAAATACAACCAGATCTTTGCCACCAGTTTTTTCTTTGAAGCTACTTGCTATTGCGAGGCAGACAGCAAGATCAACTGACGGTTCGTTTGCTTTCACTCCGCCGACGACATTGAGATGAATATCATATTGTCCTAGATCGAGCCCTGCACGTTTTTGCAGGACGGCGACCAGCACATGAAGACGATTGATATCAAAGCCACTTGCTTTTCGAACAGGATAGCCAAAACTTGTTTTATTGACGAGCGCTTGAATTTCCACGAGCAGTGGGCGTGTGCCTTCCATGAGGCAGGTGATAATACTGCCTGGCATATCGTCACCACGTTCTGCGAGAAAGGCAGCAGAAGGATTCTCGACACCAAAGAGACCATCGCTTTTCATTTCAAAAATACCGACTTCGTCTGTTGATCCAAATCTATTTTTTACAGCACGAAGAATTCTATACACGTGATAGCGATCTCCTTCGAGATAGAGCACTGTATCGACAAGATGTTCCAGTGTTTTTGGCCCTGCAACCGTACCATCTTTTGTCACGTGTCCTATGAGGACGACAGGGACACCACTCGATTTTGCTGCTTCGAGCAGTGTGACCGTACATGCACGAATTTGTGACACACTGCCAGATTCTCCTGTGGCGTCTTCATTCCACATCGTTTGCATGGAGTCGACGATAACGAGGTTTGGTTTATTTTTTTTAATTGTTGAAGCGATGATATCGATGTTTGTTTCGTTGGATACACTTACGGATAATGGATACTCCTGATGTACGGACAATCGGTCTGCTCTCATTTTTATTTGTTCGACAGATTCTTCTCCTGAAAAATAGAGCGTATTTTTTACACTGGTGGCGAGCTGAAGTGCAAGAGTTGATTTCCCAATACCAGGTTCACCTCCAAGAAGCGTAAGACTCCCCGGAACAATACCGTCACCGAGGACACGATCGAGTTCACTGATACCTGTTTGTGTCCTGACAATATGTTTTCCCTTGATGTCTGCAAGCGATGTTGTTTTTGCTGTAGGTACATCTTGATTTGAATGTTGTTTACTTGTTTGGGTTTTTGCAGATTTTTCTAGGGTTCCCCATTTGCCACATTCAAGACAACGCCCGGTCCATTTTTGGAACTGGGCGTCGCAGTTGGTACAGATAAAGATTAATGTGTTTTTTTCTGACATACGTCTATTGTCCAAATAATTTGGTTGCATCTTCAAGAAGTTTTTGTGAATAGGATGGTTCAAAATAACATCGTGGCGCAGGATTTGGTGTTGATAAATTTAGTTTGGTCCAATCAAAACCAACGGGGTCTCCATGATTCCCAGCTGAATTGCAATGCCCGAGTATTGTTGAAGTATTTCTACTTTTGCCAATTCTTCCCAAGATAGAGTCGAGAAGTTTGCTGAGCGCCACGTATTGGGCGTCCTGAAATCCTTTTGAGCAGTCTGCAATGGCCGTTTGCTTGTCTGTTTTGTCAGCAGTCCTCGGTTTCCCTGTGTATGATTTACAACTTCCTGTTTTTTTACAGAGCAGGCAACTATAGGTAGATCTGTCAGCCGGACCTACTGTGGCGAGATCGATACCAATCGTAGCATCATTCCATCCAGGTGTATGATACCCCACTTTTTTTTCATCGAGTAATTGATATATAGTTCCTTTTCTATCTATAAAATAATGACTTGCAACGCAATCAGAACTATTTTGCTGACATCGTTGTACCCAATTTTTCACAGTTCCTCCAACAGTGCTTCCTCCATCATGGAGGATAATGTTTTTGATATCAGTCAATTTTCTTTCTTTCGTACTATTACAATCGAGTTGCCCTAAATAGGTGGTTTCTCCTATGCCAGATGTCTGACTTGGTTTTGTTTCACAAGAGCTACTTTGTGTGTCTGCAGAAGGGCCTGTTTTGCTTTGTGCTTGTGAAAGATTTTCAAATTCACCCGATGACGATGCTTTTCCTGTACTAAAATCAACATCCTCTATGTCTGTGAGTGGCGTCCCTGCCAAGACCTGCACCCTGAGATTTCGAAAATCCACCAATTCAGGATTGATAAGATATAAAAGTGAGTACGATGTCGTCGCAATCAAAAGGCCTATGATTGCTTGCACGATTCTTTTTTTTGCTTCATTTATTCTTTCTGAACTTCCACCAGACGTCGTCCAAATAAAACCTGCAAAGATAATCATAATCACCGCAAAAACGCCAACAGCAACGACGCCGTATTTGTAGACAGGTGCAATATATTCACCAATGTACGGAAAATATATAAACGTACCACCGTCTTCGACACGGCGTGCGAGCGAATTTGGATCTGTAAAGGAAACGCCTGGGATGTTTATACGAAGGCTTGGTTTTTTGAGAAGTTTATTGAGTTCTTCTGAACTCAATTGTACCGCAGCTGTGGTATCGGTCAGATACTCCCACCAGCTGGACCCTCCGGTACTTCCTGCAGGAGCTTGAGAAATATCTGTTTGGCTATTTTGACAATAATTGAGATCATATGTTCCGCCAATACCTTGTTCACATTGCCAACTTCCAGCATTTGGATCAATATCGTTGTAGCGTGCAGCACACTGTTCAGCACCTTCTGCCCCGTTACCTGCAGATGCCGTACAGACACAGTATTTTATATCAGTTCCTTTTTTTTGTTCACATGTACCTGTGATACATTCGCTCCCATCATCTTTTGTACAGATGACCCCAATTTGAGATGTCCCTACGGCAACACTTGGATACGGGAGAAACAATAACAAACTTATTATCAGGATTTGTATATACATTTTTTTTTGATGATATTGTTTCATCATAGCCCAAGTGTTACTTCCCATTCTTCCACAGAAGCCGGAGTATTTATTTGTTTATTTTCGAGGAATACTGTGGGAACACTCTGCACGTGTAGGAGTGTGGCAAGGGAGCGAATCGTATCGATATACGTTGTGGCATCTCCAGAATCTAGACACGCATTGAGCGTATCTTCATCAAGCCCTATTTCTTTGATAATCGTTGCGAGCGTTGCACGTGAAAGATTGGTATAGTTTGCAAACGCATAGTCTTTGAATGCTTCAAATTTTCCTTGTTTCTTTGCACAAAATGCATATTGGTGGGCAGGTTCACTTGCGTATGGAAACAGGTTGACCGGCAATCCTTTCCAAATAATTTTTACTTTGCCAGGGTGTTTTGTTTGGAGTTCTTGGAGAATTTGATCCTGTGCTTTACACCCAGTACATGCCAAATCTTCGAAGACCACAATCGTATGAGGAGCATTCGTGGCCCCAATAATCGGATCATCTGGAAGTATTGGGATTAGATCAAGGACAGGTGCTTGTTCTGGTGTTTCTTTTTTTCCAAAAAGGGCATTGTACTGAAACAGACGAAAAGAAAAAATACCAATAACAATCAAAAGTGCGGGCAAGAGTGCGAGAATAATGTATCGTGAACGTATCATAAAACTATTAGAGAGGAACACTAAAGAGACCTGCTTGTGTTTTGTCAGTAAAGTACAGCGTGTGGCCATCGTCATTGACAAACATATCGTTGACAGTATGTGTACCATCTGTACCAATTGGTTGCTTAAGTCCTGTCTGTGTATCGATACGGATAATATTGTCTGGTGTACCATCTGCAAGCGCAGGTACAAAACCTGACCCTGTTTCAAGCGTGGTAGGTACACCACAGTATACATATCGGCTATCTGCAAAGGTACATTTGTCTGCCCACGTATTGACACCAAGCAATTTTCTTCCTGAACCGATGGCATCTCCTGATGCACCGACTATCCAAAGTTCTGGGATATATCCATCACGTGCACTGTAGACACTGTGAAGCAATTTTTCTCCGTCTGGAGACCATTTGGTTCTGAGATCTCTTCCTTCTACAACAATAGATTTAAAATTTTCTCCGTGTTGTCCGACAAGAAGGACTTCTTGTCTATCTGCTGCGATAGCTTCCCCTGTGCGGGAGAGTGCAATCACATCACCCGATGGAGACCAGTCTACGATAACTTTGTCAGCATTCTTTCCGAGTGGTTCCACAGGAGTAACGGTTTTTCCCTGAGGGTCAGAGACTATAAGCCATCGATTTTCTTCGGAAAAACCGATACTTTTTGCGACAATATCATTTCCTGTTTTATCGAAGCTAAAGTCTTGCCAGTGGGTGGGAAGCGTTGTTTGTGTTTTGGTATCAAAACTGTAATAAATATTTGCGCCGTCTGGATACTCGATAATAGCTTCTTCACGAGCTGGTGACCATGTGACATTTGAAACATTGAAAAATGTGGTGTCGCTCAGTGCAGTCACTGATCCGTCGGCATTGATACGATAAAATTTTCCATCAATATTATTATAAAATTTTGCGGCACCGTTGGCATCTGGTGTGGCATTACTTACTGGCGTATCGATGACTCTGGTAACAATCGGTTCTGCCGCCCCTCCCGCCTGAGTTCCTCCACCGGGTGCTGTCACTGTGCCACTTCCTGGCAATGATCCTGTTCCTGTTCCTCCATTTTGGGAAGGCTGACCATTTTCTGAGGAAGGAAATTGTCCTGTTGTTGATTGTCCGACATCTGTTGGAACCGTGGTATCTTGTTTGGATGCAAAAAAAACACGATAGAGAGCGTAGCCAAATCCTATGGTCAGGAGAATAAAGAGGCTGATGTAGAGGATGCGTTTTTTGTCCATAGTGTTTGCTACTCATGAATACTATGCTTCTTCTGTTTTGGGTTGTCTTAGTGAGAGGGCTGAATGATTGATATACATGTTGATCTGTCTGGTATTTTTTTCTCGTTTTTTTTCAAGTTCATCTCGTTTTTTTTCAAGTTCCTCCAGCTTTTTTTTAAGTGGTTCTATTTTTTCTTCAAGTTCTGAAATAACTTTATTGAGATCATCTATGATGTAGGTAATACTTTTTGCGATTGTAATGAGAATGGCGCCGATTCCAAAGAAAAATAGTAACCCTCCTATAACCCAGAGAACAATACGAAGCAGTTTCATGCGCCCGAGAGATTTTTTTGATTTGTCCAATTTTTCTTGGAGCGGTTTTAGTTCTTTCTTTTTTTCTTCAATTTCTTTTTTTTTAGCATTTATTTCTTTGAGAAGTTGCGCATTTTCTTTTTTTAAATTTTCAATTTGTTTTTTATATCGTAAAAATCTATTGATAAGTTGTGTCCCCATTCCTCGTTGTTTGATCATCTTTCTTTTTTTTGTTTCTTTGTTTGACTCATCCTGTTGTTCATCAGTATTGTTGGGATTCGATTCATTTGAGGCACCTCCTGGCTGTTGTGGTATGCCTGGTTGTTGTTGTACGTCATTTTTTTTCTCTTCCTTTGCGGTCTGTGGAGTATCAGCTGACCCCTCTTCTTCTTTATTCTCATCAGGATCATACGTCGCCAAAGGGTTGTCATCTGTAGGTGACAATGGTGGCATGCCCGATTGACCACTGCCACGTGTCTCTTGCATTTTGTCTACTCGTTTTGCCCGATTGAATGCAGCAGGATCACTCCTTTTTTTTGATACACGTATGGTTCCCTTCATATACTATGATAATACATATATTCCTTTTTTTACACTCACAGTATACGTTTTTTTTCGTTGTTTTTTTTTGAGTACTTCGGCGATAAGAGATCCAAGAATACGTTCTACTGTATATTCTACCACACGAACGCCAGTATCGGCAGTATATGCTTCTTGTATCAACGCGGTGATGCTTTCTTCACTGAGCGTAATATGCATGGCATGTTCTTTTACCAGATGTGCCAACACTTGAGATGCATGGGCGGTCACAATGTTTGCAAGAGTGCTGGGAGAGAGTGGGGCAAAAAGACAGACGGCATCGAGTCTGCCAATCAGCTCTGCGCCAAGTTCTTCTTTGATTTTTCCAAGGATTGCCTTTTTTGTATCTGTGTCGAGGGTGTCAGTTTTTTTGGTTGTGCCAAATCCAAAATCTCCTTTGTGAAACATGGATGCGCCAAGATTTGATGTCAGAATTATCGTCGCATGTTCAAATAAAATTTTCTTTCCAGCACTATCTGTGAGTGTTCCTTCGTCAAGTATTTGGAGGAGTAATCGAATCACATCTGGATGTGCTTTGTCTACTTCATCGAACAAGACTACGGCATATGGACGCTTTTTGATTTCATCGAGAAATCGATTTCGATCATTGTGTCCGACATATCCAGCAGGGGAGCCGAGTAGTTTGCTGATACCATGCTGTTCGGCAAACTCGCTCATATCCAGACGGATGAGTGCTTTTTCAGAAAGATATAGTTTTTGGGCCAGTTCTTTTGCGAGTTTGGTTTTGCCAACACCACTGGGCCCTGCAAAAAGAAATGATGCATGTGAACGTCCTGTGCGTTTGATGCCAAGCTCCGCACGTCGCAGTGTATCAATGACGGTATCAATAATTTCATCTTGTCCCAAGATGGACGTCTTGAGATCTTTTCCTATAGCATCGAGTCTTGTGTGATTGTCTGTGAGGAGCATGTCAGGTGTGGTATGCAGTTTCCTTGCCACCACACGAGCAATATGAGTTTCGGTAACACGTTTTTTTGGTCGCTTGTCTTTTTGTTTGAGTTCTATATCAAGATCCTCCAATTTTTTTTGTAGTTTTTTTTCTTGTTTTTTGATATCCAGGGCAGTATCAAACTGTTCTTGCAGAATAGCTTGTTCTTTTGTTTGTATACATTTCATGAGTTCGGCTTCGATGTTTTCTCGTTTTTGTTCGAGTGGATGTGACGGTTCTGTCGCATGTACTGATGCTGCGGCTTCGTCAATGAGGTCGATTGCTTTGTCAGGAAGAAAATTGTCATGTATATATCTTGTGCTGAGAGTGACGGCTGACTGAATTGTTTTTTGTGGAATGGAAACATGGTGATACCGCTCGTAGTATTGCTTTATTCCCTCAAGAATTTGGAGTGTTTCTTCTGGAGACGGTTCATCCACTGTAACAGATTGGAATCTTCTTTCAAGCGCTGGATCGGTACTGATATATTTTTTGTATTCATCAAGCGTTGTCGCGCCGATACATCGCAATTGTCCTCGTGCGAGTGCTGGTTTTAAAATATTAGCAGCATCCATCGTTCCTTGATTGGATCCCGCACCAATAATATTGTGAAGTTCATCAATAAAAAGGATAATACGTGAGTCTGCTTGCACTTCATCGATGAGTGACTTGAGACGTCCTTCAAATTCTCCTCGATAAATGGTCCCAGCGACAAGAAGACTCATGTCGAGAGAAAGAATTCTTTTTTTCTTGAGAATATCGGGAACTCGTCCTTCTGTGATACGTTTTGCCAATCCTTCGACAATGGCTGTTTTTCCAACACCTGGTTCTCCGATGAGAACAGGATTATTTTTTGTGCGTCTGAGAAGAATATGCATGACACGTTCGATTTCTTCCTCTCGACCAATGACTGGATCGATACGTTTTTGAGCTTCCTGTGACGTTAAGTCTGTTGTAAATAAATCAAGTGGACTATTTTTTTCTGGCATGCTGTGACGAGATTTTTTTGGAAGTCCTCGTTGTGGAGGTGGCAGAGGTATTTGTTCATTTTCATGATCATTCATATGATTCATAGCATCTGTCATATCTTCAACCATAGGAAATTGACTCGTATTTTCAATGACGGCCTGAGCTTGTTCATGAAGATCTTCCGTATGAATGTTCCATTTTTCGAGAATTCTGATGATATATTCATCATGAAGATCTAACAGTGCGTAGAGCAGGTGCTCAGTTCCTACATATTGTGCATTATATTCATATGCCAGTACCATGGCTTTTTCCAATGTGCGTCGAGCTTGTGTATCAAGACTTGGAAGAGTCATTGTGTTTGACGTAGGTTCTTCTTCACTGCGTACTGTTTTGAGAGCACTCAAATAAGTGTCTAAGTATGCCGTATCGATGTCTGCGGCGCCGAGGATTCCCTCTCCCATACTTCCTTTTTCTTCGACCAGTGAAGCAAGGAGATGAATGGGGGCGACGTGGTCATGTCCAAGAGACGCAGCAAGAGAAATAGCCCGAGCAACGGTATTTTTTAGGTGTGAGGAGAGTCTGTCGAGAAGGATATCTGGGTTCATATAAACATTTCTTCATTTGAAGCCTTACGAAGCATAGTATATACTAGCCGACGCCTGTTCGCAATCGTTTATTATTATATATATGGCATTCCCATCACACATTTTTAAAGCATACGATATACGGGGTATTTATGGCACAGAAGTGACAGAAGCGCTTGCCTACAATATCGGGCGGGCATTTGCTGAATTCATGAAGAAAGATCAAGGTAAAGATACGCTGACATTGGTGGTCTGCGAGGATATGCGCGTCTCGTCTCCACCGTTAAAAAAAGAAGTCATTCGTGGATTGACAGAACAGGGGATAGATGTGGTCGATATTGGGCTTGCCTCGACACCAACCTTTTATTTTGGTGTGGCAAAGTACGGCTATGATGGTGGTATTCAAATTACTGCATCACACAATCCTGGACAATATAATGGATTCAAAATGGTACGTCCTGCTGCAGGACCGATCAGTGGGGAAACGGGTATTATGGAAATTAGAGATATGGTAGAAAAGGGAGAGTTTCCATCAGTAGAAAAAACAGGAACCGTTACAATGCGAACTGGTGTGATAGAAGACGAAGTGGTATATGCATTGTCACAAGTAGATATCTCGAGGATAAAACCTTTTACAGTCGTGGTTGACAATGCCAATGGCATGGGATCGCTTGTGATGGAGAAATTGTTTGCACAGCTCCCTTGTACATTGGAAAAAATGTATTTTGAATTGGATGGTAATTTCCCCAATCATGATGCCAATCCTCTTATTGATGAGAATAATACTGATATTCAAAAGAGAGTTGTGGAAACAGGCGCAGACCTTGGTATTGCACTCGATGGAGATTCAGATCGTGTGTTCTTCATCGATAATATGGGAGAGACCGTAGAACCTGCGATTGTTCGTGGTATGCTCGCACAAGTGTATCTGAAAGATCATCCAGGTGGTGCTGTTGGTTACGATGTGCGACCGGGAAAAATTACAGAAGATATGATTCTCGAAGCAGGGGGCAAGCCTTTTCTTACCAAAGTAGGACATTCGCTTATCAAAGAAGAATCAAAAAAACACAACGCGATTTTTTCAGGAGAATCATCTGGTCACTTTTTTATCAAAGCTGACTTTGGTTTTTTTGAAATGCCTGCACTTATTGTTCTTCAATTTTTACGTGTGATTTCAGAAAGTGGCAAGAGTGTTCGTGAATATATTGAACCACTCATGAAATATGCACATTCCGGAGAAATTAATTTTGAAGTGGAAGATAAAACAGCGGTGTTTGAACGATTGAAAATATCCTACGGAGAACATCTGACGCAG
>PFPJ01000030.1:1051-10131 GCA_002792995.1 Candidatus Magasanikbacteria bacterium CG_4_10_14_0_2_um_filter_41_10 | reverse complement strand
TACAGCAATTGCATTGCCAGACGTATCCATGTCTACCTGTTTGATAATAGCATTCCCTACATTTCCTGTTACCAGATGTTGTGCCGTTGACCAAGCATTTCCAGCATACCTATTTACCCAGATATTTATCTTTCCATTTTCAATTTGATTCCACAATACCAAAGCTCTGCCACTACTATCTATAGCAACTTTTGGTTCAAATGCATTTCCAGCATTATTTGTTTCAATGAGTTGAGCAGTCCCCCATGTATTTCCATTATATGTATTTGCCCACACATTATTTCTTGTATCATCAAATTGATGCCACACAGCTATCGCTTCGCCACTATCATTGATAGCGACATCAGCATACCCTACATTTCCAGCATTATTTGTTTCAATGAGTTGAGCAGTTCCCCATGTATTTCCATCATATGTATTTGCCCACATGTTATCACGTGTACCATCTGATTGTTGCCATACTGCCACAGCCTTCCCATTGATATTCATATCAATATGGGGATCTGTGGCATTCCCAATATCATCATGTTCAAGAAGTTGAGCTTGACTCCATGCCAACCCACTTGCCTGTGTACTGTAACTCGGGAATAAACTTGCCACGACTACTAAAGAAAATAGAAAAATTATAGAACGCATAGACGATATGTCTCGATGAATAAATATATATAAGTAGTACTATTGTGTATAGCACAAACTCGTAATATAATCAAGAGTCTATGGATTTCCTTATTAAGGGGGAATAATTTTTTCAAAAAAAATACCAACAACGCTATGAAACAATCTTCAAGATATTAACCTAAGGTTGAGTAGCCGAAAATTCAAACTTTGCCGTATTTACAAAAAAAAGACCTCGCAATATATGAGGTCTTTTTCTATTTGCGTTATTACTTCAACAGCTTCATCACTTCTCTCACAATCTTCCCCTGATCTATAATTTCCTGGATTCCTGATTCCATATCACGGATAATGATCGTGCCATCCTGCACTTCTTTTTGTCCGAGGATGAGTGTATGAGTCACCTCCAGTTTGTGTGCTTGCTCGAGCTGTGACTTGAGTGATGACTTTCCAAGATTGTGGTAGGTAATAATATCTTCTTTTCGCAAATTTTCAATAAGTCGTAGCGCATGCTGTCGAGCTTGGTCTCCCAATTGTGCAAAATACACAGGAGATTTTTTCGGTGCATGACGGAGCGCCTTTGGATTGTTACGAAGATCTTTGAGTGCGAGCACTACACGATCAAGTCCAATCGCAAATCCACTTGCTGGTGTTGCTGGACCACCCAGTTGTTCGACAAGGAGATCATATCTTCCCCCCCCACCGAGTGCGCTCTGACTTCCCTCTTCTGTATCAGTACGAAACAGTTCAAAAACAGTGTCTGTATAGTAGTCGAGACCACGCACTAATGTCGAATCAAGAATATATGGAATTTCAAGGTGATCGAGATATTCGAGCACACGCATAAAAAATTTCTTTGAGTCTTCACTCAGCCAATCAATAATCTGTGGCGCTTCTTCGATAACTTCTCGATCTTGCGGTTCTTTTGAATCGAGGACACGCAATGGATTTTTTGCAATACGTTTTTTTGACAGTTCAGAAAGATAACTTCGTTTTGATCTGAGATACGCCGTCAGCTCGATAACATAATTTGCTCTATCTGCTGGAGACCCAATGCTATTGATTCGAACGGTTGTCTCGAGTCCGAGATCTTTCAGGTAATTGTATGCAACCGTTATAAGTTCTGCGTCAACAGCAGCATCTCGTGTACCAATAGTCTCACAATCGAACTGACGAAACTCGCGATACCGGCCAGCTTGTGGTCGATCATGACGAAAGAGAGAACCACAGGTCCATACTTTTATCGGCTGGGGATCACTTTGCATGCCGTGTGTAATATACGCACGCGCAAATCCCGCTGTAAACTCTGGTCGGAGACCAATTTGAGATCCATCTTTGTCATCAAAGACGTACATTTCTTTGTCTACCACGTCTGTTCCCTTTCCAATAGAACGGGTAAACAAATTGGCGTCCTCTAAAACAGGGACTTCCATATACTGAAAATTGTATGCTTCCGCCATTTGTTCAGCAGCTCTATACACACTTCGCCAAAACTTTGCATCCTTTGGATGCAAATCTCGCATGCCTCGAAGTGGTTGAAATTGTTGTGGTTTTTTTTCTTTTTTCTTATGTTGTTCGTGTCCTTCATGGCGATATTCTTCGGTACGAACTACCTGTGGAACATTTTTTGGGATATTCTTTTTTGGTGATTCTTTTTTCACCACTGTCTTTTTCTTCACAGACGTTGCTTTTGGTGCCATTTTTTTCGTCTCTTTCTTTTTTGCTTTTGGTGTTACTTTTACTTTTTTTGCAGGTGTTTTTGAGACACTCTTTTTCTTGAGTGGTGTTTTTTTCTTTAGCACTATTTTTTTTCGTGACGCCATATAATGATGATAAGCAATAATCGACAAATGATGTGAATCCCTTAAAGAAGTTTATAAATTATATTGTGGGAGATGACTGTCTCCAAAATAACTTACTCTCGTGAGAGGCCATCCACGAAGAAGCGTTCTTCCTTGAATGGATTCTTTGGTGATAGGTCCAAACCGTCGAGAATCATAACTCGCACCACGATTGTCACCAAAGACTGCATATTGATCGTCCCCAAGTGTAAATGCGACATCCCCATCAGTGCTAATCCCGTTGAGATATTGCTCGCTGAGAACAGTACATTCTACTTGGCATATTGTTACTTTTCCGTTTTCTACACGAATACGTTCACCAGGGAGACCAATCACACGTTTGAGATAAAAATCTTCTGGAGATGTTGGGGAACGAAATACAATAACTTCTCCACGTTTTGGATTTCGAAATCGATAACTCAATTCGTCAACAATCAAATATTCATTTTCATAAAAGGTCGGTGACATGGATTCTCCTTTGACATAAAATGGTTTGAACAAAAAGTATCTTACTGCCACAATCGTGATCGCTGCGAGTACGACGATTTTTACCAACTCCAAAAAAAACAGTCCTATCTTGCCAAGCCACGTTGTTTCTTTATGAGATTCTTCTATTTCCGACGGTAATTCTGGCGTGTCGAAAGATTGTGTCTCTTCCATAGAGGACTAAAAATAACGTATAACCACATGAGTATACCAAAAAGAAAGAAAAAAGCAAGATAAAAAAATAGCCTTTTGGGAAAGACTATATTGTGACCATACGTGGATTTGAACCACGGACCTCCCCGCTGTACAGCGGGGCGCTCAATTTCTCTCCATCTGGTCTATAAAATATGAAATATATTCAATAGTAAATTTCCTCTTCTGCTTTTTTATCTGAAATTCAATTTCTCTTGCCTTCTGAAGGGTACAGAATTGCCAAGTACATAATAACACCCAAGGTTTCTTATCTCTCGTTGCCTTAGTTATTCCGCGATTATGCTCAACAAGTCTTTTTTCTGGATGTGGTGTTGAACCCAAATATCTGTGTTTCTTTGAAACACTTTCAAGAAGATAAATGAAGCCTCCCTGTAGCATAGTGTGACCATACGTGGATTCGAACCACGGACCTCTACAATGTCAATGTAGCGCTCTAACCAACTGAGCTATATGGTCAAATGTGTGATGAGTGGGCGATCCAGGAATCGAACCTGGGACCTCTACATTATCAGTGTAGCGCTCTAACCATCTGAGCTAATCGCCCTTTTGAAACGTGAGTCAGAGTATATAAGATTTCTTCTGTTTCGTCAATAGAGTAGACAGCGACTATTGCCCAAAGAAAAACTCCTCGCATCATGCGAGGAGTTTTGTGGGATGTGCGTCTTTAGAGGGTAAATCCGTCAACAGCACTCGTATCAATATCTTCATCACTCATTGTTGAAGTTGGGGCAGGTGCAGCAGCTGGTGCAGCATTGCGATATGCAGGGCCACGACCACCTTCTGGTTCATTGATTTTCAGATTAACGCGAGCGTTATTCTTCGCACCAACGATCTTCAAGAGTGTTCGGACTGAACGAGCAGTTTGTCCTTGGCGACCGATGACGTATGCCATGTCGCTAGGATCGACGTCGAGAGTGATGAGAACACCACGCTCGTCAACAGTACGTACCGCCTTCACCTTGTCGGGATTGTTGACAATGGCTTTGACGACGTACTCCACAAAAGCTTGATCTTGTTCCATAAAATTCGTTTCAGAATGTATATTTGTGAAGAACTGTCGACATGTTCCTGCGGGATGCAGGCCAGTTCATTCGTGAAATAAGTATATACAGATGGTCGAATTTTGTCAATGTATGAGCATTATTCCATAAAATGGAGTCTCAACAGTAGGCAACTAAGACAAAAAAAGACACACCTCTCACAGTGTGTCTTTTTAATTTTTTGAGCGTATTATGCTTCTTTCTTTTCCTCAACTTCCGCAGGTGCCTCTTCAGTAGCCGGAACTTCTTCAGCTTTTGGTTCCTCGGCAACTGGTGCAGTTTCTTCCACTGGAGTTTCAACAGATGCTACTGGTGCTTCTTCTACTGTTTCTTCTACGACAGGAGCCTCTGCAGCAGCCTTTGCTTCTGCTTCGGCTGCTTCTTTTGCAGCGAGTGCTTCAGCAGCGGCAGCTTCCGCTGCAGCTTTTGCGGCTTCAATAGCTTTTTGTTTTGCTTCTTCTACACTAGCCTTCTTTGCATCAATCTTTCCTTTGCGTTTATTTGAAATACTGACAGCTTTCTTTTTGTCCGCAGTCACAATGCCTTCTCGTACCAACAAATTGTGAACAGCCTCAGAAGTACTTGTTCCCAAGTTAAGCCAATACTTAATACGGTCAGCGTTGAGTGCAACAATTTTTGGATTTGCAACAGGATTATAATTGCCCAAAATTTCGAGGGCATGTCCCTGTGTATCTCGTGCGTTTTCTGAAAGCACCAAACGATAGCTTGGTGATTTTTTTCGTCCAACGCGTTGAAGACGAATAGTCAACATAATAAAATCAATTAGCAATATAAGTAAATCAATCAAGACACAACAAGCGATAGTATCTATGACGTATTGTGCAGTGATATGAGAGGTATCTTCTGGTTTCCCAGAGGTATTTCGTGATGGTGCCGAGTATACGGGATCGGTCTCTATTTGTCAATAGACGCGATAGCATGCCATATTCATCACAAACCTGACCCGACGCTACCCCAATTTATGGGAACCTCTCCTACCAGTGGAGTCATAATATTGCGTTTCACTTCTTTTTTTTAATGTTCCTCCCATCGTCACCACTGAATACACAATAAATACGATGTAATACAACATTTCAAACAGGTCAACAGGGAACCCACTTTTTTTGAAAAAATTCATCACTAGATACACAAACAATGCAACTGGAGGAATAATGAATATGAGTACAAACATCCAGGCAAACCCGCGTTTCCGATGCTTCGTTTGTTGTTGTGAACTGATTAGCTCAGGTGACATGTCTCTCTGAAACAGATTCAACAGAAGCAGTACTATCGCCACAATCACCATGTTTGACATGACGTATTTTACAAAAAATAAGGAAACAGCGTTGCTATTGAAAAATAAAATAACAACACCATTGAGAATAAGTAAACTTAGTTGTTCTCTGTTTCTTTCCCAAATAGTTGTGCAATTTTTGCATGTAATTATTATTCATATGCACTATCAATTTTTTAAATATGTATTATTGATATTACATCAATCGTTCTACACAAATGACGAAAATACATACTAAAAACAATCTGTGGAAAACATTATTTTTCTGCAACTTTTTCCGCGTCACCAAGCTTCACTGACAACAGTCGACTCATGCCATCATTGCCCATCGTCACACCATAAAGTGCATCCGCTGCGTGCATACTCACACGATTGTGTGTGATAAGGATAAATTGCGATGCCGTTGCAAGTTCTTGCAAAATATTGGTAAATCGAAGTGTATTTGCTTCGTCGAGGGCTGCTTCTACTTCGTCGAGAAATACAAAAGGTGATGGATTGGTCCGAAGAATCGCACACACGAGTGCAATTGACACCATCGTTCGCTCACCTCCAGAGAGTGATTGAATATTTTTAATTTTCTTTCCCGGTGGATTGGCTTTGATATCAATCCCCTGCAAAATTTCTTTTCCACGCTTTTTCTTATCGGCCTTCGCTTTTGCAAAAGAAGATTCTTCTTCATCCGCAATTTCTTCTTCCTCTAACGAGTCTTCACCCTCTTCTACTTTTTCTTCACCGTATATTTCAATCAGATCCGCTTCTCCACCTTCAAAAAGTGTTGTGAAATATCGTTTGAATTCTGTCTTAATTTGTTTAAATGCTTTCTTTCTTTTTTTTCTCATGACTTCATCGAGCTCTGCAATCAATGTCTCGAGATCTTTTGCCGTCTTGGTAAGATCCTCGAGCTGTGCAGACAAATCTTCATGTCGTATTTTGGTTTCTTGATATTCATCCATCACTTCCTGATCAATACCACCGATAAGAGATAGTTGATATTTGAGTTTGTCTATTTCTGCTAGCACAGCTTCTAATTTTTCCATGCCAAGTACTGTTTCCACACGATTCATTACTTCTGCCAAGGGCATGTGAAGTTCATGATATATTTCTTCTTCGAGATCTTCAGCTTTTGTTTCCAATTTTGCAATTTCAACTTGAAGTGTATTGCGCTGTTCTGATATTGCATTGAGTGAAGATTGGACTCCTTGCATATCATCTTGCAATGCAAACACACGCTGTCGTTTTTTTTCTTCTTCATCATTGAATGCTTGTATATGTTGCTCAGTCGAGGCAAGCACATCTTCGGCCCGTACCAATTCACTATCCAATGTATCTCGTTCTTTTTTGAGTGTATTCATCGCACTATCATATTCCCCCTCACTCATCGTAGAAAGAGAAAGCTCTTGTTCAAATCCTGCTTTTTCTTTGTCTATCTCATGTTTTTGTGCCTCAAGCAGTTCGCGCTTGTTGGTACGTTTTCCGATCTCGGTATCAAGCAAACGAAGCTGTTCGTCAACTTGTTTGTGAACACTACTCAACTCGGTAAGTTTGCTATCAAAAGACAACAGTTCTTCCTTGATACCTTCCTCGTCATGTTTTGATCCATACATGGATTCCTGAGAAAAACTGAGCCCAGTACTTCGTTGCTTGCGGAATCCACCTTTCATACTTCCACTCGTCTCAAGAATATCTCCATCAAGCGTTACCATGCGTATCTTCCCAATACCAATACTACGCGCCGTTTCAATATCTTCTACGATGAGTGTATTGCCAAGTACATAGGAAAAAATATCATCAAATTTTTCTTCGTATGAAATAATATCAATAGCTAATCCAATCACTCCTTTTTTTCCAAGGAATGCTTCGATATCTTGTGGGATATGTCTTCCTCGAATTTTTGTCAGTGGCAAAAAAGTCGCATAGCCAAGTCGACTCTCACGCAAATATCGGATGCAACTTTCTGCAACGAGTTCGTCTTCGACCACAACAGAGGTGAGATGGGAGCCGGCCGCGATGTCGAGTGCAAGCTGATATTCTGCCGGCACACGACCGAGCTGGGCCACAGCACCAAGTACTCCACCAAATTGGCGTCGTTCAGACAAAATCGCTTCTACCGCGCGAAGACCCGTATATTGGAACACCGATGTTTGTGTTTCTGCTTCTCGGAGCAGTCGCTCGAGTTCTTGCTTTTTGCGATGCACGTCTTGCATCTCAAGCGTGACCTCTTGCATCTTTTTTATGGCTGCCACCCGTTTTTTTTCAAATTCTTTTTCTTCTGTTTCTATCGCTGTGATGTCTTGCGCAAGCACTGTTATTTTTTCTTCTACTTCATCATGTTTTTTTTCAAGCCATCCAATATTTTGTTTCCCTGCTTGGTTGTACGCAGTTTGCATTCTACCAGAAAGAATCGCTCGTTCACGTTCGAGTGCATGTTTTTTTGTTTGTGCATCACTATACGCACGCTGGAGTCCGGCAAAGACATCTTCACGCGAGGCACCCTGTGCAAGTGTCGCGAGTTCTGTTTGAATCGTACCAAGTGATGCACTCAATGCATCGTACGTTTTTTGAATATCAAAAAGTTCACTCCGTCCCTTTTCAAGAGACGTCTGATAATGTGTTCCAAGGGTGACATAATATCCTTCTTGCAAACCAACCAACGCCGTCTCAACTTCTTTTCTTTTTTCAAGTTTTTTTACTTGACGAGATAATGTTTTCAATCGTGGAGTAATTTCTTGCAACAAGAGCGATGCTTGATCAATATATTCTTTACTTTTTCTGAGTTTGAGAAATGATTGATGACGTTTTATTTGAAATTCTTTGATCCCTGCCGCTTCGTCAAAAAATGCTTTCCGCTCTGAGGGTGATTGCAAAAGCATCCGATCTATCGTCCCCTGCCCAATCACACTGTATGATCCATGTGCAAACTGCGCCCTGGCAAGAAGAATTTGCAAATCGATGAGACGAACGGCAGCGCCATTGATAAGATATTCACTCTCACCAGAACGGTACAATTTTCTGGTAATAATTAATTCTTCATAGTCTATCGGCGCTTTGTGATCAGTATTATCAAAATTGAGACTCACGCTTGCCACACTCATTTGCCCTTTTGTCGAAGAGCCTGCGAAGATAACATCTGCCGTCTTTTTTCCACGGAGTTGCTTCACACTTTGTTCACCGAGTACCCACCGAATCGCATCAGAAATATTACTCTTTCCGCTCCCATTTGGCCCGACAATTGCGGTGATACTTTGCCTCTCTTTATACGGTGGCAAAAAATCAACCGTTGTCTTGTCAGCAAAGGATTTGAATCCGTGAAGTTCAATACTTTTTAAATACATGAAAAAATAATCAGATCCGTAACCAACGACTCGTCTATTATACCAAATATGATACATGATACCATAGAGTAAGAAGGAGGAACAAGGTATTGACAGATTTCGAAAAATAAGGTAGATTCACATGCTTGTCTTTCTTCGCCCACGTATTCTCATACCAACACAGTGATTCAGATATATGCCAAAACGGGTAGCCACCCACATTTTCAACGCTATCGGGGCAGCAGAAAAGGTGCTTCTCGTGTCTCACAAAAATCCAGAT
>PFPJ01000030.1:0-1020 GCA_002792995.1 Candidatus Magasanikbacteria bacterium CG_4_10_14_0_2_um_filter_41_10 | reverse complement strand
TGCAATACCTGCGCCATATCGAAAAACCTCATGTGGCATTTTGTACTACCTCCATTTCCCCTTCCCTCATGTTTCTCCCGCACGTTGACTACGTTACCTCCCAGCCTACGGTTTGGGACGATGCCGATATTGACCTCGTGATCATCTTTGATTCTTCGAGCCCAGATTATGCTGGCGTAGAACAGCTCCTCCCTGTGATGCAAGAACGCGGTGCAAAGATTGCAAATATCGATCATCACAATACCAATCTGCAATACGGAGATTTCAATCTTGTTTTGCCAAAAGCAAGCTCGACGACAGAGATTGTCCATGATTTTTTTATACATAATACAGTCAATATTACGCCTGGCATGGCGACGTGTTTGCTCACTGGTATTATTACCGATACAGGCAATTTTACCAATTCTGCAACCACAAAACATTCCATGAATATTGCGAGTAAACTGATTGAAAAAGGTGGCAACATGTCGATGATCCAAGGATGGGTACTGAAAGATAAAACGGTCAACGGCCTGAAACTGTGGGGGACCGTCCTCAGCAGAATGGCACATCACGAGCCACTCGATATTGTCTACACATACGTAACAAAAGAAGATATACAAAAGCACGGCGTGACAGAACATGAAGTGGAAGGCATTGCAAACTTTATGAATAATATAAAGGATGGACGTGCTGGCATGATATTGAAAGAGACGCATGACGGCAATTTCAAAGGGAGCTTTCGCACCACGCATGACCATGTCGATGTATCAGCATTTGCAAAACTCTTTGGTGGTGGCGGGCATAAAAAAGCAGCTGGCTTTTCTGTAGAAGGGCCGATCGAAAAAGCGATTGAACATATCTTCGAAAAAATTCGTGTATTTGAACAAGGAGAACTTGCGCTTGCAGAGGTATAGCGTTCATTGACATGGCGTACACTCACGCATATACTATAGGCATATGTATACATTACCTGTCACAATTTCAAAATTAAAAAGAAAACTACATATAGAGGTAGATGCAGACAAGTTTGAACGCCTT
>PFPJ01000033.1 GCA_002792995.1 Candidatus Magasanikbacteria bacterium CG_4_10_14_0_2_um_filter_41_10 | reverse complement strand
ATATGTCAGAAGAAACAACAGAAGAAAAAAAGGCAGTAGAAGTGCCTGCAAAGTTCAAATCTCTTGTAGAAGAGATTGAAAAAATGTCTGTCCTCGACCTCGCTGAACTCGTGAAGGTTCTCGAAGACAAGTTTGGTGTCAGCGCGTCTGCACCTGCTATGATGATGGCTATGCCAGGCGCTGCAGGAGCAGCTGCTGAAGTAGAAGAAAAAACATCATTTACAGTAGAACTGAGTGATGCTGGAAGTAACAAGATCGCTGTGATCAAAGCTGTAAAAGCTATCACAGGACTTGGTCTTGCTGAAGCAAAGGGACTCGTTGATAGTGCACCTTCTACTATTAAAGAAAACGTTGCAAAGGCAGAAGCAGAAGAACTCAAGAAAACAATTGAAGAAGCTGGTGGAAAAGTAGAATTGAAGTAATTCAATTTTCTTTCAACCAATAAAAAACCGTCCTTGATTGGGCGGTTTTTTTTGTAGGATGTGTGCGTCATCTCGAGCGACTATAAGGAGTCGAGAGATCTCGTGTTTTCCTTGAGATCTCTCGATTTCATTCCACTCGAGATGACGTGTCGTTGTGAGAAACAAAAAATCATCTTGTATTCAGATGATTTTTTTAGAAAATATTCGATAATTTATATTGCAAAGCTATACACTTTATTATCATCTAGTACATAGATCGTCTTCTTTGTTTCATCAACTACCATACCAGTCGGTTCTTTCCACGCATCACTTGTATACTGCGCTTGGAAGGTTCCTTGCTTGTTGAGTCTCACCACTCGTTTGTTTGTTGGCTCGACAATGTAGATGCTCTCGACATCATTGTAGGTATAGAGATCTGTTGGGTTGGTAAGCGCTGGATCGAGTCCTGAAATGGAAAATGGTTCAGGTTCACCAGATGTAAATTTAAGCAGTCCACCATTTTTTTTCAAGACATACACATCTCCATCAATCGCAATCGAGACTGCGTCAGAAAGATCAACCCCATCGTTTTTTGTAAGCCACGGAGTGCCCTTATCATATCCTGTCTGTGTTTTGCTATGACGAAGGATTTGATTATTTACGGTATCTGCCACATATAGACGAAGGTTGTAGATGAAGGGTGCCGCAATCTTGGTTGATTCTGTTGGAAAAGAAATTTCTGTTTTTGAGATTGCCTTTGTTGTGGGAGCATAGGTGTACACTTGATTGTTGTCACCAAGGAACACCATCATGTCGTTTTCTTTTGGTGTATTGCCACTTGTCAGTTTCATAAGTGAATCATGGGATTGGACAACCACACTTCCTGTATCCTTGTCGACTACATAATATCTATTATCATCTGGGCCAAATGCGACCAGTGTATCATTGAGACGGATGAGCCTCGATGCTTTGGCTCCTTCTGCTGTAGCATTGAGATCTGCTACAAGGTGTGCATCGACAACCGTTATATTTCTCAGTGTTAACAAAGCATTTTCTATGGTACCTTTCAACTCTTCATACGTTTTTGTTTGGGTATCATTTTCTTTTGGAAGTGTCGTCACCAATGTTTCTGCTTCCTTCAAAAGATTGAACGCACCTGTATCGTCATTGTAAATACGACGTGCTTCGGCGGCTGCTTTTTTGTCTTCTATTGCTTGTACTTGTTGTTGGTAGGCAATTTCTTTTTGACGATAATGTTCTTGGATTCTAAGGTATGTGATACTGCCTGCAAAGGTAACACTCAATACCATGACTCCCAAAAAGAGAAGTTTACTGATGAGAGAAAGACGATTGATACTCGCACGGATATTTCCCCATGTATCTTTGATAGATCTGAGAGCATGTGCTCTTCCATTATTTTTGTTGGTGATCAAAATAAAGAAAATGATGAGGATATGAGAAATACCAATGGCAATCCAACGAAAAAGTTTCCAAAGCATAATTCCAGTTTGCACGACGCCTCTCCCTATCGTGACAAGAATGACTTGAGGAAGTGAACCTCCTATAATATCTTCGCCTGCATGTCGTCTGTGATTTGTCTCAATGGCATTTCTTCTTTTGTGTTGTCGTGTCGGTTGTTCTTTTGCTTTTTTTCTTTGTCCGAATAGTGGGGGAGATAACGTTTCCGTTGTTTCCCGTTGTTTGTCAATAAGATGTTGGAGCGATGCTGCAGAATTTGATGGTGGTGATGGTGTTTCAGCACTTTGTTCTACGACATCACAAACAATACCACCAAATGATTCTTCTTTTCTGGCATCTTTGAGTACTTGTTCGATATGACTGACCGACTGATCCAGTGATCTCGACATGACAATTTCTTTGATGCGGTCAATACTCAGTTCATCGACAATATGTGGTGTTCCTAAAAATATACGATCGCCAGGATTGATTGTCCCTTCTATGACTGCTGAAAAAAGATGCTCACTGTTTTCATCAACAGCGGCGCCACTAAGGATATCAATACTTTGGATAGTCTGTTGTTGTGAAAAAAAGACATATGCATGTGGGGATCCGTGATAACTTAATGAGATAGACGTATCATGAATAACACCCACAATGCAGTGGAGTGTGCCTGACTGGTGTAAGACATGACTACTGCGTCTGTTGATAAATTCAAGTGTTGTCTCAAATGCACCTTTTCCATTTGTATCAGTTTCTGTTTCGTAGTATCCAGATTCAATATCGTCAATAAGACGTTGGGCATGCCCAATCATTGCAATGTCAGCCTGTTCTATTTCTGCGATCGCAAAAAAATACCCACGTTTCCATTCGTCAGCGTTTGTTGGTTCTGTGATGTGCAACAGCACATGAGATCGTTTTTGATTTTTTCCTTCGACGAAAAATTCTTGAATTCTGGCAATATGTGGCATAGGCAAGGCAACTCGGCTGTCCTGCATTGTATACTACTATAGTATAGGGTGCAGGCTATACGGCTCTCTGCTTGGGACAGATTGACGTACGTTGAGATTGTAGTATACAATAGATTCATAGGATGAGACAATGCCATTGAGGCATATGTATACTCAGTTACTGACGCTCTCTATTATGCTTGAACACCTTTTTGGTTCAAAAACACGATATAGGCTCTTGCGGTTTTTCTTTCATAACACTGACAAGTCTTTTTTTGTTCGTGAACTTACACGAGCATTGAACGTACAAATCAATGCTGTACGTAGGGAGTTGGAATTACTTGTGAATAGTACGTTGGTCGAAGAAACAGATGCCCCAGGACATATGGACAAGACAAAGGCTGGTGCCTCACTACGAAAGTATTACAGACTGAACCTTGGGTCACTTTTGTACCCAGAGATGCAAGCGCTGTTGATGAAAGGGCAAATACTTGATGAACGGGTGTTTGTGGATGGTATCCGTGAGACCTGTGGTGATATCAAACTCCTGCTGTTGACGGGCCGTTTTGCTGGAGAAAAAGACGTCCAAACGGATATGCTGATTGTGGGTGATATCAAAAGTAGAAATCTTGAAAAAGTTATTGCGTCATATGAAAAAGATGTAGGGTTTTCTATCCGGTACACAACGCTTACAGAAGATGAATTGTATGAACGACGACAAATGATGGATAAGTTTGTATATGCTATTTTTGAAGCAAAGCACATGTTGGTCGTCAATGAAATTGAAATGTAGTTGCGTGTATGTTTTTATTGATTGACACATCGGTTCGTGACAGTATTTCATTATCATTGTTTGATACGGATACCAAAAAGGATGTTCGGGTCATGGCGAATAATAGAATGCTTTTGTTTCACATTGATGCATTTTTGAAACAAGAAGGAAAGACTGTGGAAAATATAGAAGGAATTATGGTTCTTGTGGGAGAAGGCAGTTTTACTAGTACTCGACTTGCCGTGAGCGTCGCCAATACCTTTGGGTATGCCCGGAAAATTCCTCTTCTTTCTCTTTCAAAAAGTGAAGCACAACATCCTCAAACATCTATTGCTTCATTAATTGCGCAACCCATTGGACTGTATTTGTCTGCGACATATAGTGGAGTTCCTCAGCTTGGGATAGTAGTATAATGTTTTTTTGTTTATAACGTCTGATAAAAAAAGACTCCATACAGGAGTCTTTTTTGTCTGTGAGGTTGTATTATTTTTGTTCGAGCGTAAAGACTTGTCCTCCCGATGTTGCGAGTTCGAGGATGAGCTTTGATCCTTCAAATTTGTATGTGTAATTGAATGGATTTGAGAGACCTTCAAAAAGAACTGAAAATGACGTGTCTGAGACAGTCGTGATTGTTCCCTTTGAAATAATGATACCTTGTTTTGTTGTAAGCGTACTATTTGCTTTGTCAAACGTATAGGTTGTTCCTTTGTTCAAGTCAGCGTACTGACCTGTTGCCTCTGTGATGACCCACGCACCGTCGAGGACAGCGCCTTGTGTTTGTTCCGTTGCAGACCCATCTCCCGAAGAATCAGAAGTTGGTGTACTGCTGGTGCCAGCGCAACCTGCTCCAATCAGAGCAAAACCAGCTGCAGCGGCAACCAAAGAGAACTTGATGTTCATAGTTCTATAGTTAGTGTATATACATAATATACTTATATATATCATATCATAGGCACAAACGTGTGCCAAGACAAATAGGGAAAGAGTACCCATCGACAACATGGGTTTTTTTTCGTATACTCTTATCACTATGCTTACTGAGTACCAGCGCTATCGCATGTATGAGATGCTTCCCGGTTTAACGATATGGGGGACGCTTTTGTTTTCTATTGTACTCTCCTTTATACGTCCACTCTGGATGATTTATTTTGTTATTTTTTTTGATATTTATTGGGTACTTAAGGTCACAAATTTTTCTTTTTATCTTATCGTGGCCTGGTTTCGTTTTGCGCATGCGCGACGCACAGATTGGAAAGATAAACTGTTTCACGAAGTTCCTGAGTGGCAGCATAAACATCACATTGTATTTTTGACATTATATAATGAAGAATGGGACGTCGTGAAATCTGCCATACAGAGTATTTGTAGTGCTGCTTATGAATCAGCACAGTTTACCATTGTTGTTGCAGGAGAAGAGAGAAAAAAAGAACACTATGAAGATATTTTGCAGAAAATCAAGCAAACGTTTGGCGAGTGCTTTCATGATATTGTAGGGACTTGTCATCCTACAGGATTACCAAATGAAATTCCTGGTAAGGGATCAAATCTTCATTATGCTGAAGGGCAGATGAAACAATATATTGATCAAAAAGGGTGGTCCTATGATGATGTGATTGCGACGATGTTTGATATTGATACTGTCTGTCATCAAAAATATTTTGCATATCTTACCTATTTGTATTGTACACATCCACATCCAACCCGTTCGTCGTATCAACCGATTGCCGTGTATGATAACAATATGTGGGATTCTCCAGCACCGTTACGTATCATGGCGTTTGGAACAACCTTTTGGACGCTCACGTCCCTTGCACGACAAGATGCGCTTGTGACGTTTTCATCTCATTCGATGAGTTTTCGTGCTATTGTAGATGCAGGATTTCATGACAAACGTATTGTGAGTGAAGATTCACGTATTTTTTATCAGTGTCTTATTGCATACGATGGTAAGTATGAAGTAACGCCCATGTACATCCCCGTATCTATGGATACTGTTCGGGATGATAGTTGGTGGCAAAGTATAAAAAATTTGTATGCACAACAACGTCGTTGGGCATGGGGAGTGGAACATGTGCCTTTTCTTTTGTCAGAGTTTCGAAAAAAAGGAAAGGCAATTCCCTTGTGGAAAAAAATGAAATGGGTATTTGTGGAATGGGAAGGGAAGTGGTCTTGGTGTCTTGTGGCACTGCTTATTACCGTCCTTGGGAGGTTGCCATTGTGGGTTGCACCTGAATCTGTTCGTCAGAGTGCACTTTTTTTCAATGCCCCGTATTTGCTTCAAACATTGATGACAATTGCCATGCTTGGTATGGTCCTCTCTGCTGTGTTGAGTATTCCGTTGTTGCCACCACGTCCAAATACACATCCGAGACATTTGTATATTATTATGTTTTTGCAATGGTTGCTTTTACCGATTTCTCTCATTTTTTTGAGTGCAATCCCTGCTATTGATGCTGTGACTCATTTGATGTTTGGAAAGTATCTTGGGTTTAATGTGTCTCAGAAGAAACGAAAGGCATCTTCTTCATAATATGTCATTTTTTCGAAATAAATATCAGCGTATCCGTGTCGTCCCCATTCTTTTGGGATCGTGTGCTCTTCTTGCTTTGTTGGCAATTGCTGTACTGTGGTATCTCTCAAAAACGGTGTTATCCTCACAACTCTTGCATACTGATTTTGTGAAGAACGCCGTAGTCAAACAAATCGGTGAAGAAAATAGTGACATATACGATATCATGCCGATATTTCTCGGATTTTCTGAACCGCAAACATATCTCATAGAATTTTTGAACAATACTGAAATTCGTCCAGGCGGAGGATTTATTGGGTCATATGCTGTCCTGACGGTCGACAGAGGAGAAATTACTATTGTGACATTGGATGGAACAGAAAATTTGGATAGGAATGCTCCACTTGCGTTGATGCCAGACGCTCTCACCCCACTGAAAACTCATTTAGGTGTGGCTCATTGGTTTTTTCGTGATAGCAATTGGTCACCAGATTTTGCCAAAAGTGCAGAACAAGGATTATCTTTGTATCGTCTCGAAGGTGGTATCAGTGCAGATGATATTGATGGAGTGATAGGTGTGACACCTACCGTATTGGAGCATCTTTTGGCGTTGGTTGGACCGGTAACGGTTCAGGGAAAAACATTTACAGCAGAAAATGTAACTGAAACACTCGAGTATGAAGTGGAATATGCGTATGAAGATAGAGGTATTCATGTGCAAGACAGAAAAGATATTCTTCAGCCATTATTTTTGGAAGTGATGAAGAGGCTGAAACAAAATATTATTACGCAGTACAAAACATATTTGTCAACGTTTGAAACATTGGCAGATGAAAAACATATTTTGTTGTATCATACCAATCCGACCGTAGAGGAGACACTCAAAAATCGACATTGGGCAGGGAGTGTTGAGGCGACAGATGGAGATTACCTGTTATGGGTAGACGCAAATCTTGGATCATTGAAAACTGATTATGCACTCGATAGAACATTGTCGTATGAAATTTTGGGAATGCAGGATGGACGATATATTGCACGTGCGACGATGACATACACACATCCTGCCGGTTTTGATTGGAGGACGACACGATATATTACCTATGCTCGTGTTTTTGTCCCGCTAGGAAGTGTCTTCCAATCCGTGCGAGGAACGCTTCGCTCTGGTGATGCCATCACATCATCTCAGGTGGATAGGGGACAAGAACTTGGAAAAGAATGGTTTGGGACCTCATTTAGTATAGAGCCAAAACAGACAAAATCGTTGCAGTTTACGTATCTTCTCCCCGAAGGCATCTCTAAGCAAAAGGCATATCAGTTGCTTGTACAAAAACAGCTTGGAACAGCAGGAGGCACGTTGACGCTTGACCTCGACTTTGCTACGCTACTTCAGTCCGCTCTTCCACCGGAAGGAGAGGCTGAGTGGAATAACAATACATATCGGTATACAACGGATTTGTCGGTAGATAGAGAATTTACAGTACATTTCTAATTTGAAATTATTTCTATGTTTGTAAAAAAGGTTGCTATTGACCTCGGTACAACCAATGTCCTTGTTCATGTCCCCAAGCGGGGCATTGTTGTCAATGAACCTTCTGTTGTTGCCATTTCAAAAGGCGATCGGAAAGTGCTTGCTGTTGGTTTTGAGGCAAAGGATATGATTGGGCGTACTCCTGATACCATTATTGCTGAACGTCCTCTCAAAGATGGTGTTGTCGCAAATTATCGAACAACGGAAGCAATGCTTCGTTATTTTATCAATAAAGCTCTTGGGGGCGTGCGTTTGTTTCGTCCAGAGGTTATGGTTGCCGTGCCAGCAGGCATTACATCGACAGAACGGCGTGCTGTTATTGATGCTGCTATGGCAGCAGGAGCACGTGCTGCCTACATTATCAAAGAACCAATTGTAGCAGCGATTGGTGCAGACATTCCTATTGGCAGTGCAAGTGGACATATGATTGTAGATATTGGTGGAGGCACGGCAGAGATTGCTGTGATTTCTCTTGGTGGTATCGTCTCTTGTGGATCTGTGAGAATTGGGGGAAATAGATTTGATCAGTCGATTGCTGATCATATTCGTCGTAAACATGGTCTCGCTGTTGGTGATCGGACGGCAGAGGAAGTGAAAATTGGTGTGGGTTCTGCCATGTTTATGGACAAGCCGCTCGAGATGGAAGTAAAAGGGCGAGATATGATTTCAGGGTTACCAAAAACAATTATTGTAAAATCTGACGATACGACGGAAGCGCTCCAACATGATCTCGAAGGTCTTATCGATGCTATCAAACAAGTCCTCCATGAAACGCCACCAGAACTTTCTGCAGATGTGATGGATAAAGGCATCGTGATGTCGGGTGGTTCAAGTCAGCTTCGTAATCTTGATGAGCTTGTTGCACAAGCGACAGGTGTCGCGTGTCATGTCGCAGATGAACCACTGTTGTGTGTGGCAAAGGGGACAGGAATTGCACTCGAAAATTTAGAAAGTTACAAACGTTCTATCATGTCTCCACGATAGGACATGTTCATATTCTTATATTTGTATGGAACGTTCTTCTTTTCTTCAGGTAGCATTGGATGCTATACACGCATCTGATGATATCATTATGAAATATTATACTGGGGATGTTTCGGTGGAAACAAAAGCAGACATGTCACCTGTTACCATTGCGGATAAAGAGGCAGAGTCAGCAATTCAACATGTTCTTTCTTCCGCGTTTCCAGATCATGGATTTTTGGGAGAAGAAACAGGCACGACAAATGAAGAAAGTGAATACACATGGGTGATTGATCCAATAGATGGAACAAAGAATTTTATTCGTCATATTCCATTGTTTGGCACACAACTTGCACTTGTGAAAGGCGATGAGGTTATTCTCGGTGTGTCGTCTATGCCAGCCATAGGTGAATTGCTTTATGCTGAAAAAGGAAACGGTGCATATTTGAATGGCAAAAAAATGGATGTGTCTGATATGTCAACACTCCAAGAATCGATGATTTGTTTTGGTGGTTTTTCACATTTTGACAAAATTGGTGCAGTGCCGTCACTCACGAACCTTTTGCTTTCCACTGGTCGGCAGCGAGGGATTGGGGACTGCTATATGTATCATCTTCTTGCGACGGGACGAACAGATATTGTAGTCGAAGGAAGTATCCGTTTTTGGGATATTGCAGCCGCCGTGTGTATTGTGGCAGAAGCCGGTGGACGTGTATCCGAACTTGATGGCACGCCCGTGACACGCGAAAGCAAGACATGTCTTGCGACAAATGGACACGTACATGATGACGTTTCACGATTTTTTATATAACATGTCAGCAACTGAAATAGAAAAAAGAATTGTACGTGTAGCCTCAAGTACAATTCAAACAAATACAGGATTGTGGGCTATTCATATTTATCGAGATCTCACAAATGTTAGTGAACAAATTGTTCTTGTCAAAGGTGATATCGATAATGTCACACATCCCGTGCTTGTTCGTATTCACTCTGAATGTGCAACCGGAGATATTTTTGGTTCGCAACAGTGCGATTGCGGAGAACAACTCCACGTTGCCATGACGGCAATAGAAAAAGAAGGTACTGGTGTTCTTTTTTATCTCAAACAAGAAGGACGCGGTATTGGTCTTGTGAATAAAATAAAAGCGTATGAGTTGCAACGGACGCAAGGACTCGATACGGTCGAAGCAAACAATGCACTCGGATTTCCTGATGACCTGCGTGAGTATGCTATTGCCGCAGACATTCTTCGAGAGTTGAACCTTCACGATATTCGACTCATGACAAATAATCCAAAAAAGATTGCTGAAATTTCTGCACAAGGGATACACATTACTGAACACGTACCAATCGAAATGCCAGGAAATGGTGTTGATAACGCATATTTGAAAACAAAAAAAGAAAAAATGGGACATCTCTTTTCTCACATCTAATATATGTTTTGTGTATGACAGAACAGGATGAACAGTATATGGCACGAGCCATTGCGCTCGCAAAAAAAGGAATTGGAAAAACATCTCCAAATCCTGTTGTTGGTGCTATCCTTGTCCGAGATGGACATATAGTAGGTGAGGGGTATCATAAAAAAGCAGGGACTGCACATGCAGAAATCCGGGCAATTCGTGATGCCTTGAAAAAAGGGCATGATCCAAAGGGCGCGACACTCTATGTGACTCTTGAACCATGTTGTCAT
>PFPJ01000035.1 GCA_002792995.1 Candidatus Magasanikbacteria bacterium CG_4_10_14_0_2_um_filter_41_10 | reverse complement strand
ATCGGTGTTCCGCTGATTTCTTCTGCCGTAAAAATTTCTCCAGCAAATTTTACACTATACACAGATCCTGCCGTTTCAATATATCCTACAGGGACATTCACATTTGCTTGACGAATTGCATTGATCACCGCACCCAGTGACAGGCCAAATTGCTCGAGTCTTGCCTGATCTACCAGCACACGGACTTCTCTATCTGGCGCACCAACAATATTCACCTGTGAAACACCTGCGATAGATTCAATGTCTTGCTGTAATCCCTCAGCAAACTCTTTGAGTTCGGTACCACTATATGGCCCACTCAATGAAAGCTGCATGATTGGGACATCTGAAAAACTAATTTTCGTTACTTGTGGTGTCTCTGCATCGCTTGGCAAATCAAAGAGAGCTGCATCTACCTTTGTACGCAAATCGCTCATTGATTCCAGAGAATCAGCATTCACATCAAAATTTACCACGATAGAAGATATCCCTTGGCGTGATACAGACGTGACTGATTCTAATTTTGTAAGACTATTTATTTTATCTTCAAGTGGCTTGGTAACAAGCTCCTCGACATCCGCTGCGCTCGCTCCAGCAAAGGGTGTTGTGACAATAGCAATAGGAAAATCAATTTCTGGACTCGACTCTTTTGGCATCTGATTGATCGCCAAAAAACCAAGCAACACAACGGCAACAATAAAAATCAGAGTCAATCTATACTGATGTATAAACGATTCCCATATTGTTTTCTTTTTGTGTTCGTGTAAGGTCACCATAGTTATTCAATAATAGACACAGCATCCCCTTCTTCGATGCCACGAACAGATGATACGATAGCATCATATCCAGAAAGATCTGAAACAATTTCTATTTTGTCTCCTATGAGCTGTCCTGTCTCTACAGGCACGGCAACGATATGCCCATCTTGTACAATATACACACTATGACTCTCTGCCGTTACTTGGACTGCCTTGAGTGGCACCAACAGCGTCGGTGACATCATGTCATCAACATGTGCAAGCATTTCCAATGTCACAAATTGACCTACGACAAATGACCTATCATCACTGTCATCAATAGAGACAACAACTTCTACTTTTTTCGTCGTGTTGTTGACACTTGGTGCAATCCGCAAAATCTTTCCCACAGGAGTACCTTCTACACGAACAAGACCTCCTACAGACAGAACAGACAACGCACTTGCAGGAACAAACGCCGTTACTTGCAATCCGGTTGTATTCACAATATCTGCGACAACGGCACCATTTGATACGAGCTCTCCTTGTTTGACTGCGATATTCGCGACGACTCCAGCAATAGGTGTTCGGATAGATGATTTTGCCAGTTCAGCATTTACCACAGCGACAGATCCACCAGCACGTTTAATATTTGCATCTTGAGAATCAAGTGTAGATGCCAACTGTCTAAGCCCTGCTTCTGATGCAGCAATATCTGCGACAGCTTTTGCTTTTGTGTCCGCAAGATCTTGTACTGCCTTCTCATACGCAATCTGCTGAGAAGCAAAAGATTTTTTTGCCGTTGCAATTGCTTGTGTGGCATTTGTCAATGCAGTTTGCTGCGTTGTAATTTCAGATCTTCCTGCATTTACAGATGAGATCAACGTCGTCAATGTTGCTTGTGTCAAATTTCCCACAGCAGGAGTATGGTCAAGCAACGTCGTAAGCGATGAAAACAACGTCGCATAGTGAGACAGCGTCTGTGTTGCCGACACTGCTGTTGCATCAATTGTAGAGTGAGATGATACTGACGAAAAACCCGTCATATTTTCCAAAAAAGTATTTTTTGATTGTTTTGCGACATAATAATTTTGTCGAGCAGTACTGAGCGAACCCTGATCCGAAATACCAAGGACAGCCTCAAAACCATCGTTGACAGACAAGTTATCAATACCCAAAATAGTATCTGCAACAACGAGCAAATCAACAAACGAATTTTGAACAGACTGTACTGTCTGGGTCATATCCGCATAGGAATCGTCAACAATAGCATTGGAATTTGTATTGACTATTTGTTGAAGATTATTTTCTGCAGTACGAAGAGTAGACTCTGCCGTTGTAATACTACTTTGTACAGTAATTTTCAATTTTTCATGATTTGCCTTTGCAACGTCGATTTGTGCCAAGAGTGATTGCTTCGCAGCAAGCGCACTTTCATATTCTGCCTGTACCTGCGTTCGCTGTGCGGCCTTGTCTGCAGCAGAAAACTGCACAAGACGTTGGCCAGCAGAAACATGATCGCCAATGTGTACGTACACAGAAGCGACTTTTCCAAATACTTCACTACTCAATGTGACCTGTTGGAGTGACTCAATTTCTCCAGAAGCAACAGCAGCTACTTGATTTTCTCCTACACTTGATAGGGAAAGAAGAGAAACCTTTGGTATCTCAGGGGTATCAGAAAGAGATGTGGTAGTACCTTGCTTTGCAAATGCGATTCCTCCAAAAACAAGAATAAGCGCAAGACTAATACTCATCAACTTGTGTGTTTGTAGATAGCTAATTACTTTACTTTTTTTCCAAAACTGAGGGACATGAAACATATATGTTTTATATTAATTATGTATGTGGAAAAAGAGTGGCGAGATACTCACTATACGTCCGAACAGATACGACATCAGGATCAATATGCGCCCATTTAACATACCCATGAATTGCATTCAACAAAACATGTGTTGCAAGAGACGTCTGTGGTATCTGGTACTCTTTCAAAAATTGTTCTACTTTTTGAAAAAACGTAGCAAATAATGTATTCATATACTCTTTTTCTGTAAGCAAGGGACACTTGTCAATGCGAAGCATCACATTTCCTTCTGCAATCGCCACATGGATTACCTGTTCCAATACATCTGCAAATGATGCGGTGTGATCCCCTGTCTGTGCGGCATCAAATACTTCCCCAATAGCCAAAAAAACATCTTCAATAACCGTGATGTATATTGCTGCTTTATTTTCAAAAAAATGATATAACGCTGCTTTACTGATACCAACCTCTGTTGCAATCATAGACATGGATACCGCCGCAAAGCCTTGCGAAGTAAACAACTGTTTTGCTTCGCTAATGATGTGTTCCTTTGTGAGTGATGTTTGTGACATATACGTATATAATTACTTACCGAACGGCCAGTATATACTATAGCACCTCCATTGTCAAGGATAACCATGAAAACAAAAAAACGCGTGTTAGGCGTTTTTTTTATTTTTGATGATGAGAAACAACGTTATAGAGAGCAAACCAATTTTGCCTCTTTTTGTACAATACCAATTTTTGTAGTAGACAACCCCACTGATTCAAGGAGGGACGGTGTTTCAACCAAATTTCGACAAAGCACAATATTTTTGGCTAACAAAAGATTTTTTTCTTTTTGTGTGAGCGAGGACAAACATGTCACAGGATGGAGGCCCGCTTCTTCAATCATGGTTTCAATTCCTCCGCTCTCTGGATAGCGCCACCCAATAAGCGTCATCCCCATACATGTTCCATAGTCGATAGCACTTGTTGTGAAGTGAGTGTTTGTCACGATCCACGGAACATGCGTCGTATGCGTATCTCCGTTCTTCGTCAAATTTTTTTGAATATCCAAAAAACGTGAATGAATATACAATGGTACTTTGACATCTGTATGAATGCCTGGTTGATTGTGAAATTTTGCTTCCACAAAAACATGGGTGTCATCCTTTGTAGCAACCACATCCACTTCATGTGGAACACAATGTCCTTCAACAATCACACCAACCTTGACATCATACCCCTGCCGTTTCAAAATTTCTCCAATAAATTGCTCAAAGGGAAATCCTGTTGGACCGAGTTCCATGATCGCTTTTTTCAAACTATATCGAGCAGCAATCGGATGATATTTCATGGTTTTTAATAATCCATACGCAGTGGTATAAATGTCATGTGTTGTCGTCTTCCCATTCACAATGTCGGAAGATACCTTATCTGTAACACTATTCGCAAGTTCCTGTGGTGCACCAGATCGTACGAGGGATGTCAAAAGACTACTACGATCAAACCGTACACGATCGCCGTTTGCTTTTATAATGATGGGAGGTTGTTTTGGCATATATCAATACACAATAAACAAACTTGTCAGATGTATTCAGTATACCAATGATTTTGCAATATAGAAAATAGGGAACATACAACGTAATCTAGCACATTTTTCATATTAAGCTCTTGACAAAAAGCCTGTTTTATGCTATATTTCTTCGTTCATCTCACGCTTGCATACCTGGGAGGTCCAGGTTACCCAAGCTATGAATGACATTGGAGGACTCATGAAGTCGATCGTTTCGGTCCTGCTGCTTGCCGTTGCACTTCTCGCCTGCACGAAGGGCCCCACGCCCATTCCCATGCGCGGGTCGGCGGAGGATCACTCGACGTGCCCAGGCTACCCCGTCGGATGCTACTGCAACGCCGACGGATTCCACATCGGCCGGGACGGGATGCCACAAGTCGTGGACGGGTGGCATGGACACTTTTCAGAAGTGTTTTTTTTATTCTAAAAACAACATAAGTGCCATCACCACAATACCACCTAACAAAGAAACAAGATGTTTTATAGATTCTCCCACACGTGAATCCTTGTGCAACTCTGGAATCAAATCAGCAGTCGCAATATAAATGAATGACCCCGCTGCAAATGGTAAAAACAAATAGACAACACCATCAATCTGACCTGCCACAAACAGTGCAAATATGGCTCCAAGCACAGCACCAAGTGCCGAAAGAAAATTGAGAAAAAGTGCACGACCTCGAGAAAGCCCCCCATGCAACAATACACCAAAGTCACTCAATTCCTGCGGAATCTCATGAAGCACTACGGCCACAGTAGTCGCAATCCCCACAGGTACACTTACGACAAAGCTCGCTGCGATAATCATCCCATCGATAATGTTGTGTACAAAATCACCAATAAGATTGAGAACAGCAAACGGATGTACGTGATCTTCATCAAATTCATGTTCATGATGACAATGATGCCAATGAATAAATTTTTCAATGACAAACCAAACCAAAATCCCAGCAAGAACACCAAATGATACGGACAGACTAAACCCTTTCTGTTCAGTTACTTGTGGTAACAAATGCAAAAATGCATCACCAAGCAATGTCCCTGCAGAAAAACTTACAAAAAGAAGCAACCATTTTTTGACATTTTCCATACCAAAAGATAACGCAACAATACCAACAAGTGATACCAGACTTACCAAAAAAACACTTCCAAGTGCGAACAGCCAAATAGTAACTGAAGCAGTCATAATAAAAAATGATTATATACGAGAACAGTGTTCACACAATCCCGTAAATACCACACTGTGATGAAGCTGTGTAAACCCTTTTGCTTTTTTTCGTTTTTCTGTGCAATCGATACAACTTGTTTTTTCACAACCAGTGCAAACGATGTGATGATGATGTGCCGTTCCATGCACTTCATAATGTTTTTCACCGTGATGCGTCAATACGGGATGAATAATATCAAGGAGTTCAAACAAATCCAGAATACGATAGACCGTCACTCTGTCCATGCCAGTGGCGTCCTCAATAATCTCATTTGGCGAAAATACACCAGTCCGTGTCGCTATAATCTGAGCCATCGCCTGTCGAGGGGTAGTGATTTTTTGTCCTCGGTCTGTAAGGATATCGAGTATCCATTGTGCTTCGTGAGTACGGTTCATAGGGGTATGTAGAATGTGCAACTCAGTTGCATATACCTACATACACTACGCAACTCAGTTGCATGTGTCAAGGGAACACCTGTGGGCAAGTTGAGTTTGATTGGTATTCTCGCTATACTGTCTGTATTCTCTCTATTTTTTTTATGAAAACATTTTTTATTGGTAGTATCGGTGTAATACTCCTCGGCATAGGTATATTCTTTTTTCTATCCAACACACACAATACTTCGCCTCCTCCAGGAGTATCCATGCAACAAACCCAGATAAATACCCCCCAACTGCCTCCGGACGAAATCCCTGCAACCGAAGAAACAACGGCACCACCAGAAATAATCGTGCAAGATCAAGCATATCAAGATAGTGGTATCACTATTCAATCAGTACAAACAGAGGAAGATATATGGCTGGTTGCCTACGATGACGACAATGACAAACCTGGTCGCATCATCGGACAAGTACGCCTCTCACCAGGGACATGGAGTGATGTGGCATTTCCTATAAGTGAACAATTTCTCACCAAAAAAATATACATCGTCGTACACAAAGATGTTGGACAACCAAATGTCTTTGAATTTCCAGGAGCAGATGTAGCCCTGTCAATGAATGGTGTGGTGCTGGTAAAGACAGTACACCTTCAATAAAAAAATCTCGACGAAGCCGAGATTTTCGTATACAAATGTATTTATAAAATAATACTTTCTTCTGTTTCCTCTTCTTCTTGTTTCAAAGGAAGAATATAGATATCTCGTCGGAAATCATCGGTGCCAAGAAACTCTCCTTCTCCGTTCAAGATCCGCTCCATTGGAGCACAGGCATAGCACCCTCCCTTTGGACAATCAAACTTTTTCAGTTGTCGAGCAAGCTTTATATTTCTTGCAATGGCGAGCACTTGTGTACGCGCATCTTCAAGTGATGGCAATTCTTTTTCTGTGAGTTCATCATTGTCTTCGAGATACCAATAACTTGCTTTTACTACAGGACGCTGTTGCGATTCGTGTACGAGTAGCAAATAGATAGGCAACTGCAATGATGATTCATTTTCTCGTTGTTTGCCAGTTTTGAAATCAATAATATGAACAGCATCTTCTTCAGGGAGATATTCGAGCCAATCAATCTTTCCACACAAAATAATTTCTTCTTCCTCTGATAACCAAAAATTGGGTAAATCTTTTTTGATCTTTACAGAAAGATTACCAATAGGGCCAGGATGATTATATACTCGTGCAATCATAGCTTCACCACGTGCACGATATTTGTCTTCTGACGCTTCTGAAAAAAATCCCCCTTTTTTGCCAGATACCTTTTTCCATTCTTCTTTCAATCGTTCTGGCAACGGTATCGAAAATCGTTGATCGCGAGGAATAGCAGACAATGATTCCAACACCGTATGCACGACCTGACCAAGCGCCAGCGGAGGGGTCATAAGTGTTATTTTGTGTCCAGTTTTTGGATCCTTATACACATTTTTCAAAAAATAACTTCTCGGACATGCGAGATAGTCACTCATCGAACTATGTGAAACCCAGGTAGCAAGAAATTTGTCTGGCATATACGTTCAAAATTAATACGAAAGCAGTACTGTTCCCTCACCCTAACAGATGGGAAAGTACCTATATAAAACACCCCTTCCCCATTTCTCTTTTGTCATCTCGATGGATAGAACCATTGTACAACACTCAAGCCACTCGTCCAAATATGTATAAAATGAAAAGCACCGCAAGATGTATCGGATAAAACCAATAAAACCACCATTTGAATGTCGTATTCCCTATCTTTTCATTATACAATGCGATGATAGGCAATGCGCCTAGCGACCATACCTGTATCGCTGATGGAATGGCAAGATATATGCTCACGATATGTGGAAAGGGAGAAAGTATATGTGGTGCAAATACGAGCATACACACTATCCATACCGTCTGCCAAATCATCATATCTTTTGCTCGCCCATATGTGGTATGAAAGAGAAGAATCATCACCAATCCATAGACACCATATCCTGTAGGGATAAGGAAACTCAGTACTACCAGAATAAGAATACTCAAACTCTGTAGAAACACATCGTGTCGAAATCGTTCATACAGCATGATGGCACCCAACCCCAACGCCAGTGTCACAAAAATATTCATCCGGAAAGGAAAACCTGCTATTGTTCCAAACATATATCCATATGGAACTTGTGATATCCCAGCAAGTACAATGAGCCGCCACAGATATTTTTTTGCATTGGTCGTGTGATGATACCCATTGGCGATACCCCATGCAAAAATAGGAAAGGCAAGTCTCCCAATGACACGCATAATGGTGTGCCCAGGAAAAAATAAAATACCTACGTGATCTATCACCATGGTCCCTGCTGCAATAAGTTTGAGGACAAACAATGTCATATGTGATATGTATCGAGTGCGTGTTTTCTTTTTGCATAATCAGGGATCGTCTCACCTACGAGTTTCCAAAATCGATGTGAGTGATTGAGCTCTTTCAGATGACACAATTCATGAACAATCACATAGTCCGCAAGTTCTACCGGAAGAAAAAGCAATCGATAATGAAAACTCATGTTTCCTTCAGAAGAACAACTCCCCCACCTACTCGACATCTTCTTTATAGAAATGCGATGATAGGTATATGCATAGTGTTCGTTGTATTGACGCAGTCGGTCACGAACAAACCTAAGTGCTCGCCCACGACACGCTGCAAGGGTGTCTTGCGTAATGCCATCTGGAACAACCATCTTTTTTTTGTGTTGCATACGCGCCAGTACCTGTTCTACCCATTCGACTTGTGCATCAAAAAAATCACGAACTCGTTGTTCAGAGACATGTCGTGGTGCTGTAACAATCACTTTCGCATCAGCATTGACAGTGATGCGGATATGTTTTGAACGTGCATGACGTTTTATCGTGTAGGAAGGTGGCATATGTAGCAAAGTATACCTGTTTCTTGCATAAAGAAAAAACCGCCCCCAATGGGGACGGTTTTTTAATAGTACGATGAAGTACTTAGGCGAGTTGAACGTTTACAGCGTTCATTCCCTTTGGTGATTCCTCAAGATCAAAAGTGACTGCGTCACCTTCTTTGAGTTGATCGTATTCTACACCAACGAGTGCCTTTGCGTGGAAGAAAAGATCTTTCTCCTGACCGTCAGCGGCGATAAAACCGAATCCTCGGTCTGTAAGTCGTTTGATAGTTCCTTGCATAGGAAGAGATAGTTAATATGCTACGAAAAATAAGTTCCCGGAGAAAATTCGACCTTCTCTTCTCCTATGCGGGTTCTACTTTTGTGCGCCATTACTATAGCAGATAATGAGACTTTTGTCAAGGGGCACTCCTTACCAAGCACGTTTTCGCTGTGTACTCTGTGTACTTTGTGCTTTGCGTGGCCCTCTTGATCCACTACGAGATCCTCGCCCATTGCTATTGCGTGAGGCATATCCACCTCCACGTGGAGGTCGTCCATGTGGCTGTGGGCTTCGTTCTTCATATGCTGGTTTTAGACGCTCAGCAGGAAGGACTTTTGGCAATGAGAGCACAGGAAGTGTTTTTCGAATCAACCGTTCAATTTTTTTGACATCAGCTCTCTGATTTGGGGCAGCAAATGAAATTGCCTTTCCAGATTTTCCAGCTCTCCCCGTACGACCAATACGATGGACGTAATCTTCAGCATTATCAGGAAGATCAAAGTTGATAACAATACCAATATCTTTTACATCAATACCACGAGCTGCAATATCAGTCGCAACAAGGATACGTACTTTTCCTTTACGGAAACCGTCGAGTGCCTTTTGACGTTGATTTTGTGTTCTATTGGAATGAATCTCATCAGCAGTGTGTCCCATACCACGGATATCTCGAGCAATTTTCTTCGCACCATGCTTGGTACGAGAAAATACCAACACAGATGCTGATTTATCTTCTTTTAAGATAAGTTCAAGCAATCGTATTTTGTCTGGTTTTGGGACAACAAACAATTCTTGTTCTACATTTTGTGCGGCAGTCCCCTGTGGCGCGATCTCGATGCGCAGCGGCATCTTCATATACGTAGCAGCAAGAGAAGAAATTTCTTTTGGCATCGTTGCAGAAAATAGTAATGTTTGTCGTTCTTTTGGCACTGTGGCAAGAATCTTTTTGATCTGTGGCAAAAAGCCAACATCGAGCATACGATCTGCTTCATCAAGTGTCACGATAGATACATTACCAAGATTTATTTCTTTTTGTTCCATAAAATCGACAAGACGACCAGGGGTCGCAATGACGATATGTGGTTTCTTTCGAAGTGCTGCGAGCTGTTTCCCTTGTGGCGCACCGCCAATAAGAACAGCGGTTTTCAAACCAAGTGGAGCGCCGATCTTCAACAATTCTGTTTCGATCTGGATAGCGAGCTCACGTGTTGGGGCGAGAACCAAGCCACGGCCAGTGCCATTGCCCAATCGCTGAATCATAGGAATACCAAAAGCGAGGGTCTTCCCAGTCCCTGTCTGTGCAATACCTACGACGTCTTTGCCCTCAAGTCCCGAAGGAATCACTTGGTGTTGAATGGGCGTAGGGGTCGTAAACCCTTTTTGTGAGAGGATTGTGAGAAAAT
>PFPJ01000021.1 GCA_002792995.1 Candidatus Magasanikbacteria bacterium CG_4_10_14_0_2_um_filter_41_10 | reverse complement strand
AATATATGACAGAGAAGAAGCGAGTCGCTGGACGTACCAAAAGTTGATACAGATGTTCCAGCTTATATGAATGCAGAACTATACCAGAAAAGGAAGGATTTGTCAAGGGGTCTCATATCCCCAGAGAAATACATACTAATATTGACTGATATAACTTTTTATGATACTGTCTTTTGTTCGCTTATTCGGTATAGGTGACATTATCAAGGAGGAACGCCGTGCTTTTCTTTGCTCTTTTCATACTGGGCTTCATCTCCATGGGATTCACCATCACCCATCTGCATGCTGCTACACACTACGGATGGCTTCGTAATCCTGGGACAGCGATATCTCTAGGATTGTACGGATGGTCACATCTCATGCACCACCGAGATATTCCCCACGAAGTACCCATAGTAGAAGACCGTCAGGGCTTCATCAGCTACAGCCTTCATGGGAAAGGGCGTGAACATGTAGTATGGGTGTGGAAAAATCTGTGGTCCCACGAGCGCTGGACGCCGATTCGAATCGTAATCGTGTTCCGGGCTGTGCGCATCTGCCTTGTGATCGCGTGCGCGATGATCCTCACAGATCACGAGCAGAATGTAATCATTTCGGCGGTGCTGGCATGTCTCTCTTATATACTGGGGGCCGCTTGTCTGATGTTCTGCTACGACATCTGGCACCTCTGGACACATGTAAACGGTCCTTACGTCTCCCACTTCCATGCCAAACACCACGGCGCACAACGCAAGTGGCTTGGAATGTGGTGGTGGAACCACATACGTGCACCAAAAACAAGTAAGCTACTCCGAGCGACCATGTTCGATATCAAACTCGGAGAGTGGCTGATTCGTAGCTGTTGCACACGGCTCTACCAAAGGTGGACTGCCCGAAGCACGAGACTAAGGGAGGAGTACGAAAGAGCGTGCCGCGAAGGAAAAAAAGCACGTATCTGAAACCTCCGACGACGATGACCTTCCCTCTATGGGAAACGCTACTCGTCGGGGGAAAGGTCAAAAGCAACTCAATACATGGGTTGTTTTTGTTTTAAAAAAATTAAACTTGAGCGGGTAACGGGAATCGAACCCGTCTCTGATGCTTGGGAAGCATCGATAATAACCACTATACGATACCCGCATGAGTATTATTGTATAGCCATCATACCTCTGTTGTCCATATATTATTTCTGTGTTTTCGTATCTTGAAATCTCGTCACAAACTTCACCACATCCATATCTGTCCAAACGTTCCGTTTACTAATTTGTGTAGCGAGGACGATCCCTTCGAGCCGAGTACACCGAGACAATGCAACATAGAGCTGACCAGGAGCAAACGTTCCACGACCAATATCAAGAATAACATTATCGAATGTTTTTCCTTGTGCTTTGTGAATCGTGACAGCCCATGCGAGTTTGAATGGATACTGAGTGAACGAGCCGATAACATCGGTTTCGATATGTCCTTTTTGCTTGTCATACGTATATTCATACATATCCCACGTATGCGGTGCTACTAATTCAACCGTACCATCTGCAAGTTCTACCCACACAAGGGTCATGCCATTGTCCTTAGCGATTCCTTCAATTTTTCCAATAGTTCCATTGATCCATCTCCCCTGTCGATCATTATTGAGTAACATTATCTGCGACCCTACTTTTACTTCGAGTGCGTCATCTGTTGGCAACAATTTTTGTTCAAACTTTCCCGACCGCGTTCCACGAAACGTCCAAACTGTTTCTCCCAGTTTTGCCAATTCTTTTTCATTGATCCGCGCAGCCATATCGTTTGTCGTCGTGAGATAAATTTCAAAATCTTCTTGCTCTGGTTCATACGTCGAGTCATACTTCGCATTGATAACAGCAATTTGTTTTTCAGTCACCGTATTATCACGAATGGCATTCAATATATGTATAAACTCCGCATCCTTTTGTCGATATATTTTTTCCAGTTCGACAAATTCCAAGGCAAACTCTCCCGCATCTGACAACAACGTCTGTTGCTGAGAAAATACATGGGACGCAAAAAAATAAGGACTTGTATATTTCTGAAGAAAGGGATGTTTGTCTTCTGACGTCAGTACGGGTGGCAACTGATACAGATCGCCAATGAATATCATCTGTGCACCACCAAAAGGACGATTTTTATTTTTTCCATTGAGTCTCATAAACTTGTCGATACAATCGAGCAAGTCTGCACGCACCATGGATATTTCATCGATCACAATTGCATCGAGTTTTTTGTAGATACTTTCTTCTGCTGACGTACTTTGTTTTCGTATTTTTTGAAGAGTTACATCTGGCTTGAATCCAAAAAAGGAATGAATCGTTTGCCCTTTGATATTGACAGCCGCGACACCTGTTGGGGCGAGGACGACAATCTCTTTTTTTGTATGTTCACGAAAATACGTGAGCAGTGTGGACTTCCCTGTCCCAGCTCGACCAGTAATAAATAAATGTTTATGTGAGTTCTCCATCAACTCATACGCACGCTTGAATTGTGGATTGAGCTCAATCTTTCCTTTCGGAGCTGTTTTCTTTTTCATAAGATATTCACTATATCATACAATAAAAAAACCCGCTCAACCAAGCGGGTTTTATATACGTTCTATCTGCCCCCTGTTATTGTGCTGTCGCCATCAAGAGAAACATCTGTCGAATCATTTCCCCATTTGGCAGTTCCCCATCGCCATTTGGATTCAGTCCATTCATGACTTCTACAAAATCAGAAAATCCATCACCATCGGTATCTGCATTGTTTGGGTCCCATCCTACGGCTATTTCTTCTGCGTCACCCAGCTGGTCTCCATCGCTATCGCCTTCCTCTCCTACATACTGAACATAACTCAATGGGACAATACCATCAGTAGTCAAATCGTAGATTCCTTCTCCTTCTGGAAAGGTTTCACTTTTCCCATCTTGTGTAAACCTAAGAAAATATGATTCTCCATCACTCATATATAAGTATGCGCCCAGCCCTGGATCATACGGGACGACAGCCCTATATGGATCAGCACAACCTGCAGGTTGAAATCCTTCAGCATTGAGACACGCCGTACCATCTCTACCAAGTTTATTCAAGTATTTATCAATATACGGATATTCCCCATGGATATCCCAAAAATGTTCCAGTGCTGACTGAATAGCATAGATATCTTCCACACGTTGTTTGTCGAGAATGGCAAGCGGATGTTCCTGTTTTCCCGTTGTATTATTTGCCAGAGTATTCTTTTGTATTTGTGATGGCTCTCCAGTTGGGAGTGTATCTGTCGTTTGTGGTGTGGTGGTATCTATTGCGACATCGGAAGTCGTACTTCCCAGTGGATTTTTCTGGACATACCAGAACACGCCCACGCCAATGACGATCATGAGTGGGAAGAAAATAGCGAGATGCATTTTTTGTGAGTGAATCATAAAAAAAAGTTGTGATTGATGTCACAAGTATAGCAGAATTGATATATCTATGCATCAGAAGGCGTGGAAGAAGTGTTTGTTTGTGATTCCTCTTCAACAAACTCCACCATCGTATCCGGCCACCACTTATTGTACCGAACATTTTCAAAGTTGCGGCCGTCCATGTGAGACGCAGTCACAGTGGTACCCGCATTTCCCATAATGCCATACTTCACATTTCGAATAAATACATCATCGAGAGACGTAGTGCCACCATTCACATCGATCGCAGTGGTACTCCAGCTCGTAGGAATACCCGTTGGAATTTCGTCAAAACCAATCGTACAAGACAAAAGTGAGGTGTTGCTCCCTCTTAAACGAACAAGCGTCCCAGGCCAACGTCCATACATAATATTTGTATGATCAAATGTAACATCTGCACCGCCTATATCAAGCATTACACTTTCACGATTTACCGTTGCTCCACCTCCCGTTATATTTGTATACAAGAGTACGCCTTTTGATCCAGGATAGAATGATATTCTTCCCCATTGACCTCCAGCATTTGTAATGGATACTAGTGCATCACTCGTGCCATGTGTATTGAGTGTTCCATAAATAGAAAATATACCAGAAGTTTTTAGACCAATCGTTGTGCCAGCGTCCACATCCACAGTTACGTCAGTTGGGATGGTGAGTAATTGAAATGAAAGGTTATTTCCAGCGGCAATAGTTGTATTTTGTAAAAATTCATATGTTGAAATTTCAATAGTATCATTTGTATTATCGGTAAAGGTATTTCCATTCAACGTAGGAAAAATTCCATCGAGTTGTATAACACCCTCTGCAGATACAAAATGCTGAAATGACGAATTGGATACCACAACAGAGCCACTTGTATGTGGTGCATTTTTTATAGCAATATTTCCTTCATCGAAAACCGAATCATTGATAGCAAGTGATCCTCCCGTAAACCAAATTATCGCATTATACACCGTGTAATTGTGATTTGTTTCTATAAATGGATGAGTAAAAAATACATGATCAAGTGTCACATCGCCACCACTACGTATCACTTGCGATTGTGACGTCCCGTACACAAATCCATTTGAGGTGACAAACGGTTTGCCACCATAGGAAAGTTCTGTGTATTGCATGTTCAAAATACCACCCGGTGCAACTTCTATATGCGACCAATCACCAGCTGAAGGTTCTCCCGACTCAACGATGTCTACAGAGGCATCATTGGATGAGGTGATACGAACATGATGTTCTTCTGTCCCAGAAAATGTCGCTGTACCTTCCACAATCAATGTCGCATTATTCGTTCTTCCAACTAATTCCACACCGGAATCGACGATAAGTGCTTTTCCAGTAGGGATAACGACCTCGTCACTCAATACGTATGGACTGTGATCCTTGGATAACGTAAGTTTGCCGGTATCATCTACTAAATTTGGATATTCTTCAAAAGGATATCGTACAAGCCACAGTCGATCATTTGGTTGGAGAGGACTCCCGTATATTGTCCCTCCACCACATCCATTTGCTTCGCCACGTGCGCTAACTTGTTCCGAAGTCTTCCAACTATTTTCCATGCGCTCCATAGACCTTCCTATAGAACCCGCCGGCCACCCGTTTAAAAACGACAATTCATCAATTGTTCTTCCTATATCATTTTGTAATATGATAGACATCCCCTCATTATCCATATCAATATCCTGATAGACTGTATCAATAGGGATACCCGCAAGCGCATTCTGTCCCCGATCTTGTCTCGCGAGAAGCTGATACCCGCCAGATGGTATAGAACCAGACAATACCAAGGAACTCGTTGCGCCAGTTGGTGATGTAAATAACATATGCCAGCCAGAAAGATCAATGTCCGTGTCTGTCGTGTTTTTCAATTCCATCCATTCTTGCTTTGGGCAATCTCTCGAGTACGTTGGTGATGCGGCAGTTCCGCCCCACGCAATTTCGTTAACAATCACTGACTTTGGCCAATCAAGAGATATATTTCCATCGTTTTCTCTCCACTCACTTGTATTCCCTAAACTGTCAACTGCTTGAATTCGAAAGCTATATGTATGTGGGCGTTCACCCAAAAATAAATACGACGAGTCTTCTATTGAAGTAACAATAGATGTCCACTCACCTCCGTCTATGTTCATATCAAGATTGAATATGATCGGGGTACTCTGTTCTTCTGTTCCACTCCAGGCAAGATGAACGTCTGTCGAAGTCGTGAAATCTTGAGTTGAGGTAAAAGATGTGATTGCGGGAGCTGTTGTGTCACGAATAATATGAAGAGTCGAACTCACTCCATAAGTGTTAGCATCATCTACTGGCGTCAGTATGACACTATTTTCTCCCTCTATCAGTGGCACCAACACCTCCCAAACGGGAGAAGAGGAAAATAATATGGTGCTCCTTGCAACTGAAGAAATAATGCCCGTCGTGACAATATTTTTTGTTCCAAACAATGCCACACTCGTTGTTGCAACAGAAAAAGAATAAGGAATTATAGAATCGAGTGTTAGCGTTGGCAATGAAACTGCGGGTTCGTTGGAAGATGTCGTATCAGAAGATGAAGAAAATGATCCTCCAAAACTTCCTCCACCAGAATATATGTATGGCGCAATTGTATCAATTATTTTTTTTGTTGTGTCAAAAATTTTCTCTCCAAGAACTTTTCTGATTTCTTTTATTTTTTCTATAGGTGAAACATTCGGTTGTGTGTAGGTCGAAGTTGTGGAAGTAATCTCGTCAACAATACGGGATTCTTTTTCAACGACATGAAAAGAAATCGTTGCAATTGATGTACCGATTGGCAAAAATTGTGAATCGTTTTGACGGACAAGCTGGAGGCGAAATGGTATGGAGAGATCTGATACGAGAGAAATAGGAACCTGTACGGTTGTAATCTGATTCGGTTTTACGGAGGAAGAAATCACTGCCGGACGCAATTTTGTTACCCATCCATCGGCATACCATCTACTATTTTTATCTACACCACCAACAACATTTAAAGAAATTTTTTTCGGATTCCACTTACTGTTCCCAGTGTTTTGAATCTGAACAGGTACAAGAGCCGTTGTCTGTTCACTGAAAACATCCATAGTAATATCGCTCGGCACAAACGCAGCACCGTAAACAATAGGTACAGGTTCTTCCGATAATTCTGTATCCTCCCCTTGCACAGAATTTTCTTGTACCAATGTTTCTGGCTGCTGCGTTTGTGCATTGTTATTGCTACTATGAAATATATTGGCAAAAAAGTTTGAAACAAAATTTGTGATAGTTTGGAAGAGTGTGGGTGCTTCCAAATTTTTGCCTTCTTCAAAAATTTGAGATGCTGAATATTCTTTTTTAGAATCATCTTTTTCTTTTTTAACTACTACGTACGCGTTATTTTGTAAAACCCACGAACTCAAAAACTGATCTAAAGGAAAACTTCTGTAAGCACCTATAGTTTTTCCAGGATCATGAACAACAATTTCATCACCTTCGATCCATAAAGCCAGCATAAAATGACCTTTTTTACCAACATCCATATTTATATGGACACCAACAATCACCGGTTGTCCAGAAGATAACATACTTTTTAACCATTCCAAATCACCACTACCATAATAAGACTCATTATACCCTTTGTAATCTTGTGAAACTTTGGTCAATTCCTTTATATCTGTGACAGATCCACTGTACGAATTAATTGGATCACTAAAAGTACTATATAACCAATCATCTATTTTTTTTATATTATCCTCTGAAGGTTCTCTGTTCTCCAAGAGAGAAAACATCATCTCTAAAGAAGTTTGACCACAGTTCAAAGTGTTTGACCAAGAACCAGGTGGAACCTGCGATTTAAAAGGTACATCAATCACTGCATGGATTGGAAAAGACAAAAAAACATTAAAAAAAATACAAAAAAAGAAGATAAACAAATTTTTGTGTATGTTCCCCCTCCTCATAACACTATTTATCTATTTAATTCTAGCAAATGATGATAAAATTTCTGTCCGATATAAATCCTCCGTTTTGGAATCTGAACATTCCATAGTTAGACGATCTAAACCTTGATTAGTATTTGATTTTAAATAATATTCCATACTTCCAGAACCCATGAAACTTCCAGTAAGTACGACAGAATTTATATTTTCACCTAAAGATTTAATTTGGTAAGATTCACAATCGGTATCTTGGCTACAGGCTTTAGAAAAATATTCATCTAAATTTTGTATATTTGTTGGAGTAATAACCACACGACACCCTTCTCCAGATACACCCGATGTCCCAGCCACACTGTTTTTCATCCCGTCTAAAATAACCGTATCATTCACTCCCGTGACCTTCCAATTTTTAGGTATAGCGACCACATAATTTCTAGCATTATCTGTCACAATTTGATTGTTAACATTTTCTTTTACTTGGACATCTTTTGGAATTGACATCACCACATCTTCACTAGAATGTTTTGGCTCCCCCACACTCACCCTCCACCATATCACCCCAAACAATACGAGAAGTAAAAATTCGACTAAAAAAAGCCAGACTGGCTGGCGATGCATAAAAGATTTGCGTGAAGTATTTTTTTCCATACCCTCCTCTGTTATAGAAATAATATGTTGTATATATAGTATACCAAAAATTATTTCTTGTGCAACACTTCTCTACGCCACCTCATGAAACACCACTTCTCCATGATGTTTTCTATAGACGAATACAAATACTACCCATGCAAAGAATACGGTAACACCAGCAGCAATCAGAGAAAAATTGACATGAAGCGCAACGATAGCACCACCGACAATCGGTGGAATCACCGTTGCCAGCGAACGAACGGATTGCAATATTCCCATGATCTCCCCTTGCGAGTTTTCGTCTGCACTCATCGATGCGAGTGATGTCGCATTTGGCATGCCAAAGCCATTGAAAATAGATACAAATGGCATCACAAGGAAAAGCATCCATGCAGTAGGTACTGCCAAAATAATAAAGAATGTCATGGCGAGAAGAAGGTATGAGACAGAGAGGACTTGCGTAGGTGTATATTTTTTTGCAGCGAGCCGAACAAAGACACCCTGCGTGATGGCAATCCAGATACCCACATACCCAAACAACAGTCCAATATCACCCTGCGTATACTGAAATTTTTCTATCAAGTACACCTGAAAAAATTGCGTAAAAAATGTGAAACCAAACATGAACAAAAAAACAGCACCAAAGAGGGATCGCAAATTTGGCATGGCAAGCGCCTTTCCAATATTGCGGAATCCCGTGAGTGCATTGATCGGTGAGTGAATCTTATTTTTGAGTGATTCGACAAAAAACTTGGTCACAAAAATAATATTGAGCAAAGACAATCCTGCCGCCACCCAAAATGGTGTTGCAAAGGTAAACCACGACACAATAGAAGAATCAGACATCACTCCCCCGAGGAACGGCCCGATAATAAACCCAAGCCCAAATGCCATACCAATAAGGCCAAAATATTTTGTACGATCTTTTGGCTCTACCATGTCTGCAATCGCAGACTGCGCTACAGAAATATTTCCACCAGTAAACCCATCCAAAAGCCGGCTCACAAACAACAACCACAATTGACCAGTGAGAATACCAATACCAAACAAGAGATATCCAAAAAATGTACCGAGCAGTGAGACGAGCAATACAGGCTTTCTTCCATGCCTGTCTGACAACGCACCCAAAATCGGTGCACCAAAAAACTGTGCCAGTGGATAGATTCCCGTCAAAAAACCCAGAATAATAATACGTGTCCCGGTATCAACAGACGCAGAAAGCAACGTCGTATCATTTCCCAAAAGCAGCGGTGCAAGAATCGGGATAATGATACCGATGCCAATGAGATCGAGAAGCACGACAAAAAATAATGTCCAAATATCTGTACGAAAGGCACTCGGTGATTTAGATGAAGATGTCATATAGAAATAACACAAGAGAAGAAAAAAGAAATGAGATGGCACAAAAAAAATGCATCTCATATGCATCTGTTATATCATATTTGTAATAAAATACCTAACGGGTATGATTACCGTGGAGCGGTGGGATCTTGATCCTGTTCATCTTCTATGTGCTTTCCCCACTGCCACCTCGGCTTCTCTCCTGTACGAAGACAAATGAGAATCAAAAGAACTATAAGCCCACATGTTTCTGCAACAAATCGGTATGCATACCGTTCATCCAGATCAATCACATCTGCATATCGAAAGAAAAAATTGGCAAATAGTATTGCAATAAATCCAATAATAACAAGCCACCCTTCCCACGTTGCAGGTTGCCATCCCCATCCAAACAATTTTCTCTTGAACCAATAGCGTGTCATATACTTACAGTGTACGACTATCATACCCCCAATGCAAGACTGCCTGGCGTTGCCGTGGTCAACAGGCGACATCATCTGGCAAGAACCAGACCAAGGTACCCAAAAATCTACGAATACAGGTACATCTTATTTGAGTACTCCTGCTCATAAAAAAACACCACACCTTCTTACAAAAAAAATTTATAAGAAAATGTGGTGTGGGGGCGTCGATTTTCGTTACGACGCCCCCTCCACCCTTCACCTCCTTTCAGATCAGAAGTAGATGAGGCAACGCGCCTGACGGCGCGCTGCCTCAACTTTGTTTGCACGGCGAAGTGTTAACTCCTCCGCAGACAACTCCCTTGGGAGTGGAAAGACCCACCCCCAAAGGAGACTACAGAATTTCTTCATCTGGCCTCCTTGTGGCCGGGTGTATCGCTGGCACCCGGCGTGTCCATATTTATTTGATATACAGTATCAAACAAATATGGGCACAACAGGATAACAAACGACATTTAGGGTGGATTGTAATACAGCAACAAACTAGAAATAATTGACTACACAAAGCCAACTATTCATTTGTCTACTGAGATAGAAACTGTAAACACAGTGCCTATCCTAAATAGACAATTTTTTCAATACTCAAAAACAGCAAAATATAGCATATTTTGATTATTTTGTCAAGAGAACAATCCGAATATCCAGATAATCCATATTTACGGATATGACCTACGGAAAAAACATTTATATAGACTTAATGGACAAAATGGGAGGCTAGAATCTTGTCTTTCCCTTTAAAATTTCATTAATAAGTTTCGTTCGTCGCTTTGCTTTCATACCTCT
>PFPJ01000083.1 GCA_002792995.1 Candidatus Magasanikbacteria bacterium CG_4_10_14_0_2_um_filter_41_10 | reverse complement strand
TCATACTATTTTTTAATAAACTGCACCGCTTCCTTCAACTCTCCCATACGCACAGAACGTGTCAGGAACAGCAATATTGGATAGGTCACAGCACCAACAAGTATAGCATAGAAGAAATTGACTTGGGTATTCACGGCATACACCGCGAGCGCCATGCCTCCAGCTGAAAACAAAATTTGAAAAAATGTTTTTGCTATATAGCCATGTGATACATGCGTAATTTTTGGGACGATGACATAGCCAAAGACTGTTAGCAGGACATTGCCGACAAGTGCGGCTACTGCAGCACCCGCTACACCGAGACGAGGAATCAGGAGGACATTCAATACAATGTTTACCACCATCACGGTACCAACAATAGTGGTCTGTGCTTTTTGCTTGTCGCAAGCATTCAAAAATGCGCCAATAGGAAAACTGAGATATGAAAAAATAAGGCTAATAATCAAAATTTGCAGTGGCAAGACTGATGGTAAATATTCATCGGTGTACAGAAGAAGGACAATATCTTTTGAAAGGACGGCAATCCCAAACGCAATCGGCATTGCAATAAGGAGCAAATATTTCACCCCCTGCTCAAACACTTGTGAAAGCTTCTTTTTGTCATGTGCAAAGTACTCGCTAAACTTTGGATACAGTGCTGCGATGAGTGCGAGCGGGATGAATTGAAATGCGTATGTGATCTTATATGGAATGCTATAAAAGCCGACAGCTTCATTTCCCATCATTTTGGAAAGCAAAATAGAATCAATATATGAATATACGCGAGCGAAGACTGCCGCAAGAGCAAATGGAATAGCAATTCTTGCAATATGCTTTGCGACATCAGACTTGTACGAAGGCCTGAGAGAAAGATGATGTTTTGTTTTGAGTATAAAAATAGCAAACAGGACATTTGCGGCACTTGAGATAGTAAAGGCAAGAATCAGGTATATGAGAGGAAACCCTGCATACAAGAAAAACGTCCCTAGAACGAGCGTAAGGAGTTGACTCCCAACAATACTCATTGCTTCGTATTTGAGCTCTCCTAGAGCTCTCAGTGAGCCGTAGAGGGTCAGGTGGAGTGAATCCAGGAGCATGGTCACGGCGGATAGATAGACCAGATGTCGCGTCTCTATATCGTAGCCCATCAGATTGATGACAATAATAGCGGCAAGATAGCTGAGCAGTCCGAGCCCTATTTTGATAGACAAAATAGTACTGAGGTATTCTCCCAATTTTTCTTTTGCCTTTGCTGATTCTCGGATAAAGACATTTGTCAGACCGAGATCGACGAAGACGACGAAGACTGTGGTAAATGACAATGCAAAAAAGTACGTCCCCGTTCCAGATGCGCCGATCTTTCGGGCGATGAGAGTGAAGTACGCGAAGGCAATGACTTTCTGAAAGACAGAAGCCATGGTCATGAAGAGAGTATTTTTTGCGGTAGAAGCCATGGTCAATGAACAATAAACAACTAACAAAACTGTGTTCAGTATACGCTAGGTTTAGCGAAGAAACAAGGAGACCGCGCCGCTTAGTCGGCTACAACCCGACCGCCGCGCCCGCCCGCTTCGACAAGAAGACCCGGCGCATCATGCGGTCGGGTCTTCTTGTTTATAGAGGTTTTTTTTGTTACCGCACCATTGTTTTTTCTGGTGGAAAATCATTTCCTAACAAGGGTGCACTCTTTGCAAAGCAATATTCACCTGCAGGATGTTGCCAATCATTACTTGACATCATACTACCATCTCTTCGTGATGTATCTTTCGTATTGGTGTCAAATGTTGCACAAAGCATGTAGTTGTCTCCTTGATTTATCTTATATCCATACTGTTCACCTGTGACAGGATCAGTCACATTTGAATCAGTCATTGCAATTGTATCAAGTTGATCGAGAGATTCAGGAAGTTCTTTATTTGTGGTGTAATAGTTTTCGATTTGATACTGAATAGACTGCAATGCTGAAACACGTTCACTATCGAGACGCTGCAGACGAGCTTCTCCTGGTGTACCGACTACAAAGAATGTTCCTACAATCAATGCAACACTTACCACGCTCGTCGACCAAAGATAGATACTTCGTGTTAGCTTGTTGAGTCCGTCTTTTATATCGAGAAGATAGTATGAAAAGACAAGAGCTGCAACAGCAATAGTAGCGAGCGCTTTCAACATAAATCGGCTCGAAATTTCACCAGACAAAAATGTATTGACAATCATGATGAGCGTCACGATAACGATGATTGCTGCGACAAAAAGCGTCAGGTACATGAGCCACTTTCGCATTTTGAATGCTTTTCTCTCTGGCTCTTTTGTATACATCTTGCCAAGAAAGATTCTACTACCTAGGAATACTGGCAGAGTAATAATGAGCATAGACAGTCCTGTGCGGAGGACACCACTAGAATAATCATAGCGCCAGATATCAGCACTCACCTCTGGAAAGAGATAGTTGATCAGCTGAAAGGTGACCATGAGGAATGCAATTGCACTCAAGTAGAGTGTAATACTGCTGAGGAGGTGAAGGAAAAAATCCTTTGCTCCGGTGTCATGTTCTTGTGACATAGAAGAAGTAATAGGTGAATAAACGAGGGAAAGGTCTCTATGGAGTATATACCAAACCTACCAAAAAAAGAAATGGAGTAGTATTACTCCATTTCTTCATCTTTTTCTACTTGTTCATCGATGTCGATGTCATCGATGCCGTCGACACATTCACATGTGCCGCAGAGATCACACCCACCACAGATCAGGCAAAGTGCTGACTCACACGTAGGACACATTGCGTCCGTCATAATTGTTTCCTAAAAACTATTAGTATAAAAAGTATACGAAGAGAAGACACTATCAGTCAACAACGACATGTGGATGATTATTTCACATCACGATATCGCTTTGATACACCTATACGTGCGGTTTCTCGTTCTATCATAGCCTGTATACGAGCAAAATCAACATCTGCAAGTGCATCTTTTTGTTTCATTAATTCTTCTGCACGAGCTTTTGCTGCTTCTGCACGTCCGACATCAATATCTTCTGCACGCTCAGATGTGTCTGCCAAAAGATACACTTCTGAATTTGGTCTGATTTCGAGTATCCCTGTAGACACAGCGAGATGGACAATTTGACCATTTTTGTGTACAAGTATTTCTCCTGCACTCAGCGTCGATACCAATGGAACATGACCTTCGAGAACCGTAATTTCGCCATCTCCTGTAGGGATAGTGACTTTTTCTATATCGTCTTCGTATGTAACTCCATTTGGAGTAACAATCTTGAAGGTAATCATACCTGTAAATTAAACATTAGAGAGAAACAAGGTCAACACGTTCTACGACAATAGGACTGATAGGTTGATCTTGTGATCCAGTAGGAGACTGTTCGATATTTTGCACCACATCCATGCCAGTTGTGACAACACCAAAATTTGTGTGCTTGCCATTCAACCATGAAGTTTCAGGAGCCGTTACAATGAAAAACTGTGATCCATTTGTATTTGGACCAGCATTTGCCATGGCGAGACTCCCTCGAACAAGTGGGACATCGTTAAACTCATCTTCAAAACGATAGTTTGGACCACCTGTACCCCACGAAGATTTTTTACTATCATCTTTTGACAATGGATCACCACCCTGAATCATAAAATCTTTTATGACTCGATGAAATTTTGTACCAGTGTACTCCCCTGCTTGTGCAAGATTCAAAAAATTATTGACTGTTTTTGGTGATTTGTCTGCAAACAACGATACGGTGATGTCTCCCTTATTGGTGTGCAACACAACAGCATTAAACTGAAATGCGAGATCTGTTTGTCCTGGCAATGTGCTGTATGATGTTTGCATAGATGGTGTTATGTGTGTAGAAGTACTTTCCTCTATCGATGGCGGCGCTATGGCTTCCTGCGGTGTAGTGGATGATATTTCTAAATCTGAAGGCGGCACTACAACAGTTTGTTCTACCTCAGATTTCTGAGGTTCTGATGTTGGTTCTGAGACCTGTGAGCACCCGACGCCAGCAAAAAATACAAATCCTACAAGAAAAATATACTTCATATATATATTCTCTTACTTCGTTTGTTCCAGAGCAGCAGCAACTACATCATCGATGCCACCTTTCATATAAAATGCTTGTTCTGGTTTGTCATCATGCTTTCCGTCGAGAATCTCTCGAAATGAACGAACCGTATCTTCTACTTTGACATAATTTCCTTGCATACCAGTAAACTGTTCTGCAACAAAGAATGGTTGTGACAAAAATTTCTGAATTTTTCGAGCACGGGTCACAGCAAGCTTGTCTTCATCAGAAAGTTCTTCCATACCGAGAATAGCAATAATATCTTGCAAATCTTTGTATCGTTGCAACACTTGTTGTACTTCACGAGCAACATTGTAATGCTCTAATCCGACGACTTGAGGATCAAGTACTGTCGAAGTAGAATCGAGAGGGTCAACAGCTGGATAAATACCAAGCTCAGCAAGTGAACGATTCAATACAACAGTAGAATCAAGATGCGCAAAGGTTGTTGCAGGTGCTGGATCGGTAAGATCGTCAGCAGGTACGTAGACAGCCTGTACCGAAGTAATAGAACCTTTGTCTGTAGAGGTGATACGTTCTTGAAGTGCTCCCATTTCTGTTGCAAGTGTTGGCTGATATCCTACAGCAGAAGGCATACGTCCAAGGAGCGCAGACATTTCAGATCCTGCTTGAGTGAAACGGAAAATGTTGTCAATAAACAACAGAAGATCACGATTTTCTTCATCACGAAAATATTCTGCCATGGCAAGCGCAGTCAAGGCAACACGTGCACGTGCTCCTGGCGGTTCGTTCATTTGTCCGAAGACGAGTGCTGTCTTTTCTAATACCCCAGATTCTTCCATTTCTCGATAGAGGTCATTTCCCTCACGGGTACGTTCCCCTACTCCGGCAAACATAGAATATCCACCATGTGCCTGTGCAATGTTGTGAATCAATTCTTGAATAATAACCGTTTTCCCTACCCCAGCTCCTCCAAACAATCCTACTTTTCCACCTTTCAAGAAAGGACAAAGTAAGTCAATAACTTTGATACCTGTTTCAAATACCTCCGTCTTTTGTGATTGACTTTCAAAACTTGGGGCTTCTCTGTGAATAGGATATTTTTTGGCAGTTTTTACAACTGGTTTTTCGTCGATTGGGTCTCCGATCACATTGTACATGCGACCAAGCGTCTCTGGACCAACAGGAACAGAAATTGGTGCTCCCGTATCGATGACTTCTGTACCTCTCCCAATACCATCGGTTGCTCCCATGGCAACCGCACGGACCGTGTGTGATCCAACATGTTGCTGTACTTCGAGGACAAGTCTTCCTTTTCCTCCATCAATCTGAATCTCAAGTGCATTGTAGATTGCAGGAATCGTATCATCAAAATGAACGTCAACGACGACTCCGATGATCTGTGTAATTGTTCCAATATTGTGTTTCATACAAATGTAATAATACCACTATACTAAATTATTCCAACGCAGCAGCTCCACCGGCAATCTCCGCGATTTCCTGTGTAATAGCTGCTTGTCGTGCTTTATTGTAGGTAAGATTCAACTCATCAATCATTTCTCCCGCATTCTCACTTGCATTTTTCATCGCAACCATACGCGCGCTATGTTCACTTGCGGATGATTCGAGAATACCTTGATACAGTTGGATTTCAACAAGTCTTGGCAAAACTTCTTCCACAATCACATCAATATCTGGCTCAAAAAGATATCCTTCAATGGGATATGCCCCTTCTTTCGTGTTGGTTTCTTCTGTTGGAAGCTTTTGTGTCATCTTTTCCAATTCTTTCGCAGAAAATGGCAACAGCTGTCGTACTTTTGCTTCTTGAACCAAACTTGATTGAAATTCTGTAAACGCGATTACAACTTTGTCATACGTTTTTGCAGAAAATCCTTCTATTGCCATGTTTGCGATCGGTCGAATGTCTTCATAGGAAGGTCGTTCTGATAGTTCGTCAAACGCAGCAATGACATTATAGCCATATTTTTTCCCGAACAATACACTTTTTTTCCCAACAGCGATTATGTCTATATCAAATTGACCATTACTTTTTTCATCCACACCTAATTCATTTCGATATGCACCAAGATTTTCTTTGTCCTCAAAAAGAAGTTTTGTTTTCTTGAATAAATTAGCATTAAAACTTCCACATTGCCCACGATTGGAACTAATAACAATAGCCAGTACTTTTTGTACGGGACGTTGCTCGAGTAGTGGTACATTTGGTTCATCAAGATGAGCAAGATGTTCCATCAATTCTCGCCCAAGACGAGCATACAGTCGCGTATGCTGCACTGTTTCTACGGCTTTGCGCATTTTGACAGCAGAGATCATCTCCATTGCCTTGGTCATCTTTTTTGTATTGGTGACCGATTTGATGCGTCGTTTTACTGCTTTTGCATTGACTGCCATACCTTTATCGTTCTATTGGTGAATGCACTATATTACAAACTTTTTTTCCATTCATCACAAGCACTTTGTACAGCCTTCTTTGTTTCATCACTCCAATCTCCTTTGAGAATATCTTCGAGCAGTGATGACTTCGCTGAACGGAAAAATGTGAGGAATGTTTCTTCTGTTTCCTTCATCTTATCTACAGGAAAATCATCGAAGTATCCTTCTCCCATCGCAAAGAGGGAAACGACTTGTTCTTCTACTGGCATCGGAGAAAACTGAGGTTGCTTCAAAAGCTCGGTCATACGTCGACCACGATCAATCTGTTTTTTTGTTTCAGGATCTACATCAGAACTAAACTGCGCAAATGCTTCGAGTTCTCGAAACTGTGCAAGACCAAGTTTCAAACTTCCTGCAACTTTTTTCATTGGCTTTGTCTGTGCAGCTCCTCCAACACGAGATACAGACAACCCTACATTCAACGCTGGTCTGATACCACGGTAAAACAAATCGGTTTCCAAGAAGATCTGTCCATCAGTGATAGAAATAACATTGGTAGGAACGTACGCAGAAATATCTCCACCTTGTGTTTCGATAATAGGAAGTGCAGTGATAGATCCACCACCGTACTTTTCGTTCAAATTGCATGCACGTTCGAGAAGTCGTGAGTGGAGATAAAAGACATCTCCAGGATATGCTTCTCGTCCTGGTGGACGACGCAAGAGCAGTGACATTTCGCGATATGCCCATGCGTGCTTCGTCAAATCATCGTAAATAATAAGAACATCTTTTCCTTTGTCAGCAAAATATTCCGCAATGGCACAGCCACTATATGGAGCCAGATATGACATTGGGGCAGGTTCACTCGCACCAGAGGAAACCACAACAGTATATTCCATGGCACCCGCTTCTTGCAACTTGCTGACAATACGTGCGACTTTTGATTCTTTTTGTCCTATAGCAACATAGACACAAATTATGTCCTGTCCTTTTTGATTCAAAATAGTATCAATAGCAATCGCCGTTTTTCCTGTCTGACGATCCCCAATAATAAGTTCACGCTGTCCACGTCCAACAGGAATCAATGCATCAATAGCTTTGATACCTGTTTGCATCGGCGTGTTGACTGGTTCACGTGTCATGACACCCGGAGCTACTCGCTCTACTGGATAAAATTCTTTTGTGTTGATATCTCCATGACCATCAATAGCGACACCAATAGCATTGACCACTCGGCCAATCATCGCATCTCCAACAGGAACAGAAATAATACGTCCGGTACGCTTAACTTCGTCCCCTTCTTTAATATGCGTGTAGTCTCCGAGAATAACGGCACCTACGGTCTCTTCTTCGAGGTTGAGGGCAATACCGTATGTTCCACCTGGAAATTCTAGCATTTCTTGTGATTGACAATTGGTCAATCCTGTCATGCGGGTAATACCATCCTTTACTTCAATCACAGTACCGACTTCTTCGGTCTGTACATGTTTTTCAAATTGTTCGATGTTTTTCTTGAGCGTCTGAATGACGTTATCTGTGTATGACATACAGTAATATTATGAAAGTTGTCTTTGTAATTGTTCTAACTGTGTTTTCACACTTGCATCGAGAATAGTATCTCCACTTCGTACGACAATACCACCGATCAGTGACGCATCAATTGCGGTGTCGACTTCTACTTTTTTTCCAAATATATGTGCAATCTTTTCTATGAGACTATCCGACATAGTTCTTGCACTTGTAATGAGAATTTTCTGAATACCTTCCTGCGTTTTTGCATACTCTTTGAAGGCAGTCAAAATATATTCTTTTTTGGTAATAACACGTTCCTGTACAAGAAATGTCACAAATGCTTCCACTGTTTTTTCAAGATCACTTCCCGACTTTCCATTCGTAAGCTCATACAGAATCTTTGCGTATTGTTTTGGTAACAATGTTGCCATACAATTATTTCAATGTAGCAAGAATCTCTTGGATCATTTTGAGATCTTTTTTCTCATCCAATCGTTCTGTCATAATTTTTTCAACAGCGAGGACAATCAATTCTACCGTATCTTTTCGGAGGGACTCTTTCATTTCCTTTTTATCTATATCAATATTTCGTTTTGCTTGAACAATGAGAAGTTCTATTTCTTTTTTTGCTTTTTCTTTCATTTGTTCTCCTGCTTCTTTTGCTTTTTGATGAGATTGTTCAATATTCTTATTTGCTTCTACTTTTGATGCATCGATAAGATCTTGTGCTTTTCGCTCTGCCATCTGTAATTCTGTTTTTGCTTGTGTAAAATTATCGATAGCATCTTTTGCCTTTTGCTGACGTTCGTCGACCATCTTCATCACCGGACCAAATGCAAATCGTTTCAACAACCAAAATACAACAAGAAAATTGATAAGATTAAACAATCCCATTCGCCAATCAAACCCAATTTTTCCAAGAATACCTAATATATACTCCATACAAATTAATTCATGTGATATACGTGAATGTGAACGCAGAGCATCTTCTCTGCGCTCTAGATCCGCGTATATCTTATACGATAAAGAATGCAACGAATGCGTAAATTGCAGTCGATTCTGCAAGAGCAACACCGATGATCATCTTTGAAAAGATGCTTCCTTCCATCTTTGGATTACGACCGATTGCCTCGAGCGCTTTTCCAATAAGATACCCTTCACCGATACCAGATCCTCCCATGGTAATGGTGCAAAGTCCTTTTGCAATAAGACGAGCTGATTCTGCGTCCATATGTGTATAGGTTAACTTTACTTACTAAGTTAGCTCTGCTTTCCAAGTGACATACTACTTAGAGAGCGAAGTCAACATAGTGACGTTACGCGGTAGCTGCTTCTTCTGGTTTTTCGATAGCAAGTGTGTAATATGCTGCAGTCAATGATCCAAAGACCATTGCTTGAAGTATACCCACCAACAGATTCATTGCAAGCCATGGTACTGGGACAATGGCTGCAAATGCCCCAAGCAAAATAGCAGCAAGCACATCCCCTGCATACATATTTCCAAACAAACGAAGGGACAGAGAAACTACTTTTGCGACTTCCGAAACAATATCAAGCAATCCAATCAAAAAATCGATGATGGAAAGAAATCCTGCACCAATACCTTTTTTGAATCCATAATACAAATCTTTGAACTTGAAGTATTTTCCAAGATGGCCAAAGAAACCCCATGCTCGCATACTCGCAAGTTGTGTCAACAACACCATAGCGAGTGCAATACTAAAGGTCATGTTAAAATCATTGGTAGGAGTACGGAAAAGCGAGATACCTTTGTATGTAATAGACGTCAATCCTGGCAATAATGCAAAAAGATTCCCAAATCCCAAAAACAAGAACAAGGCTCCAATAAGTGGCAAAAGTTCTACAGCCGCTTTTCTATTTCCTGTAATTTGTTCAATAAGATTGGCGAATCCAGTAAATGCCATTTCTATGATCGTTTGAAATTTTGAAGGGACAAGTCGCAATGACTTTCGTGTATACAAAGCAAACAAGCAAAAAATAACAGTCATGAACATCCCCATGAACATGGCATTGGTAACAGGAAGTGAACCAACAGAAAAAATAATTTCTGGTTGCACTCCTGGTTGTTCAGACTGTACTTGAAAAAACATAAAATTATTGTTGTTCATTTTTTTTCGTAGCCTTTTCTTCTTTTTCCTGCATTTCCTGTTTTTGTCGCAACTCACGAAATGCTTTATCTATCTTAAAATACATGCGTATTGTGAGTGTCCAGGAAAGAACGAAAGCAACACCGAGCACAGCAAGAGTGCCATAGGGCTTCATGTGATACGTCGTATCGATCCATCCTCCGAGGAAATATGCCACGAGAGCAGGAATACCAAAAATAAGTAAAATACGAAACATCGATAAAAATGTTTTATGTCTCAATTGTTCTTGCTCTATATCAAGGGAATCCATACTATTTTTGAAGCGTCGATAGTATAGAGGACTCTCATATGATTGTCAATCTATTTTTTGCTTCAAAATGTGGACAATTTTGGCTAAAACTAGCCAAAATTTTAAAAAAGCAAATAGTATACACAAAACATACGAATTCGTCAATATACTTTTTTATTTTTTGGCTACGTACAGAAAAAAAATGAAGCAATATGTCACTGTTATATCATATTTGGGAACAACGCAT
>PFPJ01000014.1 GCA_002792995.1 Candidatus Magasanikbacteria bacterium CG_4_10_14_0_2_um_filter_41_10 | reverse complement strand
CCTTTTTCTGATCCTGTTCGGTTGGAAAAACTTTTGAAGGCGTATCATGCGTTGCATATTACAAAATCAACGTTTTTGAAACTTGCCGCAGATCTTACGCATGAACACTTGGATCAGATTATCGAATTGAGTAACACATATAGTATCGATGGGTTTATTTGTACAAATTTGAAAAAAGAACACGGTGAAAAAGGAGGACTCAGTGGCAAGGCGGTTGAACATGCGTCCGATGATATGATTGCCTATATCTACAAAAAAGTAGGGAAAGAAAAAATTATTATTGGATGCGGAGGAATTTTTTCTGGAGCTGACGCGTATCAAAAAATACGAAAAGGGGCTACACTTCTGCAACTTATTACTGGTATGATCTATGAAGGGCCACAGCTTATCAGTGAGATCAATCGTGATCTTATAAAACTACTCAAAAAAAATGGGTTTACTCATATTTCTGAAGCTATAGGAAAAGATGTACTATGAAAATACAATGTACCGGAACATACTCACAACATCCTCGCATGATCATGCAACGATGTGGCTATGGAGAAATGGTAAATCGACAAGGACAACGAAGTTACACGCGACTTCTTCGGGGAGTGCCATATCCACGATTTCATGCATATATCGATATGCTTGATGATGGATTTCAAATCAATCTTCATCTCGATCAAAAAGCGCCTGTATACAAAAGTGTTTCTGCACATGCAGGAGAATATGATGGTCCTGTTGTCGAAGGTGAAACAGCAAGAATCACTGCAATGGTTGAACAGTTTCGACGTTGAGTGTATACTTTCAATACGTTGTTCATTTTTGATCTTCTTCTATGCCTCCAAAAAAAAGAAAAGTGACATCTTCTTCTGAAGAAATGCCAAAGAAAATAGTACGAAAGAAAAAAATTCTCGTTGATGAAGTCATTGCGCCTATCGAAAGAAAGGAAACACCACCTTCTCCACCTGAGAGAGTTTTTTTGTCTTCAAATGCGAACAAATCTTCACAAAAAAAACATGGAAGTAATTCCCCATTGTTATTTTTTATTATTATCTTGTTCATTGCAGTGGTCGGTGTATATGCGTATCAAAAAAAACAAACAGATTCCGTGGTGTCAAAGTTGAGTACACTCGAAAATAAATTGACTGGAAAAATAGGCGAGATAGAGCAGGGGATAGATACAGCAAAGCAACAGGCTGAAGAAGAAAAAATGAATGCTATTGCTGATGCCACGACAAAAAAGTATACGAGTGCCAAGTATGATTATTCGTTTATCTATCCAACACGATACAAGGTCATGAGTGTTAATACCGATATTGATGAAACCTACAAAGAACAAATTGTCCTCATGAGAGCTTCGGATATCGATCTCTATGCGGATAGTCTCGAAGGTGGACCAAATATATCCTTCATGTTGTATGCAAATCCAAATAATCTTTCGCTTGTTGACTGGCTTACAGAAAATAAGAACATGACGAATGTTGCAGAAGACACAGAATTGACTGAGACGCAAATAGATGGACGTACGGGGTATAGTTATACGTGGGAAGGTCTCGGATCTGCTGATGCCATTGCTGTTGCATATGACGGATATATATTGCTTGGGACTGGCTGGTATATGGACGAGGCGAATATAGAAATTCGAGGAGATTTTCAAGCCATGCTTCAGACATTGGTTCTCAAACAATAAAGAACATAAAAAAAACACTTCAGATATACTGGAGTGTTTTTTTGATATTTATACCAAAATCAATTCTTTAGAGGTCGTTGTATAGACGAGTGGACCTTTTTTTGTGATCAAAACATCATCTTCGATTCGGATTCCCAGTTTGCCTGGGATATAGATACCTGGCTCAATCGTGATATACATGTGTTCTTCCAGCCGTGCCTGTACGTTTGTAGAAATTCTTGGCCATTCGTGTACCTGTGTGCCCAGTCCATGTCCAAGTGAATGAACAAAGTAGGCGTTTAGTTTTTCTACAAGGTCTGTACGACATTGTGTTGCAATATCTGAAATAGTGGTCTGTATAGTGCAGGATGCAATAGCTTTTTGCTGTACTTTTCTGAGATGATTGTAGACCTCAGATTCTTTTTTTGTGGGTGCTCCTATGTAGATTGTACGTGTCATATCAGAACAATACCCACGATATCTCACTCCCATATCTATCACACAAAACCCTCGTACCAATTTTTTTGCTTCTGGCGTGTGATGCGGATTTGCGGCACGTGTGCCACTCGCCACAATCGGTGAAAATGATGGTTCTGCACCGTACTCTATTGTTTTGAGAATGATATAGGTAGCAACATCTTGTTCTGTTTGAAAAGATGCCCACTGCTTCACAACATCAGCAAAAATGATGTCTGTAATCTGTGCTGCCTTTTTGAGAAGTTGTCTTTCTTTTGGCAGTTTTTTTGCCATGATAGATTCTTCATCTTTCAATGCAATCATTCCTGATTTTTTGTACATGCTTGGAAGTGATGATGGGCGATATCCAATACGTTTTTTGGGAAGTTTTTTGATAAGTGTTGAGATGCGTTCCTGTAGTGGAAGAACACGAATATCTGTATACATACGTTGAAGTTCTTCTTGCTCAAAAGGAATTGCATACAGTGTTGGTATCCCTTTTTGTGGGATAGTCATGATGCCTAGTTCGAGATGTGTTTGCAACAGATAATACAAAAGATCATCATGAGTTTGATGATCCATATTGCCAATGAATAGTGTGTCAATGTGCTGTGTACGTAACAGCGCTTGGATATTTTTTATTTTTTCTGCAAGCATAGATATTATTTATCTGAGAGGATGATTGTATTTATATTTTATCATGCGAATAGGGGCAAAGATAAAGAGGGTAAAAAGATAGTGGATTATACTCATGAGAAGCGCATAGAGAGTGATCGCTGTGAAAATATTGAGATAACCAGCTGAGCGGAGGACATACGAGGTAATGTCTTGTCTCAGAAGAATCGCTGTAATATTGACCAACAGCATGACAATGACTATCCATAGAAAGCCAGACCACATGCCTTTTCTATCATATGAACTCGGTGCGATATGTGCACTGATAGCAAACGAGATATACAAAAAGAGCCAAAAGTACCAAGATGACATATTTATTTTTGAAAAAATCATGAGAAATACCTGAGGTACCGTTTGAAGCAGAGACACAAGTGAGTGACGAGAATCGAGCAATACATTGAGAATATCTTTGCCGTTTGGCAGGATGAAATAGACAAGGAGGGTCAATATACCTACACCAAACAGCATCGGTGCCGCCCCAATAAAAAAATTTCCAAGTGTTTGATATATACTAGATTTTTTATAACTATGTTCTACGTGACCTAGACCACCTGTTTCTGCATTTGGTTCGAAGAGAGCCACTTCTTCGACATTGTGGCGGAAGAGTTTTGCAAAAATATAGTGACCAAGTTCATGAAACGGTGTCCCAAGCCATGCCGTCCACAAAATTCCTTTCCATCCAAACGTTTGGAGATAGTTGTGGTTTGTCCATGATTCAAACAATGAGAGGAGAAATCCCAAAAAGAAAAAAATACCAAATACACTGAGAAGTTGGATACCTGTAACACGGAGTATTTCAAGACTGAAGATGACAAAAGGATTATCCATATATAAGAATACCAGCAACGATGGACGTATTCACAGCAAACCAGAGGCTATACATAATGACAATTGGGACTGCTCTGTGAATGACACCGTATGTAAGTAAAAAAATATTTGCAATAATACTAAATCCAAACATCGTCAGTGATACGCCTGCCGCTGTTTGTTCTACCCATATTTTTATTGCTTGTGTACTGCCTGCGATAGGGGCGAGAATACTGACGCCATAGACAGCATGATCCATCATGGAGACAAATGTTTTTGGGTGTGGATATGGTTGATATTTTTTTTTGAGCGCAGCTTTTGCATTGACGCGTTTTCGTTTGTCTATATGATGAATTGGGTCGGACATACGTAATTTCAAAATGTGAATGCAGAAGATAACATGTAAGAAGTATAGCAATTTTTGCATAGCTATGCTAGGATATTTTCGTATGTCAGAAATAGTTACTACCTATCAACTCAAGGATCTCTCACAGCCTGTTCCAATGGATCGGGATGAATTTTATGAAGAACAAATAGCTCTTGCAAAAGCAGGGGAGAAACCAACTCGTTCTGTTGCTGTTGTGCAGGTTCTTTTGTTTACGCCGGACGGTGAGATCATGCTCCAGAAGCGTTCCCGAAGCAAAGCACACAATGCCGGAATGTTTGACAAAACACTTGGTGGACATATTAGATTTGGTGATAGTTCAAATTATACCGTGCTTGCTGAGACCCTTCAGGAATTGTCTGTTCCGTCTTTTGTATTAGATTCAAAAGATGAATTTGAAAAGACGTATACACTTTTGAAAGGTCATATACGAGACGCCGCTTTTGTCTATTTTGTAGATTCAAAAACATATAATTCGAAGAAGATGTTTGATGAAACAGAACGTGCAATAGCGAATACATATTATTTTTATCTTGGAGTCTTTGCAGGTTCTGTGAAGCCTTCTGAAAGGGAAGCAGCTGGAATGTTATATCTTAAAAAAAATCTGTTAGAAGAAAAATTTGAAAGCCAGAAGGATCACTTTACGGAAGACCTTTCATATTTTTTGTCTAAATATAGCAAAAAAATTGATGAATTTGTTCAATCATTATAATAACACTTGACATGATGGCTTTGCTGTGTTAGGATTCACTATCTTTAAAACTCATGTTTTCATCTCCTGCAAAAGGAAAAATCTTGCAGCACATAGTGTGCCTGTGCGAAATCATGAGTATTCTCAAACACAATTTGTCTTTACAGGAACACCATTGGGTGTTTTCTTTTTTCTTTTTCAGGGTGTGAAATTTTTTACACCTATTTGTCTCAACTGGAGGGACGAACTCGTGAAACTCTTTGATAGGCGGCGGTCGGGTGCGCCTGATGAACTTCGTGGTAATCAGTTCATAGGCTCACATGTGCTAGGCAGTGATCGCATCACTACACCTCGTACGTGCTTCTTCTGCTTCTACGGAAACCACGAGAAGGGGCCTGTCGAAGACTGCTTGCTGAGGGGCAAGCAGGCAAAGAAGGATTTTGGCGTGGCGGGGGAGGAGCCCATGCCCGACAAAATCGATGGCGAATCGGTGGGGCACTACTGCGCTCACTGGCTCGATTTCATGGCGGAGTAGGGCAAAAAATACTCAGGGTGGTATGTTTTTTTCTCTGCGCCACCCGTCCGTGTTTGCCAACCTTTGCGTTCGGTGAACACGGACGGGCAAACACATTTTTACTACAAACAAAAAATCCGCCTTATCGGCGGATTTTTTCGTATCTTATTTTTTTTCTAGTGGGACCACACTCGCATATTTTGCTTTGCGGAGTGTCCCGTCAAAACGCTTGCGCATTTTGGTTGTGAATTTGACGATTCCAGCTACAAGTGCGTAGAGGGTATCATCTTTTCCACGAGCAACATTCTTGCCTGGGTGGATTTTCGTTCCTCGTTGTCTGGTAATGATTTGCCCTGCTTTGGCAAATTGACCATGCGTGAGCTTCACGCCGAGGTACTGTGGATTGGAATCTCGTCCAAGCCTGGTAGATCCACCGGCCTTTTTATGTGCCATATATGTGGAGAAACAAGGTACACTTGTTTCAGTACGGTTCTTATCACTAGATGCTACGTGACTGCGTAGTCATACATAGTGCGCTGCCCGAGTTCTGCCTCCTATGCCAGAGTCTCGTCGCTGACCATGTCGGAATATAAGAATGCGAGCATTATATGGGATACTGAGGAAATTGTCAAGAGGCGTCAAACACGCTATACTATTGCTGGTATGAAAATATATCCTCTCAAGCTGTATCTTAGGAAAAAGCAGAATCTCATTCTCCTGAGCCTCGCGTTATTGTTCAATATCGCTTCGTGGATATGGTTGCTTTATAATATCCGTCCTAGTACAGGACAGGTGTTTTTGCATTATAATATTCTTTTTGGCGTTGATCTTGTGGGGTCGTGGTACAATGTATTGTCTCTTCCTGTTGCTGGTTTTTTCATCATTTTTCTCAATGCATTGCTTGGTTGGTTTTTGTATAAACAAGATCACTTCGCTGCATATCTGCTCAATGCTGTTGCTGTCCTCGTGAATATGTTTCTTCTCGTTAGCACTGCCCTTCTTGTTTTTCTCAACGTATAGATAGGTGTCTATGAAGGTACATGCTGGTGTTGCCGACTACAAATTTCTCATGGCCATGGTCGTGTTATTTTTGTTTGGATTAGTCATTCTTACTTCAGCCAGTTCAGTGGTCGCATCACAGCGGTTTGGTGATAGTTATTTTTTTGTAAAGCGTCAACTCTTGTATGGCGTTTTGCCTGGTATTATTGCTATGTACCTTTTTGCAAAGGTGGATTATCATTTGTGGAAACGATCTGCCATGATGATATTTGTGTTTATGATCGGTGGATTATTGTTGCCTTTTCTTCCAGGCATTGGTTCAACTCTTGGGACGTCAGCACATAGTTGGATTGTGATGGGGAGTTTTTCTCTTCAACCTTCAGAGTTTGCAAAGTTGGGGAGTATTATTTTTTTGGCGGCGTATATGAGTCATCAGGGAGAAACGATTACCAAACTTAAAGAAGGATTTTTTTTGACCTTAGGTTTGGGAATGATTCCTATTGTTCTGGTCATTTTACAACCAGATATTGGAACCGTTTCAATTTTGTTTGGGATATTATTTGCGATGCTATATTTTGGTCGAGCAAAGTATTCGCATCTCTTGATGCTTTCATTAGCAGGCGTGTTGTTATTTCTTGTTATGATTTGGGCAGCACCGTATCGTGCGGCGCGCTTTACTACATTTTTGCATCCAGAACTTGACCCTCAAGGACAAGGATACCATATCAATCAAGCGTTTTTGGCAATTGGGTCAGGTGGTGTGTTTGGACTGGGTCTGGGTCAATCTCGGCAAAAGTTTGCATATTTGCCAGAAGTGCATGCAGATAGTATTTATGCAGTCATGGCAGAAGAACTTGGATTTATTGGCGCTGTTGGGTTTCTTTTTTTGCTTGTGTATATTGCTTTTCGTGGGTTTAGGATTGCAAAACATGCACCAGATACCTTTGGACAATTTCTTGTAGCAGGGATTATCTCTTGGTTTATGATTCAATCCTTTCTTAACATTGGTGCTATGGTAGGACTCCTTCCATTGACTGGTGTGCCACTCCCATTTGTGAGTCATGGTGGTACGGCACTTATGGTAGCGCTCGCCGGTGTGGGTATTGTGGTCAATGTCAGTAAACAGCAAGTGTAATGATATGAAAAAAGAACGTTTTCGAATATTTTCTGCCGTGTATCTCATTTTTGAAAAAGAAGGATCGATATTGCTGTTGCAACGAAAAAATACTCGGTATATGCCTGGATATTACACACCCATTGCAGGACATAGCGATGGAAATGAAAGTGCCACTTCGGCAGTGATTCGCGAAGCAAAAGAAGAAGCTGGTGTGATAGTGTCAAAAAAAGATGTATCAGTGGCATATATAACGCATAGATATAGTATAGAACGTGAATATATTGATATCTATTTTGTGGCCACACACTGGGAAGGGGAGCCTCGCAATATGGAACCAGAAAAATCTGGTGATATGCAATGGTTTGATAAAAAGAATTTACCAAACAATGTTATTCCGGAAGTAGTAGTTGCACTTCACGCAATTGAAAAAAATATTCACTACGGAGAATATGGGTGGGATCACGAAGGGTCTTCACTCGAATAATTTGTATAGTATGAAAGTATTATTTTCAGGAGGCGGTACACTCGGTCCAGTCACACCACTGTTAGCCATGTGGGATGTTATCCACGAAGCTCACCCAGAAGCACGCGCTATTTGGGTCGGGACAGCGCATGGTCCAGAAAAAGTGCTTGTGGAAAAAAATGATATGTTATTTTTTCCTATTCCAAGTGGGAAGCTCCGTCGTTATTTTTCTCCACTCAATATTATTGATCTATTCAAGATAATGGGTGGTTTGTTTGCTTCTTTTCGTTTGCTTCTGAGTGAACGTCCTGATATTTGTATTTCTGCGGGTGGATTTACTTCTGTCCCTGTGCATTGGGCTGCGTGGTGGCTTGGTATTCCGACGTGGATTCACCAACAAGATGTGGTGGTTGGGTTGTCCAATAGATTGATGGCTCGGAGTGCAACGCAAATTACTACTGCTCTTGAAGCGTCCACCTCGCAATTTTCACAGAAAAAAACAATCTGGCTTGGGAATCCCATCCGTCGTGACGTGTTTGCTGGTTCGAAGGAAAACGCAATAGAGAGATTTCACCTTGATTCATCGCTACCCCTTGTTTTTGTGACTGGTGGTGGTACTGGCTCACAACGTGTCAATCAGCTCATTGTGGAAGCTGTACAGCATCTGAAGGGGCATGCACAAGTAGTGCATCTCACCGGCAGAGAGCGCCCACAAGAACTTGTGGAGCGAGCGGTCAAGCATTTTGATTATTATCATATTTTTCCATTCTTTACTGATGAGATGAAGGATGCCTATGCTGCTGCTGATATTGTCATTTCTCGTGGTGGATTTGGAACGATTTCTGAGATTGCCGCCCTGGGAAAACCGTCTATCTTGATTCCAAAACCTGGTCATCAGGAACACAATGTGGCATATCTTGCCAAAACAAATGCAGCAGTAATTGTAGACGAAGATACTGCCGATGGAAATTTTTTAGCAAAAAAAATTCGAGAATTGCTTGAAAATAAAAAAGAACGTGATGAACTAGGAAAGCGTCTGCAAGCGTTGTTGCCGAAAGCAAAGGGAGCTGATATATTGAATATATTTGAAACAGTGATTTGACAACCGACACCGATCAGCATATGCTTCATGTATATGGTAGGTGGCCCCCTCGACGACAAACGAACCTCATTTCTCTTTGCTTCCAAGCAGCCTGATGACGATGATGACGATGATGACGATAAGAACAAAAAGGAAGAAACAAAGAGACTTTTTCAATTGGGGAAGAATATTGGTAAAAAGCTGAAAGAAAAAGAAGAACAACAAGCACGGGATAAAAAAAACAAGTAATCTGTACATACACAAAAAAGACGTCTCTCTTGACAGAGACGTCTTTTTTGTGTATGTTTGTACGTTCTGCTGAGGTAGCGCCATGGTGGCGTTGCACAGTTGGACGGTAATTGGAGGAAGCATGCCCACGCATGGCGAAACGGCAGCGTTCGAGTACATCAGCTCGATCTGGGTCGGCGGTGAAGACGACGACGGCAAAGTTGAGTTGGTGGTCATCACCGACCATCTCGTGCGACGTCTGCTGTCTTTCACAGCTAAAGTGGATGACGAGGTTGGAACTGTCCAGATCGAGGTAGCGCAGAAGTTCGAGATCGATGACCTCGCGCTGGCACTTCTCCTTGTCGTCCGATGTATGCAGGTCAATTACGTCAAGGCCGAGCTGGGGGAGCTCCCTGTCGTGACTTTCACGCTCGATGACTTCGTGGACGACTGAGAGCTGCAATTCGTGCTCTCACGCACAGCGCCGACACCCCCGTCGGCGCTGTGTCTCTTCTTCTCTTTAGTAGATACTAGTAAAAAGAAGAAGTGAACAACTATTCATCGTCAAGTAGCAACGTTCGAGGCTGGAATCCTTTTTGGTAAAAGTCATGAACAAAACTTTCAAGAAAGTCATCCATGACTTTCTTTGTTATTGGATCCTGTATCAATGATGTTTTTTCTACAATATATTTTTGGATAAATCCAGGACGAGAATCTTCTATGCCGTAGTGAAATTTGCTATCGTAATTGTGATGTTCAAAAAAGAATTGGTGATCAATCTGGTCAATAATTTTTGCAACTATTTTTTCATCAGACTGCCCGGTTTCTCCTTCGTCGTACACAGAAAGAAAATCTTGCTTTTCCTGTTCATTCATAAATTCAGTCAAAAGCTGAATCGTTCTTTCTCCAATTTTATCTTTGTGAATTTTTAGATCTGGATATTTTCTACTCAGTGGTGCTGCAACATCTCCGCCAAAGAGTTCCCCAAGGTCATGAAAGAGGAGTATAAGAATTAGTTTGTGTCCGTCTATCTTGCCTCCAGCTTGTTCTATTCTGTGTGCAATAAAATAGCCGATGACAGCCGCAGTGTACTGATGTTCTGCCAAAGAGGGGAGATCATGAATATTGACCCCTGCAGCGAGGTAGCCTGTGAGTGGTTGCTCTTTGGTGAGTTGAAAAATAGAGAGCAATTTGATGAGTTTTTTCATAATTAGAATACTTTATCCCAAAGTGTTAGTGCCGAAAATATACCAAAGAACAAAAATGAAATAAGCAAAATGATTTTTCTCCACAGTGATGCTTGGATTTCTTTTGGCAATTCTTTTATATTCAGTACATTCACGAGTGCAATATGGACAAACATACAAAATGCATTCAAGACCGCACTAATAATGAGAAGCGTGAGCGGCTCTGTAAATCCAAAGAGAAAGACAATGATACCAAATGCAATCTGTACCCACAAAAATATGTAGTAATAGCGTGAGAGCGGATGAGATATTTTTTTGCCAAGTTTTGTTGCTGCATAATTTTCTGAGATGATGCGACTGGTAGAATCGAGTACGGTAAATTGTGTAGAAAATAACATGATTCCCATGAGTAGCGCAAAAAACGTTCCCATGAGAGGAAACGTACCTTTGCCAATAGCTATTGCTTCATTGATGACAAATTGGATGCCTTGGGCATTTCCCGCAGTCCCAAAAGTCGTTGCATATGAGAGTAAAATAAGAAGCAGGACGGTAATGACGCCGGTGAGGAAAAACACAAGAAAATGTTCTTTGTTTACTTGTTTCCACCATCCAGAAAATCTATCCATGTTTTCTACAGTAGGATCAAATGTATATCCTTCGAGATCTATGTGTTGTTTTTGTCCTGAGAACAAACTTTTTACTTTATCCATATATTTCCCCATACCATAGCCTTTTTCTCGGATATAACTTGACTGTGCAAGATTCAAATTGCCAGCGGCACCACTAAATGCAAATGCAGCGAGAAAAGAAGCAAGGGGAATCCCAACTGGTAAAAACCAATAGCCGTTTCCTTTTCCCATAAGTCCCTGAAGCAGTTCGCCTGCCTGAGACACATCTGCGAGAAAGAATGTGAGAATCACAATAGCAGGTACGCCTATCATGATGATACCTTTTGAAAAGTGTTCGACTGTTGAATAAATATATTTTCCTGTACTGAGAATAATACCAATAAGAATAAGGAAGACAATACCAATGACCGTCGCATTGCCACCAAATACGTATGCAA
>PFPJ01000073.1 GCA_002792995.1 Candidatus Magasanikbacteria bacterium CG_4_10_14_0_2_um_filter_41_10 | reverse complement strand
ACAGAAACCTACGACACTGGTGATGCTATTGAGAGTGTGAAGTAGGGGGGGTGGTTATAGACAAGAGACTTTTTTGCTTCTCTTGACAATCTCTGCGATAGAGAGTAATATACGTTCGTTATCTATCTTAATCACCTGAGGAGGTGAATAATACATGTCAGAAGTAAAAAGAAAAAAAGGGGAGTCCTTTGAAGCTTTCATGCGCCGCACAAAACAGTCATGGCGTAATTCTGGGAGTATTTTGCAAGCACGAAAAGTGCAGTATTTTATCCCCACGAAGAGCAAGAACGTTGGTAAAAAACATGCCATCAAAATTGCAAAAAAAGTTTCAAAGTTCAACTACCTGAAAAAAACTGGAAAACTTCCAGTCGACGCCGACATTTCTCGCGTCTCATAAACGAAGAGACTCCGTGTATGCGGAGTTTTTTCTATCGTAGTATTTATTATATTTTTTTATGTCACTCCAAGAACAAGTACAAACAGATATGATCTCTGCCATGAAGGCAAAAGATACAGAACGTGTGCGTGTTTTGCGAAACGCTATGGCTGCCATCAAAAATAGGATGATTGAGAAAGGGGATGCGTTTGTTGAGCAGGATGTGTCCGATGTCCTCGCAACACAAGTAAAACAATTGAAAGATGCCAATATTGATTTTGAAGCTGGTGGAAGGGAAGATTTGGTGGCACAAAATAGTGCAGACATCGCTATTCTCGAAACATACCTGCCAGAGCAGATGAGTAATGAAGATCTTGAGCGTATTGTGTCAGAAACGCTTCAGGAGATAGGTGCGACATCTCCTCAAGATATTGGAAAAGCCATGGGTTCTATTATGAAAAAAGTACAAGGACAAGCTGATGGAACACGAGTAAAAGAAGTCGTTGCAAAACTTTTGAAATAACATATACCTGTATATATAAAAAAAGACTGTCAGTATTGATGGTCTTTTTTTATATCCACACATCTGCTCCCTAAAAAACTTTGTTTGAAATGCAAAATTTTGCTATACTGATGTATATCTTATTGTTCTCATCTCATGAGACGTATACTCACATCAATACGCCGTATATACATAGGGCGTGCTCCATTTTTGGTAGCACTTTTTGTGTCTTTGAGTGTATTGACGCTTGTCTCATTATTTCCTTCAGTCGTGCGTGCACAGGGTGATTTTGGTATTGCGCGAGTAGACCAACAGATTGCCCTTTCGGGAGATTCTATCGTATTGATTATTCTTCGAGTAATTCGGATATTGCTTGGATTTCTTGGAGTAGTGCTCGTTATTCTGATTCTCTATGCAGGATATACGATCATGACATCGGCTGGCAACGAAGACAAAGTTGAGCAAGGAAAAGTAATTATCAAAAATGCAGTGATTGGAACTGCGGTTATTTTATTTTCCTTTATTATCGTCCAATTTGTTATAAATATTCTCGGTGGTGTGACAGGTGTTATTCCACATTCTCAACAACAACCGCCAGGGAAGCAAACATTTGTAGGTGTGGGTTCACTCGGAGATGTAATAAAAGATCATTATCCCGAACCAAATCAAACCGATGTCTATAGAAATACCAAAATTGTTGTAACCTTTACTGATGAGATTGATCCAACATCAATTATTGATGATACCAATGGATCAGATACTTTCGGGGACTGTACTGATGTGGTAGATGAAAATGGACTAACGACGCGTGTCTGTGACACCTTGAAAGCTGGGGTGGTGTCGATTAATAGATTGTCAGATGAAAGGACGATAGAAGGTGATACTATTGAAGCTACCGCATTGGCATCTTATGAAGGAGCTGGTGTGGTGCATACGTTTGTATTCAAACCACGAACGTTGCTTGGAAACGAAGAATCTGATCAGTGGCATCGTGTGACTATTGCAAATACTGTCAAAAATGTAAATGGCGATAGTGTATTTGCTGGGCGTTCAGAGGCCAATTATTATTGGGATTTTCAAACGAATACAGAAGTAGATTTGACACCACCGTATGTTGTCGATGTCTCGCCAGATCCAGGAGAACACGTAGAAAAAAATAGAGTACTAAAAATTACATTCAATGAACCTGTGGATCCTATGATGGTGCAGGGAATATTGGGACCAAACTCTAGTTTTCATAACATTGTGATCAGTACGCAACCTGTTCAAACACAAACAACACCAGTCGAAACAACAAGACTGCTTGGTGGCATCAATCAATTTTATCCTTCCTCTGTACAGATGGCTACTGATGCTACTTTTCTGTATGTCGCTGATAGCAATAGTATAAAAACAATACAGAAAGATAGTCCTGAGATTGTAGATACGATGTTTGTCACCAACAACGATTTACATAGCTTCGCTATTGATGCAGACAGAATCTACATTGTTGCCGGTGTACGATTACATGTGTTTGACGCACAAACAAAAATACAGCTTGTGGAAAGCAATGATCTCTTTGTGTATCCTACAACGATTTCTATTTCTGGGGCATATGCGTATGTTGCGGATGGTGATCATGGCGTTCATGTCATTGACATCAATCCAGACTCTGCAACTTTTTTGAACGCTGTTGCTACTGTGGCAAGTACAGCTGGTGCATCAGTGAAAAAGAGTGTTGTCGTTGGGGATAAACTTTACATCATCTACGATACCGCTCAAACACTGGATATTGTTGATATAAGTACTCCTACCTCACCAAACCTTGTTGCTTCTTTGGCACTTGGTCAGACACCGACAGACCTTGCTGTGTATGGTACGACGGTGTATATCGCGACTGGACAAGATATGAAAATTATCGATGCCTCACAGCCATCTTCAAACTCAGCTATTACACAATTGAATATAAATGATCCTACGCTATTTGGATCACCTGCAGGTGCTCTTGGTTCATTGTTTATTGCAGATGATATTTTGTTTGCAGGACAATATGGTGCTATGAAGGCTTTGTCGATAAAAGAAACACCACTGCAACCAACATTCCTTTTTTCATATCCAGAAACTGATGCTGCCTTTTTCAATGGCTCTACCGCGCCATCATTCACATATAGTGATGGTGTTGTGTTTGTCCAATATGTCAATCAACCAATTTTGCAGGTACGTGTCACTTCGGATGCAGGAGGAGGACAGGCAGGTGTTGGGGAAGCAAGTTCTATAGCAGTAGAAGGATCATGGAAGGTTACCAATGGGTATAGGAGTGTTGAATTTGTATCAAATGAAGAATGTGGTATCAATAGTTGTGGGGAACCTATCTATTGTTTACCTACCAATTGTGCTGACTCGGATAAAACATGTTCCGAAGAATATGCTGTCCTTGCTCGTACCGCATCTCTCGACAATCCTGATGGTGATAGCTTTGTATCAGCAGGATTATTTGATGGTGTCGAAGACCTTGCCACTAATGCAATGGACAGTGCACCAGAGCTCACTGGATTTAGTGTACTCCCTGGTGCACATGATTTTCTTGTGTCAACAACCACTGTTCCGCGCCATAAGCCACCAATAAACAATCCAAAAAAAATAGATTCACAAGAACTTTCTCCTGATAACTATTGGTGGTATTTTACTGTGGACAATGTGATTGATACACAAGCACCATATATTGAAAAAGTATCACCTGGCATTGATCAGCCTGGGGTTGGTCCACTTACGCCGGTACAAATTTATTTTAGCAAAGAAATGATGTCCTTTGATAACATTTCTATCTTAGAATATCCTGATTCAGCTATTGGACTTGGGGTAATGCAACGATCTGAGGATGTGAAGACGGATGATATCACAAAAACTATTCTCCGTTTGGAACATCCTGCGCGTCCTTTTGGTATGTTTGGGATAGATCATTGGTATTTTCCTAGTATTCCTGGAACGGTCAAAGCAATGAATCAATTTTGTATGTATCCTGGCAGAGGACCTGATGCAACTGAACCACAAGGAGATATCAGTACACCTGCATGTGATATAACTTATAATGACGATGGCAGTATTAAAGATATTTCAGCATGTATCCCTGCGTCTATTGATGTCACCAGTAGTACGGATACTGGATGCATCAGTACAAATTTAGGTGTTTCCAAACAACAACAAGATATGACTACCTGTGTAGAGTTATTTCGAAATCCTAGTGTGAGTCCAACAAAATTTCAATAAAAAAGTATGACATTTTTCCACGAATATAAAACATTTGTAAAAACACTTCTATTCAGTGGATTAGTTCTTCTTTTATTTTTTTCTATTGTTCCAAACACTGTCCATGCACAGACAGACTTTGGTCTGCAGAATGTCCAAGATCAAGGAATTGCGTTGAGTAGCCAACCATTGGATATTACGATTGTAAAAGTTATCCGTGCAGTGCTTGGATTTCTCGGACTTATCGCTGTGATTATTGTGTTGTACGGTGGGTATGTCTACATGACATCAAATGGGAACGAAGACAAAGTATCACAAGCAAAAATGATTTTGAGAAATGCGTTGATAGGATTGACCATTGTATTTTTTTCATTTGCGATTGTCCAGTTTATTTTGCTCAAACTCAATGCTGCAGCGGGTGGGGTGAATCCTGGTGATACCAATCCACCTCCTACCTGTACCGATGTGCAGACATGCAACTATAATCCATGTGACAATGTATTTGTCGCACAGAGTATTACGCCAAGCAGGGATAAGGCTGATATCAATAATATTGTGATACGTGCAGTCTTTACGAAGTCTGTGGAAACTCCTGCAAATGAAGTATTTTTTATACAAAAAGACACGTCAGTGGATGTTACTCGTAATTTCACGTATCACTTTGTTCCTGGCACCGATAATAAGGTAATAGAAGCGATAATGCCACTCGTTGGCGATGTCGCGTCTCAGTGTAGTGCGGAAAATTATGTTGGGGCGACGGAATGTATTCCATTGGGAGAGTACACAGCAACCATCAATGATACCGTTGTGGCGACAGATGGTGAAGGTATCAATTTTGGAGGTACGGCATGCCAGTTTGAGGGGATGAAAGAAGCATCGTTTGGTGCGATCACACAAGCAAATGACATTGAAAATCCAACGTGGCAAGGAGTTGGTATTATCAATCCTGAAACGAATAGTATATTTACGGATCCAGAACCACATATACCAGCAGGGGAGACGTATACATTTGTCGGTTCTACGAATGACGACAATGGTATTGCGTATGTTCACTTTCATCTCGAAGCAACGGATGGATCTGAAACACCGTTTGATATGTTTAGAGGACCGTCTTCAACGATGTCCTCGGCAGATCCTTATTCGTTTAGCAGAGGTTTTTTCTTCTCAACAGGAATTATACGGCAGGCTGGTGCGCCAAAACAGTATCAGTATAGTTTGACAACATGGGATATTGATCATCATGTATCTGAGACTCAGACAGGTACATTTGTACTTGTGGGCAATCATTGTTTCAATGGTGAACAAGACGTATTGTTGGGCGAATATGCTATTGATAAAGGAGGGGAATGTGGCACTGATGGTGCCTGTACTGAAAATTACCAGTGTGCGAGTGGTTTGTGTCTTGAGGGGCAATGTGTTTCCAAACCAAATATTACAGCTGTTGATCCTATGGATGGTGCGCCTGGCAATTGGGTGACTATTCGTGGATATTACTTTGGACTTCAACAAGGGACTGTTGAATTTGGTACGGATGATACCGGATGGATTCCTGCCCATGTGGTTGAGTGTAGTGATGTATTGACGGGCAGCTCTTGGAATAATACCTATATCATTGCCGAAGTGCCAGACAACACTGATTTTGATGGCACCGTAAGCGAAGCAGCTATTCGTATTACCAATACTGAAACAAATCAAACAGATGCGACAAATGATACCTTTGGGGTCAAGCCTATCTATACTGATGCTGAGGGAATTGCGCATGAAGATGGATTATTTCGTTTCAATACTACGGTTCGACCAGGACTCTGTGCTGTAGTCGTGGATGAAGATCAGGGCATCTTGCATATGGGTGATAAAGCGGGTCCTCCTGGGACAACGATTCGTGCAATTGGGACAGGGTTTGGTGATACACAAGAAACTGGAGACAATCTTACCTTTGGTATAACAGGATCAGATCCTATATCTGCAGAGATCTTTGAGTCTGGATGGACTGCAAGTGTGATTCATTCCATTGTTCCATTGTCGATTGCACCTGGCAATCCACTTATTCATGTACAAAAAGGAGAAGAAATAAGTAATGGTGTACCATTTCGTGTTTCTCAACCAGATCTTTCTGATGTAAAACCATTGATTACTGATATTGACCCAAGTGACCCAACACCTGGGAGTTTTGTGACTATTTTTGGAGATCATTTTGGGTTGGCTGGTTACGTATATATTTCTCGAACCGCAGAAGCGTCGTGTACACATGGCAGTCAAGATGATACGTGTATTGAGCTCGAGGTACCTCCAGCACCATGTAAAAATACTTGGACGAATTCTCAAATTATTGTGAATATTCCTGATGATTTTTCAAGTCAGGGGAATTATTATGTTACCGTCGAACGTGCAGACAATGGGTTGACTTCAGATGGGACACTCGACACGATGTCAATACAAAATGGTGCTCAAAAACCAAGTATTTGTGAGCTCGATCCTATGCAAGGTCCTGCTCTTTTGCCTGAAGAACATCCAGGGCTTTTGTTTAGTGGAAAGAATTTTACGACAAACCCATCTTTATATTTTTGGAATGGTTCTGGTGATATTAGCGACACGAGTACTGTATCGAATCTAGAATCTTCATCATGGATACAGTGGAATAGTAGTTCAGGAGATGATCGTTGGAATGTAAACACACAAGGAACACAGATACATTCGAGTGTTGCGAATGTTCCAGCGAGTCGGTACCCAACCATGCCACTTGGAAAGTGGCCTATCGTTATCGAGGCAAATAACAATCGAGGAAACAGTGTCAATTATTTTGTCACGGATTGTCGTATTCAAGGAAGCACTGCACCTGCGGGTACCAATCTGCAATGTTGTCCAGAAGGACCTGATGCAGGTTCATGGAAGACTATTTGTGAAGGAGATGTACGAAGTTCTGGATATGTATGGCGTTTTACCACGGGTATTCCACCGAAAGTTCCGTATGTGCTCGTACAGTGTAATAGTATTGGAGATACCATGAATCCTTCTCCTGTCCCTTCTGTAGAATGGGAAGATTCAGAAAAAATGTGTTTGAATGCCACTGCAGAAGTTGCATTCAGTACTGATATTGACCCTGCAACTATTACAGCTGATGCTGGTAACGTCCTCATGTATACCTGTGGTTCGACTGATAGTGCTATTAACTGTACCTATGATCCTGCTGACAGGGTTACTGATTTGGATTTGACACAGCAGTTTGATACAAATGGAACTGTGTTGATTATCAAACAATCACGTGGTTTGATAGCGCCAAATTTTGAGCCAAACACGTGGTACCGCGTTCTCCTCACGACTGGTGTCACATCTATCGCACAAGATGTTGGGGGAGGAAATTCGACGAGTACTCCCTTGCGTGTTGATAGAGTTCCTGAAAATCCAGCATATACCGATGCCGATATTGCGTTTTATTATGATTTTCAAACAGGATCTGGTTTGTGTAGTCTCAATAGTGCCTATATCACTCCGCCTGAAAAAACAGTCACACAAATTGGTCCGTTGCCTGATGTACGAAATGCTGACCTTCCATTTTATTACTATTTAAAAGGACGAGCAGATAGAAAATGTACGGTATTGAATGTTGATGATCTTGGATGGAATTGGTCTTCAAATAGAGAAACAAAAGCAACAATTGCTATAGCTCCTTCAATAGACTATGCAGATACACGGGCAACTTCGACTGCTATCGAAGAAGCTGCTGACGGTGTGACATTTGGTGCATTCGCCAGTACTGTGGGGCTGGACCTTCAGAACACATTTCCTAATGGTATCAAAGCAAATACTTCAACCTTGTTTATCAATATTGGTCCACCACATGTTGTGTCATACGAACCAAATTGCTCTGCGTCGTGCCGTGATGCTATTATCAAGGCAAGCTTTAGCCGACACATGGATCCTTCAACATACAATAGTGGTATCAAGGTATACAAATGTGCTGATCCAAATTGTACCGACCTGTCGGAAATTGGCGTATCGATAAATGTTGACAGCAAGCTTGAGGTCAAGATTACTCCGGTGCCACTCCTTGATCCAAATTCATATTATAAAGTGGAGATGACTTCTGCGATTCTTTCGTTTGGTGGAGTGAATTTGGATACGCGGGATGGCCAGACACTCATACCTTTTTCATGGGTGTTCCGTACAAAAGATGACAATACCTTGTGTGGTGTCGATCATGTTTCTGTCACACCTCATCCATTTACTGCGACATATATAGGACAAAAGACAAAGTTTACTGCGATTCCATACGGGGCTCCAAATGAGTGTAGTCCAAAAGGACAAGAGCTTTCACAAGCATCGTATACCTATCGTTGGGATTCCACAGTTCCTGCGGTAGCGACCACTACGCAGTTTGCAGCATCTCTCACGGGAAGTTCAGGATATTGCAGTGGTTCTTGCGTGCCCCTCGGAAGTGATGTGACCTTTGAAGAAAAAACAACTCCTATTTGTGGCAATCGTATTGTGGATGCGGGTGAGGATTGTGACATTGCGGTTGATGGTGAAACCGTTGGCCTGACGTGTACATTGTCTTGTCTCAGACCGGGAATTGTCCAAAATAGCGATACACAACCATATTGTGGCAGTGTCCAACATGAAGTGAATAATCCTGTAGAACACGCTCTTGATAATACTATCGCAACAGGAGGAGAAATGTGCGATCCTCTCGCAAGTGTCCGGACAAGTGCTGGGTTGGTTTCGTGGCAACCATATTGTACAAATGACTGTCTCAAAAAAGGATCCTCACAAAATTTCAATCCTAATACGAGTGGGTATTGTGGTGATGGGCTTGTGGGACTCGAAGAATCCTGTGATATCGGTATTCCTTTTGTTGCTGGTGCTACAAATCCAAATAGATCTGCTATTGGTTGTTCCCGTGCATGTCTTCATATTGGGACACCAATATCGGAAGATTGGTGTGCGTCGCATGCAGACAATCAATTCCAATATGTATCTGAAAATGATATCAATGTTGCATGTCAGGCTGCCAAGAGCGTTTGTGGCAATGGACGAACGGAATCAGGAGAACAGTGTGAAGCGGTCGATGGAGTCCTCCCTGCTAATTGTTCTGATACCTGTCTTTTGAAAAGTACGTGTGAGAGCGCAACTCCACTGTGTGATCCCGCAGAGGAAGATTGTACGTCCTCTTGTTTGCTCGGTGGATCATCACTTTTTTATAGTATTCCATCGGTCTGTGGTGATGGTGTCGTTGGTTTGGGTGAATATGCATCATGTGAGATTCCTCAGTCTGTGGATTCTTCAAAACAGGGAGGGCAACAACTTACTACTGCCGTTGGTCAAGGCCCAACAGAAAATAATAAACAAGAAACAACAATTGAAGCCAATATACCTGCAGAAAGTGTAACGGGTCATGCTGATTACACACTCCAATGTGGGTTTACTGAATATGAAGCTCCCAAAAATGGATTTTATAATGACTGTGTGCTTCCTACGAATGGGGAAATTGGACCAAACGGACTTGGTGTCGCCACCAATTCATGTTGTTATCCACGACCTATGCGTACAGATGAATATCCTGCTGATGGAGCAGGAGATCCTCCTATTTGTCGCAATACCTACATCAGTGTCACGTTTGACAAGACTGTGGATCCACAAAGTATTGCGGGGAATGCCATTGTCGCACGAGGATATTATGATAGTGGTGTAAATTGTGCAGATGCTGGTGGCACGGATGTTACGCTTGAAGTGAGTACTGCGTTGCATTTGCCAAGTGGTGTTGCTGATGCAAGTGCGCATGGATTTTGGTCATCACTCTGGCAAGGTGTAAAGAATTTTTTCTATTCGTTAGTACAAAAAGTGTTTGCAAAAGATGTAGTACTCTCTGATATTCATACATGGTGTAGTGATGGAAATCTAACGACTGATGTAACCGAACCTTCTCTCACCATACCTCTTTATTTGCCACATGCCATTGGAAGTGAGACGGAACATACTGCATATGCTGTCCTTCTTCGTGGTGGGATGGCAGGTATTCGAGATATCAATGGGGTAGGGATCAAACATCCAACACAGAGTGTTATATCAGATGCATGGACATTCGAAGTTGGTACTGAAATTTGTAAGATAGATCAGGTGTTTGTAGATCCTACGAGTCATCTGTTTATTTTACCAAATACCTCAACCAGTTTTGGTGCTGATGCCGTTACTGTGCAAGGTCAAAAAATTGTCTCAACACCTGCGTATAGTTGGCGTTGGGAATGGCAACCTCAACAAAGTACGATATTTCATATCCCTGCAGACAATGCAAGTTCCACGAGTCAATTTACTAAGATGGGATCGACGAATGTTGAAGGAAATGTGACTGCTGTCGCACAAGCTATCATCACGAGAGATCAAAGCACTGAAAGTAACCAACTTGGAAATGTCTTTAAGGGAAATGTATCTTTGACCTCGAAGTTTTGTGAAAATCCTTGGCCATCAAGAAATGGTGAACAATGGGAACCTTATCGTGATACTGATCTTAATTATTCATTTAGTTATTGTGCAGATGCTGGACAAAGTGGAAGCACAGGCGATGATTTACCATTTCTCCAGATCAACGATATCGCTCTCACTGATGCAAGTCCTGACGTCTTGAAACGGCTGTTATTTGTGAGTGATACCA
>PFPJ01000061.1:9426-11158 GCA_002792995.1 Candidatus Magasanikbacteria bacterium CG_4_10_14_0_2_um_filter_41_10 | reverse complement strand
TGTCCATTAAGTCGCTTTTTTCTATCACTATGCTTAAAAAACAAAAAACTGTTCATCATATATATGAACAGTTTTTTTATCAGACGTATATTTTTGTTAGTAATCTTTTACCATGTAGTTTAAGGGGTTTACGGGAATACCATTTTTTCTGACTTCAAAATGGAGATGTGGACCTGTGACAAACGGTCCCGCTCCCACCGTTCCAGGCGTTCCGCCAGAATAGCCTATAAGGTCTCCTGTGGTAACAAATTGATCAGCACTTACTAATATCTTACTCAAATGCCCGTATACGGTAGAAAGACCTCCAGAGTGAACAATCATGACATATGCATAGCAGCTTGATGTTTGGCATGTTCTTGCACGTGCGATGTAGCCACTTGCTGCGGCATGGATGGCCGTACCGTGTGATGCTCTTATATCAATAGCATTATGTTCAAATACATTTCTATATGGATATGAAGGATCATGAAAATAGGCTGTAATATATCTACTTTGTGATGGCCATGCCAATTGCCCATCAAGCAAAGAGGATGTGTCATCTATTTTATCTTGTGATTCAAGTTTTGAACGGACTTGTTGTTCTATACTTGTGATATCACTTTCAATGGATTGGTATTGAGATTTGAGATTGGTAACCAAGGTTTTGTATTTCAATTCTGATGATTGTGTTTCTGCCAGTAGATTTTCTTTAGCAAATGATTGTCCTTCCAAGTCTTTCTTTTTATTGTCAAGTTCTGTTTTCAATGCATCGTAAGCAACTTTTCGTTCTTCGTTCGCAGTTTTTTTGGTCTGCAACTCTTCTTTTGCGATTCTTAGGGCACGTGTATTTTTACCGAGATCTTCTTCAATCGTACGTGCATATTCTATTTGATTGTAAAAATCAGAAAAGTTGTCATAAGTAGCCAGGACTTCGAGCATACTACGGTTCCTCTGTTCATGGAGTGTTCGTATAAATTCTGTAATAATACGTTGCTGTCTCGCTATGGTGAGTTCTTTGTCACCAATACTCAGGTGCAAGGCTTGAATTTCTAGGTCTAGGGTTTCTAGCTTTTGTTCAGTTGCTTGGATGTCCAATTCAACTTGCACAATATGATTATCAAGAACAGACATCTGATTTGCCAAAGAGGTCGACTGTAGTTGTGTTTGTTCTATCTTTCTTTTGTATGCAGCTATACTGTCTTCTAGTTGCTTCACTTTATCTTTTTTGGCTGCAATTTGTTCATTGAGAGTATCAATTTCTTCTTTATTTCCACCAATGCCTGTTTGGGTATACACAAAAACTGGGGCTCCCACAAGTCCCATAGCTATCAGAAAAAAAACAAAAAAACGTATTTTTTTTATTGAATGCATACGTATACTGTATATGTGTACAGTATAGCATAGTCTTTTTGTAGATGCTATGAAGAAATGATAAGTATAGCCTCCCCTATACGTACCAAACTTTTTTCTTTACCGAGAACTGCCATTATTTCAAATGGTCCTGGAGAAAATTGTTGGCCAGAGAGTGCTATGCGTGTTGGCCAGAGGACATCACCGACGCCAAACTCGTGTTCCTTTATCCAAGGCATGATGTGGTCCTCTATCCCCTCTTCTGTCCAGCTAGACGTATCAATTGTTGATAAAAATTCGCTGAGTTGAGTCAATTTTTCTTTTGCATCTGGCAAATCACTTTTTTTCCATTGCAACAGTGCCGTTTCATATTCAAGCTTGTCTGCAAACAAAAATTGAGTAT
>PFPJ01000061.1:0-9381 GCA_002792995.1 Candidatus Magasanikbacteria bacterium CG_4_10_14_0_2_um_filter_41_10 | reverse complement strand
TTACAACACCTTCAAAAAAGGGTGTATCCTGAAGTTTTTGTGTATCGAGGTTTTCGTGTGTTTCAAAAAAAGGCAATGCACGTTTTGCAAGTTCTTTAATCGACAATTTTTTCATCCATTCTTTGTTGTACCAATCAAGTTTTTCGTAGTTAAAAACGGCTGGTGATTTATGTACATTCTTGAAGTCAAAAGCATTTTCCAATTCTTCAAGGGTAAATATTTCTTGCTCAGTACCTGGATTCCAGCCAAGAAATGCCACAAAATTCACCATTGCTTCGGGAAGATATCCTTTTTTTGTAAAATCAAATACAGATACATCACCATGGCGTTTACTGAGTTTTTGTTTTTGTTCATTCACGAGAAGAGACAAGTGAGCGTATTCTGGAATATCCCAACCAAACATGGTGTACAGAACAATATGTTTTGGGGTAGAACTGAGCCATTCTTCTCCTCGAAAGACATGGGTAATCTCCATCAAATGATCGTCAACAACGACAGCCAAATGATAGGTGGGAAATCCGTCAGCTTTCATCAGTACTTGATCATCAATGAGCTTGTTTTCAAAAGAAACTTCGCCACGCACCATATCATTCCATGTTGTGACACCTTCATCGGGCATGTTGAGTCGAACAACATAGGAGGTACCCGTATCAATTTTTTCTTGGACAATTTTTTTTGACAGTGTTTTGCACTGACCGTCATATCCTGTTGGTTGCTTATTGATTTCTTGCGTCTTTCTCAAATCGTCCAATCGTTCTTTTGTACAAAAACAATAATACGCATGCCCCTGTTTTATCAACTGATCGCTGTATGTTTTATAAATATCGAGACGTTCTGACTGGATATACGGACCCAGAGTACCCGATTGCGAAATTTCATTCGTATCATTCAACATAACACCTTCGTCTGGTGGGATGTGTGCCCAATAGAGTGACTCGACGATATTCTCTGTGGCTCCTTCAACGAGCCGTTCTCTATCAGTATCTTCGATGCGAAGCAGAAAATCACCACCTTCTTTTTTTGCATAGAGATAATCAAAAAGAGCTGTTCGGAGCGATCCGACATGGAACATACCGGTTGGACTTGGTGGAATGCGAGTTCGTATTTTTTTCATACCTACATATTTATTTGATGCAACGAGATCCCTACTGAAATAGCAAGATTTAGTGATTCAGCCTGTCCGGTCCCCGCAATAGTGTAGGCGTGATCTACCAATGGAAGTAGTTTTTCTGACACACCATGAGATTCTGACCCAAACAACAAGACTTGTTTTTTCTTTGCGTGAAACTGAGTGATGTTATCTCCCTCCATATCAAGAACTGCTATACTGTACCCATTATTCTTCAAAAATTCAACTGTATCTAGAATATATTCAGATTGATAGATGTTGGTGCGAAAGATCGATCCCATTGTACTTCTGACTACTTTTTCATTGTAGGGATCCACAGAACCTTCCGAAAGGATGATCGCATGTACACCAAACCAATCGGCTGTCCGGATAATCGTGCCAAGATTGCCAGGGTCATTTACTCGATCCAGAATAATGATAGTTTCCTCGTCCACCATTTCATCGAGTGAAGATTCTGACATACTTACTACTGCCATGACACCGGGAAATGTTTCTGTTTGTTTTATTGTTGTGACTTCCCGCTTGTTTGCTCGTTCAACGGGAATATCTGTTTTTTCTGCATAGCTGATAATGATTCCCATATCACTATCAATAGCGCTTTCCTCTACAACGATGAGTTGAACATCTGCATTGTCGAGTGCCTCCTGCACCCCCTTTTTTCCTTCCACAACAAAAAGACCGAATTCTTTTCTGAATTTCTTTTGGCTCAGTTTTCTGAGTAATGTGCTTGCGCTATTTGATAACATAGGATTTGAGTACAAGGAATGGAAAAATGAAAATTGCAGTAAATATACGTTTGAATCTACGTGGCTGTTGTATTAATCGCCACAACCATTCAATCCCAATTATTCTGAACAATTTTGGTGCTCGGGAAACAGTTCCTGCAAGAAAGTCGAATGATCCTCCCACTCCCATCACAATCTTCACGCCAGGAAGTTCTGACATGAACGTATCTATCCACCACTCTTGCTTCACATGACCAAACGCTACGAAGAGAATATCTGGTTTTGCCATAGCAATTTCTGCAAGCAATTTTTCATGGTCATCAGAGATCACTTTACAGAGTGGAGCTTGTCCAGATGTACGTCTTTCTACACGTGGACCAGCATGAACACCTTTTATACTCAGTGAAGGAAATTTGCTCTTCAAAAAGATTTTTGCGTTTTTTGCTACTCTATTACCACCACCGAGAAGATAGATTGAGCTTCCTTGGCTTTCAGCAAGTTCACAAAGTGCCAACATAAGATCTGCCCCAGGAAAACGAGCGTACGCTCCTCCACTCATGAGTGCAATACCAGCACCATCACAGACATTCATATCCCCTCTATTCAGTATTTCTTTGAAGACCGGATATTTATGCGCCTCAACAAGCATCTCTGGATTTGGTGTGTAGAGAGAATGTGTGGTATTGCCTGATAGCCACGCTTTTGCTTTTTCCAGGACCTCTTTTTTTGTGTATGGGTCAATTCTGACACCGAGCATTTTCTGCATAGCTTGGCAAAATTATGGTATAATACTAGCACTCTTGACAAGAAAAATCAATTTGGTATAGTATTATCACTCGTTAGTATAGAGTGCTAATATAGTATTATTACTATGATTCCACAAAATTTTACCCAAAAGTCGCAAGAAGCACTGCAACATGCATCACAAATTGCGCAGAATAATGGACAACCACAAGTGGAACCACCTCATCTTTTTCTTGCCCTTCTCGAACAAGAAGAAGGGGTTGTATTGTCTGTCCTCAAAAAATTGACTGTGAATATAGAAGAATTACGTCAGGATACCCAACAGATGATTGATGTTTTTCCAAAGCAATTTGGTGCTATGGGCGGTGGCATGGGTCAAATTATGATGGGACAGGCAATGATGTTTATCCTTCAAAATGCACAAAATGAATCACAAAAAATGGGTGATGAATACATCAGTGTTGAACATCTTCTTCTTTCTTTTCTAACAAATAAAAATCCTATCAGCGATGCACTAATGAAGCAAGGTGTTCAGCATGCAGATGCACTGAAAGTCCTTGCAACTGTGCGCGGATCACAACGTGTTGATTCCCCTACTCCTGAAAGCACATATCAAGTGTTGGAAAAGTATGGATTGAATTATACCGAGAGGGCTCGGAAAGAAAAACTTGATCCAGTGATCGGACGCGATGATGAAATTCGACGCGTCATGCAAGTATTGACCCGAAGAACAAAAAATAATCCAGTTCTGATCGGTGAACCAGGTGTAGGGAAAACAGCTATTGTAGAAGGACTTGCTCAACGTATTGTGAATGGTGACGTTCCTGAGAGTTTGAAAGAGAAGGAAGTCATCGGTCTCGATGTGGGTTCGCTCGTGGCAGGCACAAAATTTCGAGGTGAATTTGAAGAACGACTCAAAGCAGTGTTGAAAGAAGTGACTGATTCTCATGGAAAGATCATCCTTTTCATAGACGAGCTTCACACAATTATGGGTGCTGGAAGCTCTGAGGGGGCCGTAGACGCGTCAAATATGCTAAAGCCTGCACTTGCTCGTGGAGAGCTTCGAACGATCGGCGCTACGACAATCAAGGAGTATCAGCAACACATAGAAAAAGATGCAGCCTTTGAACGTCGGTTTCAACCAGTGATGGTGAAGGAGCCAAGTGAGGAAGATGCTATTGCGATTCTTCGTGGTATTAAGGAAAAATATGAAGTGCATCACGGAGTACGTATTACAGATCCTGCTCTTGTTGCCGCTGTAAAACTGTCGAGTCGGTATATCACAGACCGTTTTTTACCAGACAAAGCAATTGATCTTATCGATGAAGCGACCAGTGCATTACGCCTTGAGATTGAATCTATGCCGGACGACCTCGATAAGATGAAACGCAAGATGATGAAAATTGAAATTGAGCTTTCTGCACTCAAAAAAGAAAAAGACGCAAATTCAAAAGAGCGTGAAGCAAAGTTGAAAAAGGATCTTGCAAACTTGAAAGAAGATATTGGTGAAATTGAATTGCATTGGAAACATGAAAAAGAAATCATTTCCAAAATCCGCGGATACAAAAAAGATATTGATACTCTGAAGCAACAGGCAGAGATTGAAGAACGAAAAGGAAATTTGCAAAAAGTTGCAGAAATAAGATATGGCAATATTCCGAGTACTGAAGAAGCACTGAAAAAAGATCAACAAAAGCTTGCGAATCTTCAAGAAAAGCGAGCAATTTTGAAGGAAGAAGTCACAGAAGAAGATATTGCAGGTGTTGTGGCACGTTGGACCGGTATTCCTGTAGATAAAATGCTCCAAGATGACCTCAAAAAGCTTGCTACTATGGAAACCGTACTTTCAAAACGTGTTATAGGGCAATCTGAAGCTATTAAAGCAGTTTCTAATGCTATCAGACGATCTCGTGCAGGTGTTTCCGAAGAGAATAAACCTATTGGCAGCTTTATCTTTATGGGGCCGACTGGAGTTGGAAAAACAGAACTTGCCAGAGGTCTTGCTGAGTTTCTTTTTAATGACGAAGATGCCTTGGTTCGAGTGGACATGAGTGAATATATGGAACGTCACGCGACAAGCAAGTTGATCGGTTCCCCTCCTGGCTATGTCGGGTATGAAGAAGGCGGACAGCTCACAGAAATTATTCGTCGACGTCCCTATTCGGTTCTTCTTTTCGATGAGATCGAAAAAGCACATCCAGATGTCTTTAATATCATGCTACAGATTCTCGACGATGGACATGTGAAAGATGCAAAGGGACGAAAAATAAACTTCAAAAATACCGTTATCATCATGACGAGTAATATTGCCAGTGATGTGATTATGGCTATGGGACAGCGTGGTGAATTTGGGTTTCAAGAAAAAGGAAAAAAATCAAAAGAACAGGAAGAAAACAGAATGAAAGAAAAGGTTATGGAAGGATTGAAAGAACATTTCAAACCTGAATTTCTTAATCGTATCGATGAAATTATCACGTTTCATCCTCTTGATAAAAAAGAAATTCGAAGCATCGTTGACCTGCAACTTGCTCGTGTTGGCAAGAGACTGACAGAACAACGCATTACGCTCGATGTGTCTACAAAAGCAAAGGATTGGCTCGCAAAGAAAGGATATGATCCCCAAATGGGTGCTCGCCCACTAAAGCGCCTTATTCAGACAGAACTGCTCGATACACTTGCACTTGATATTCTGGAAGGAAAGATTGAAGAAGGGAAAACAGTAAAGGTAGATGTTGGAAAGAATGGATTAGTACTCAAGTAACATTTCTTTACGAAAAAAAGAACGGCAGTAGTGTCGTTCTTTTTTTATCTAGTCTATATATGTGCTATATGCTGGGTGATGGGAGATTATTCTTCTGGAAAAATCTTTTTTCCGTCTTTATCAAAAAGATGAATCGCCAAGACAGGGCAAGACTGTGCTCCTAGGAGAATTGTTTCTTCATCTGATGCTTCGTGCCCTTCTGGAATATACGCGATATCTTCTTCATCCATCTGAAATACAAGAGGAGCAACAACAGAACACGACATAGCACCAATACAGGCTTGCTTGTCGACAACAATGCGACGGATCTTCCCTTCTTTTCGAATGCCTTGATAATACTCATCTGGCATGTCTTCGGGCATTGCGATGTCTTCGTCGGAATCAGTATTTATTGGTGGATCGTATTCCATAGTATTTATATATGTTAAAGCCCCATCATGACCTTCAATGCCTCTGGCATCTCCCAGGGTGGGTCAAAACTGACTTCTATTGTGACATGTTCTACACCAAGATTCAACATCGCTTCACGCATAGCATCCTGGATAGCAGGTCCAGCAGGACACATGGGGGTGGTGTATGTCATCTCTATATGAATATGTTCATCGTCTGGAATATCTATCTCACGAATAAGACCCATAGTATAAATATCGAGTCCAACTTCTGGATCAATGACCATTTTGAGATGTGCTTCTACGTCTTCTTTTGTGATCATAGCTTTTTTAATGCATCATACCCAACCTTTTCAATCTCTACCGCTAACTCGGCTCCCCCACTTTTCACAATCTTTCCATCCATCATGATATGAATCTCATCAGGCTTCACATATTCCAAAATACGATTGTAATGCGTGATGAGAAGGACACCTGTTTCCGGATTTCGGAAACGATTGATGCCGTCTGACACAATACGAAGTGCATCGACATCAAGACCCGAATCTGTCTCGTCAAGAATAGCATAGGTTGGTTCGAGAACAGACATCTGCAAAATTTCGAGACGTTTTTTTTCTCCACCTGACATGCCAACATTCACATAGCGAGTCAAAAATGATTCATCAATATTCAAATCCTTCATTTTCTCAAGGAGCATGGCGTGTACTTCCAGAGGATTCTGCGTTTTTCCACGCTGTGCATTGATCGCAAGACGAAGAAAGTTTGCAACAGTAACACCGTCTATCCCCGGTGGATATTGCATAGAGAGAAACATTCCTTTTTTTGCTCGCTCATCTGGTGTTGCTTCTGTAATATTTTCTTCATCAAGAAAGATCTCCCCCTCTGTAACCTCGTATGTAGGATGACCTGCCAGTGTATTTGCTAAGGTAGATTTTCCAGATCCATTTGGTCCCATGATAACAACAACACTTCCTTTTTCAACAGAAAGATTGACACCTTTCAAAATGTCTTTGTCATCAGCTTTTGCGTGGAGGTTTTGTATAGAAAGACTCATAGTTCGCTCATCATTGATTTAAGTGTGTTCCATCCGAGAAGGGCACATTTCATTCTTGCGTGCGATATAGGTATACCGAGCATGGACAGCATATCTTCTTCAGAAATAGCAATAATTTCTTCTTTTGTCAGTCCTTTTACTTTATCCGTAATCAGTGAAAGTGCTGCTTGTGAAATAGCACACCCTTCTCCTTGGTGGCCAATGTCTTTTACTTTTCCATCATCATCAAACAATACTTGCATCGTCACCAAATCACCACAGGTTGGATTGTGCGATTTTTTTTCTGTTGTAAAAGATTCAAGATTTTTTCTATTCAGTGGATGCTTGTATAGATCCAAAATCATGTCTTTGTAGAGAAGGTCGTCCATATATTAGTAATCAGTAATAGGTAATTCGTAATAGGTAATTCGTAATAGGTAATTCGTAATAAGTACGTAATTTGTCATCCTGAACCAGTCTACAGATAGGCAGGCTTGATTCAGGATCTCTCTCACGAAAGACGTTGCTTGTGAGGAAAGATGCGGGATCAAGTCCGGCATGACAGAAAAAAACGTATTACTTACTACATATTACTTAATACTACAGTGTATTATTTAAAAATATCAATAGCTTCCTTCAACGATGTCATTGCCGTGTCAACATCTTTTTCATCATTATACATGCCTACTGAAAATCTTGCTGTACCACCGGGCAAACCTAATTTTTTCATGAGTGGCATAGCACAATGACTTCCTACTCGGATGGCAACATTGTGGCGATTGAGAATCTCTGCAATGTCGTGTGTGTGAATACCTGGGATGTGAATCGAAATGACACCGTGATGTTTTGACGGATTTGATGAACCAATGATTTGTACGTTTGGCAAAGAGGATAATTGGTTTATGAGATAACTAGTTAATTTGGTCTCTCTTTCTTGAATATGTTGTAATCCAATACTTTCAATAAACTTCACTGCAGCCCCAAGCCCAATCGCACCTGCAATATTCGGCGTTCCTGATTCAAATCGATATGGGACGTCATTCCATTCTGCGCTGTCATAGCTCACATCAAGGATCATATCACCACCAAACATAACCGGAGACAGCTGGGCAAGCTTTTCTTTTTTTCCATACAACACGCCTATGCCTGTCGGCCCATATAACTTGTGGCCAGAGAATACAAGGAAATCTACATCAAGTTTTTTTACATCTGTTTTCAAGTGAACTATCGACTGCGCTGCATCAATAATCGTAATTGCCTGTACTTGTTTTGCGAGTGCGATGAGTTCCTTTGCCGGAGCGAGACTTCCAAGTGTATTTGAAACATGTCCAAAAGAAACAATTTTTGTATTGCTATCAATCTTTTTCTTTGCGTCTTCTATGTCGAGCTGATAATCATCGTCAATATCTACAAAACGCAATTCAGCGCCTGTGTTCTTTGCAATCTGTTGCCAAGGGATCAAATTTGCATGATGTTCCCACGCTGTCAGAACAATATTATCTCCTTTTTTCAACTCTTGCCCGAGTGAGGTTGCAAGCATGTTGAGTCCATGCGTCGTTCCATAGATGAATACAATTTCTTCTGGTTCAGCATTGATAAAAGTTGCAACAATTTCTCTTGCGTTATCGTGTTCTGTCGTGGCGCGATCACTTGCTTCATATAGACCACGATGGATGTTTACGCCATATGAACTGTAGTATTCACGTATTTTATCAATAACAACTTGCGGTTTCAGAGCAGACGCACCGGTATCAAAATACGCAAGATCAGGGGAGCTTGTATATAGTGGAAAATATTGTTTGAGAGAATCTTTCATACTACGTTTGACGGATAATATCACTGATGATATCGGCACGAAGTGCTTCGTTTTCAATCATATCTACTATCGAACCAAGATGTCCTTGCAGCATTGCTTGCTTTGCGGTCTCAGTATCCATACCACGAGATTGGAAATAAAACAAGGATTCGTCATCAACGTTTGTTGTCGAGACACCGTGAGAACAAGAGACTTCATTATTGGCAATTTCCAGATCTGGCACAGAACTAATCTGCGCACTTTTTGATAAAAGTAGGGTTTCTTCTTTTTGATGACCGACGGCATTGAAGGCATGCTCTCGAATATCAATCAGACTTCTATAAATTGTTTTCGACATATCTTCCAAAACTCCATGTGTTTTCAAATTGCTTTCGGTATGTTCTGCAACATGAATAGTCGTGTGGGTAATATCGTGAAATTGCGTTTCTCGACCATAAAACAACCCGTACGTCTCCCCCACTGATCGTGGTTGTTCGAGAATAGTATAGATACTTGAATTTGCAATCGACGCACCAATCGCAATATCGATCCACTTCATCTTTGCTTCTTTGCCGACAAACGCACGTCTGAGAGCGATGACAAACTGATTCTTCTCATGACGCTGGTCTGCAATATATGTGACCTCTGCATGTTCTTCAAGCGCTATATCAATAATGACGCCAGTAAAATCTTTATTCAAAATATGTTCATGCATAGTAGCTTTCACACCTGACTTCACAACAATGTGAATATACGCTGCGGCAGTTTCTTTCAAACTCTGCAACTTCAACTCAAAAAGATCAGT
>PFPJ01000064.1 GCA_002792995.1 Candidatus Magasanikbacteria bacterium CG_4_10_14_0_2_um_filter_41_10 | reverse complement strand
GGTGGATGATAATCGTCTTCGATTCCTTCCACGTGAACGTAGGTAAGAGCCCCATGTATCGACCACCGGCCGTCCACGCGTAATGCAACGCTGGACGGCCCCCCCTCTCTCAACAAAAAACAATCCCGAATATTCGGGATTGTTTTTTGTGCTGTGCATCATAAATTTATTTTGCGTACTTTTCTTTATACATCTCGCTTGATCGTGAGACCGCTGCCCCCGCCTGTTCCAATCCTTCAAATCCAGGAATCACGACTTCTTTATTCTGCAACTTCTTATAATTTTCATAGAAATGCTTCATGGTTTTCAATGTATGCTTATTCACATCATCAATTGTTTGCACTTCTTCCCATCGTGGATCGTCGACAGGGACTGCAATAATTTTGTCATCACTCTCACCACTATCAATCATCTTCATAAGACCCACAGGTCGAACACGCACAAGAATACCAGGATGCAACGGTTCTGTGGTAAGAACGATCACATCAAGTGCGTCTCCATCATCCCACAATGTTTGTGGTGCAAAACCATAATCAAAGGGAAATGGCTGTGCAGTATGTGATACACGGTCGAGTGCGATCAAACCCGTTTCTTTATCAATCTCGTATTTATTGAGTGACCCTCGTGGAATCTCGATAATAACATTCATTTCTGCAGGGATATTTTCTCCCAGTGGAACATCATGCCAAAGGTTCATATATTATGATTATTAGGAAATTAGAGAAATAGAGTATGAGGATCTATTCTAGACGTAAGGGTATAGAATAAATGTGATTTTGGCAAGAGGAAACACTCCACATTTACTCTTCGGCAAATTCTGATTGCGTTGTATCCTTCCTGGCAACGATGACATATCCCTGTGATTCTACCCATCTCCCCAGCGTCACCAATTCTACGAGTGAATACAACTCTGCCGCAGCAGTCGATGCTGGATGTAATTTTTTCTTCAAAACATAGAGGCACTTATTGAGAGTGCGAAGAACAAAAAATCTTTTTGTAGATTGAAAAGCAGGATAGAGCTCATCTGGATGAACAAGAAACTTCAACCAAACTGTACTCAGCATGGTATGAATATCAAATCCAGCATGAGAAATTTTTTTCATCAATTCATCCTTGCTATAGAGTGAAATATGAAACTCCGCATGTGGATCAGTGTTCAATTCCCTTTTCATCAAATATTTCCGAAGCCACGCATGCTTGCCAAGCTTCGATTCAGAAAACATGCCAAGGAGTCCTCCTGGCATCAATACCCTGTTCAATTCCCCGAGCCACGCAGCGACATCCGGCACATGACCAAGCACATCGGACGAATACACAGCATCAAACATGCTTTCCTCAAAAGGAAGCGTTGTTTCGTAATCAACAATCTCTGCATGCACACCATATTTTTTGAGATTTTCCCGAGCCAGATCATTTTGGAGACGCATGACATCTGCACCCACGACATCAACATGTCGACCAAACAATTTTTTCATATCTATCACAGAAGCCCCAGTGCCACAGCCAACATCAAGAATTCTATATGGATCTCGGAGATCACCCACATTTTTTTTCTTGATATCTTTTGCGATGGCTCGGTAGAGAACAAATTTTTTTGGATAAAACAAAAGTTTTGCCCTGTCCTTCCAGGTAATAGATTCACCAACAAAGACCGGTGGCGCATCCCAAATTTCTGTTCCATCGTTAGTTTTGACTCCCCAACTTTTATTGTCTGTATGGTTGTCTTCCATATGTCACTATTGTACCATGTGTACAGAGAACTTGTAATATATCGTATGGAAGAAATAATACAGAGCAATATATCCGGCTTTTTATTAATCGACAAGCCAACCGACTGGACCAGCCATGACGTGGTTGCGTATATTCGTGGTTTTGTCAGAAGAAACAAACTTATACAGAAAAAACGTCCAAAGGTAGGACATGCTGGGACTCTGGATCCATTTGCCACAGGCCTTCTTATTGTTGGTGTCGGGAAAAAAGCCACAACACAACTAGATACTTTCAAAGGTATGACAAAAGAATATATCGCAACGATACGACTTGGTGCGACATCAGATACCTATGATAAAACAGGGGTACTCAGTGAACAAAGAACAATACTCAATAATCAAATATCAGAAAAAGATGTAAAAGCCACTCTCGCAAGTTTTATTGGGAAACAATCTCAACTTCCTCCCATGTATAGTGCGAAGAAAATATACGGAAAAAAACTGTATACTCTGGCTCGGAAAGGTATTGAAATAGAGCGGGAGCCGAGTGAGATTGAAATTTATGAGATAGAACTTCTCAACGTCATCTCGAGCGACCGAAGTGAGTCGAGAGATCTCAAGGCAATTGAAATCCGAGTCACATGCTCCTCTGGCACCTATATCCGCACTCTCGCCCACGATATCGGACAAAACCTCGGGACGGGTGCATATTGTGAGGAATTACGTCGAACGAAGATTGGAAAGTATCGGGTGGAGGATGCAGTAGAGGTAGAAAAAGTGACAGTACATCATCTACAAAAACTCATTGTTGAGAGTACAAATGAATAGCATACGAAAGAAGACACCGATTGACAATAAAAAAAAACCATGGTATAGTCTTTGTACAAATTTATTCAGTACTGCCATGCATCTGAGATGAAAAATTGTGGCTGAATATAGCGAAAAAATGAAATTTCTCACTCCACAAATCAGTGACAAAACAATTCTCCAAGCCAGTATTTAATCTACTTGGATTTTTTCCTATACTCCACAATCGCTTCTCAAACATGGCCTGACACATGTTTTTTATGTTATCTACCATGAGCATTGTCCTTGCCCTCGTTGGCGGACTCGTTGGTCTCGGTATTGGGTACATTCTGCGCATGAAGATTGCAAAAGGAAAAGCCACAAATGTGGAAGCAATCGCAGAAAAAACACTCGCCGAGGCGAAAACCAAAGAACAGCACATTATTCTTGAAGCCAAAGAAAAAGCTATCAAGGTCATCGATGATGCCAAAAAAGAAGAAGAGGAACGACGTCAAGAACTGCGCAAAATGCAACAACGTCTAGAGAATCGTGAAGAAACATTTGACAAAAAACTCCTTGAGTTTGAAGACAAAAAAACTGAACTCCAGACAAAAATAGATGGTGTGACACAAATTGAAGACACCATTAAAATGAAACAAGCAGAAGTTGTTGACAAACTCGCTTCTATTGCCACATATACAAAAGACCAGGCAAAAGAAGAACTTCTCACAAAAGTAGAAGAATCATCCAAAGATGATCTCATGAATCGTGTACGAAAAATGGAGAATGTTGGTGCAGAAGAACTCGAAGCAAAAGCTCAAGACATTATGGTATGTTGCATGCAACGGACAGCTTCAAACCATTCTGCAGAAACCACAGGATCTGCCGTCAGTCTGCCAAGCGATGAAATGAAAGGACGTATCATTGGAAAAGAAGGACGAAATATCAAAACGATTGAACGTATGACGGGGTGTGAAATCATTATTGATGAAACACCTGAGATGCTTGTGATCTCGAGCTTCTCCCCTATCCGACGCCGCGTCTGTCAACTAGCTATCGAAAAACTCATCAAAGATGGACGTATCCAACCTGCAAAAATTGAAGAATATATAGAAGAAGCAAAACGTGATCTTGCTGTTGATCTGAAAAAATCTGGAGAAGCCGCACTCCAAGAAATGGGTATTATTGCATCTGATCCAAAACTTGCATCGATCGTGGGACGTTTAAAATATCGAACAAGTTATGGACAAAATGTTTTGAACCACTCCCTCGAGGTGGGACATATTTCAGGACTTATTGCAAAAGAAGTAGGTATGGATCCTGCACATGCAAGAAAAGCTGGATTCTTTCATGATATTGGGAAAGCAATTGATCATGACACAGAAGGCGCTCATACCGAAATTGGAAAGCAAATTATAGAAAAGTTTAATATGCATGCAGACTTTGCTGAAGTGTGTCTCACGCATCATGATACAAACCCACCACTTTTGCTTACAAAATTGGTCATGGCCGCAGATGCAATCTCCGCATCTCGCATAGGTGCACGACGTGATACCTATGAACAATATGTCTCACGACTCAAAGAACTCGAAGAAACAGCAATGAACTTCCCTGGAATTGAAAAAGTATATGCGATTCAAGCAGGCCGTGAAGTACGTGTCTTTGTTACTCCAGAAGAAGTAGATGACTATGCTGCGTACAATCTGGCAAAAGACATTGCACGAAAAATTGAAAGTGAATTGCAATATCCTGGAGAAATCAAGGTCAATGTGATTCGTGAAACACGTGTGATAGAGTACGCACGGTAATAAGGTGGTAAGGTTTTTAAGGTTGTTGATGTTTCTAAAGTCTCTATTAAAAAAGCTTTCATGTGATATGAAAGCTTATTTAATTTCATGTTTCTGCAAAGTAATGAACCTTAAAAACCTTAGCTACATCAAAAACATTAATAACATCATTTCCGCTCTGTTGACATAAATAATCAATGTTTGTATACTATGCCTATTGGAATATAATTCTACCTATATGTCAAAAGTAAACAAAGCAGCGCTCGCAGAGCGTATCGCAGAAAAGGTCGGGGTGTCAAAAAAGGAAGCAGAAGATATGCTTGCAGCATTCGTTCAGGTAGTGATGACTACACTGCAAGAGGATGGATCAGTTACCATTGCAGGATTTGGAGCATTTAGTGCAAAAACACGAGCAGGACGTACAGGTGTCAACCCACAAGATCCAACCCAAAAAATTCAAATTCCCCCAGTCACGGTACCAAAATTTAAAGCCGGAAAAGCACTCAAGGATTGTTTGAAAAAGAAAGGCCATATGGCAAAAAGTGATAGCATCAACCAAAGTGCCATGTAACATGTCATCTCAATAGAAGACCCCGTTCTCCTCCATGGACGGGGTCTTCTATTGACGGAAACACCTTTTTTCCTTATACTCTTGTTCACTGATTGAAATACAAGGAAGGCCCGTTCGTCTAGTGGCTAGGACGCTAGGTTCTCATCCTAGTAACAGGGGTTCGATTCCCCTACGGGCTACAAGGGATATGTAAAACAAAAGTATGTCAGAGTAGCTCAGTCGGTTAGAGCGTAGGACTCATAACCCTAAGGTCGGCGGTTCGATTCCGCCCTCTGACACACACAAAATAAACACGGCATAATAGCCGTGTTTATTTTCCTGGAGGAATATGATAGTAATCCATCAAAAATGATGCAATGTCTGAGAATACTGGTGCGGCAGTACTCACTGAATACGCCCGTTGTGGTTTTTCAAATTTTACAATCATGACAAACTTCGGGTCATCTACAGGACCAAATCCGATAAAGGAATGATTTGTTTCATCACTATAGCCACCTGGGCCTGCAATTTGTGCGGTTCCTGTCTTTCCTGCAATATAATACCCAGGTACAGATGCTGCACCTGCTTGCCCACTATCAATCACTCGTACCAACATAGCAGACAAAAGTGATGCAGCTCTCTGACTTACAACTTTTTTTGATATCGTTGGCGTAGTCCTATCTATTTTACCATCAGGATGTCGCACTTCTTGAACAATATACGGCTTCATCATGGTACCATTATTTGCAATGGCACTCAAAGCACTGACCATTTGAAGTGGGGTGACCGTAATTCCCTGTCCAAAAGATGCTGTTGCCGTATAACAATCAATAGTATCATTTTTATTGACATACAACGAATCTATCGTGCCACTAATCTCACTATCCAATCGGACACCACTTTTTACTCCAAAACCGAATGATTCAAGGTAAGACATAAATGGATGTTTGCCTAATTTTGTGACGACAAAAACCATACCAGTATTAATAGAATTTTCGAGGACACCGGTCATGGTTGAATCTTTATACACTTTATCATTCGCATTCTTAATAGGTTTGGTACAATTGGCATCGACTGATCCACTATCATAAAAATAAGTGTCTGGCGTTACATCTTCTTCGTTCAGCGCTGCTGCCATGGCCATTGGTTTGAAAATAGATCCAGGTTCGTATGGAGTAAAAATAGTTGTATTGTTGTAGGCCCTCACATCTTCTACTTTGGAGTACATGTTTGGGTCAAAATCAGGAAGGGAACACATCGCTCGAATAGCCCCTGTTTTTGGATCCAAAATAACAAGAGAGGCACTTGTAGCACCATACTCCTCCATCGCCGCTCTCATACGCTCACAGGCCTTATACTGGACTGTTCTATCAAGAGTTAGAAGTATATCTGAACCATCCTTTGCCGGTTTAAACGATTTTGTTGCAAAAGGTATCACGCCACCGCCCAAACTTTTACTTGCCTCTAGAAACCCCCCACTTCCTGCAAGATCTTCTTGCCAATATCCTTCTATCCCATATCTTCCGATATCACTACCATCATCCGTTTTTCCTACAAAACCAATAGTCTGAGCTGCCAACGTTGTTTCAGGATAAAATCGTACTGCATGACGAACAAATCCTACACCTGGGAGATCCTGTTCTTTGAGCGTATCAACAATTTTTTCTTCTACATCTTTTTCTATTGGCTCATACGGGTCGTCTCTGCCATTAATTCGAGAAAAGACATCTGTTTTTTGTTCATCAGTATATGCAAACACAGACGCGAACGCATCAACTACGTGGGTTGCTTGTTCTTCATTTTTTATATTACGGGTATCCACAAATATCGTGAACACATCTTTATTGATAGCCAATGGAAATTCTTCACCCGTTCGAGAATCCTGAACATACACACTGCCTCTATCAGGAAATAATTGTTCATACAATGTATGAGATCCTGCTGCAAGCGCAGTATAGAACGCATGTTGTAATACCATGAGAAAAAAAAGGCGCGTACAAATAAGAAGCACGAATCCCACGATAGAAAGCGCGGCAATATTGAGCCGCGCTGTTTCTGCTATTTCTTCTGCGTGATGCGAAAAAACGGCGGTATTTCTACTTCGTATTCTTTTTCGAGACATACATGTGTCCAAAAGCTATATCTTTCGCTGTTTGTCTGTTCGCTTGGTCGCAGTTTCTTTATCAATCAATCCTTCTTTTTCCAATGCCTCCACGGCTCGTTGCATAGACAACATTCCTTCCTTTGCGTTTGTCTGAAGAACACTGGCAATTTGTGCAATATTATTTTCACGAATAAGGTTTGATACGGCTGGTGTGTTTACAAGAATCTCTCGGGCAACAACGCGCTTGCCATCCACCGTAGGAATAAGCTGTTGTGATATAACAATACGTAAGACGGCAGCAAGTTGGATCAATACTTGTTTTTGTTTTGCTCCTTCAAACACATCCACAATACGCTCGATAGCTTCTGCGGCAGAAGAAGTATGCAACGTAGAGAAAACCAAATGGCCTGTTTCTGCGGCAGTCAGTACCGTCGAAATTGTCTCGGGGTCGCGCATTTCTCCTACAACAATCACATCTGGGTCTTGCCGAAGCACATGTTTCAAGGCACTCGCAAATGATGGAGTGTCTACCCCAATTTCTCGCTGTTCAATAAGACTTTCCTTGTCTTCAAATGCGAACTCAATAGGATCTTCTATCGTAATAATATGTGCTTTCCTTGTTTTATTTATTTCTTCCACCATGGAAGCAATCGTTGTTGATTTTCCATGCCCTGTGGGTCCAACGACAAGGACAAGTCCGTCCAAAAGTCCCATAGCACTGGTAAGGGTAGGCTCAAATCGAAGCATCTCAGGTGTCGGAATTTCTTTTGGAATCAGTCGAGCAGCAATCCCCACCTTTCCATCCTGACTATGCACGTTGACACGAAATCTGACATCTCCGTGTGCATAACTAATATCAACGTCTTTGGTTTCTTCAAACTGTTTTTTTTGCAATGGCTTGAGGAGTTCATCCACTAAGGATGTGATAACTGTTTGGGTCAATTCTTTTTCTGATAACGCTTGGAGTGTTCCATTGACTCGAATCATAGGAAGTTCTCCACCAACAAGATGAATATCAGACGCACCATGTTCTATGGCCTTATCAAGATATGTTGCAATAGAGGAAGCCATAGACTATTTTTTGATTTCTTTTTTAAATGTTGTCCACTGACTACTCAACAGACGAACAAGCATATTTTTGACGTTTTGTGCCATATCATTTTCAATGGCATATTTATCAACTGTCTTTTTTACCAACGCAACATACTTATTTCTATTCATTTTTTCCATGGCTCCACTTTCTTGTACTTCTTGCTTCACACGTTCATAGACTTCTGCGGCATGATCAACGAGCTTACTACGATACTCTTTTCCCTTTGTCGTAGTATTGAGCCATACCAATGCAGCACCCAACACACCACCCAATACAACACCTTTGTTAAATTTTCCCATATATATTGAAGTTATACGTTATACTAATAAAAAAAGTATACCAAAATTCTCTATGTATTCACAAGGTTCATATACCAATCCTCCAGATCATCGACAATCCGAGGCCACGCATATTTTTCTATTGCAAGATTTCGGACACTTGTAGAAAATTGTTTTCTGTCAACCCCATCAGCAAAATATTCTATGATTGCTTCAGCAAGAGCCGCGTCATCTCCAGGTGGGAACAAGACACCCCCCTCATCAGCCACCGACCGAACTCCCGGCAGATCACTCGCAATGACAGGGACACCGCTCGCAAACGCTTCCAGAAGGACCATACCAAAGGCTTCTCCTCGTGTCGTCGAAGGTAAGATGACTAAATCTGCTGCATTGTACGCATATGGCAACAGTTCTTCTTCTACATACCCCAAAAATTTGACTCTATCACTGAGCCCATATGCCTTTGCAGTGAGTTCATACGTCTCGCGGAGGTCTCCATCTCCTACCAAAAATGCCTGTACCGTATATTCATTCTTTTTTAGACGTAAGAGTGCTTTGAGAAAGACATCAATCCCTTTGAAATAATGTGCTTTGTCCATGCCCCCCACAAAAAGGAGCGTGGGTATCGTGATATCGTATCCTGCCGTTTCAAATAAATCCGCTGGCTTCTCACGTGGTTGAAACCGTTCTATATCGACACCAAAGGGTAACGCTCGCCATTTGTCTTTCTGTTGTGTATAAAGATCGAATGCATCACTTTTTTCTATATACTCGAGTGAACTACCAATCAATAAATCAGCACTCCCCAAAATTTTTGGCATCCAAAATGCATTATAGTATGTAAAAAATAATCCTTTCCACCCTGGTGACCGAGAATCCATGTGATAGGTAATCACCAGTGGCTTATAAGGATTATGTTCTTTCCATTTTCGGACAAGATTTGCTGTCCCATAAAATGGATAATGAAGATGTACTACATCAAACGAATCTAATTCATGTGCCACCTGTGGGATACGTGCAGCATTCCCATAGGTGATACTTGGAGTGACACGGCGCGCATACTCTACTTGTTGTTTCCCTGCCGGTTCCAATTCCTCTGGTGGTGTTGAAGGCAGGGTATGATACAGAGGGGTAAACACTTCTACCTCATGTCCACGCTTTCCCAATTCTTGCACCGTTTGAAGCACAACATTGCCCATGCCACCATAATACGGTGGGTACGAACAAACAATATGAGCAATTTTCATAATACAAAAATGCTTACTTCTTTGTCTGCGATTCTGTATCTTGCATCGTCCCGATAGCATCATCGCGAACAATGCGTGTGATATGTTGTTCGATCATATGCAATTTCACGTGCAAACGAAACAGCACAAAAAAAATGATAGCAAGTGCAATATAAATAATTACATCGGCTCCTCTTCCTATACCTAAGGCATTAGCAAACACAGTGGTACTGTTTGGCATAAAAACGACAACATCTGCGAGTATCCAAAACAACATCCAAAATAATGTCCCATTATTTGAAAGGAGGGTATCTTTTCTTCGTTTGATGACCGTACCAATAGCGAAGAATGAAAAAAGAAAGAAAAGGAGTTGAAATATAATCATATACGAAATATTAACGACTAAATCTTCCAAGTAATAAATCTTTGACAACAACGATACCGCTAACCATTCGCTGACCATATTCATGATATGTCACAGACACAGGTACTTCTATGTACAGCAATCCATGTTTCTTTACCAAGGCAGGAATTTCACTGGCATGTGCCATACCATCATGTGAAATAGAAATAGTATCCAACGCCTTTTTGGTAAACATACGGAACCCATTGTGAGCATCACTCAGCTTCACCGCTCCAAAAAGTCTATCAACAATCTGGGCAAGAGGCCGAAGAATATATCGTTTCGTCCAAGGAACACGCGCTTTTGCCATGCGTGTCTTATATCGGGAACCAAACAACACATCGGCATTCGCTTCTTGTAATGCAGACAAAGACGGCGCAATGTCATCAACAGAAAATTGTCCATCGGCATCAAAATGGAGGACATACTCTGCACCGATCTGTCTTGCGTAGACATGCCCAGTTTCAAGCGCTGCTCCTTGTCCCCTATTCAATCCATGGCGAATCACGAAAGCACCTGCTTCTTTTGCAAAAGAAGATGTCTGATCTGTTGACCCATCATCTACCACAAGGACACGGTCTACATGAGGAAGAAGACTTTTTACCACAGCACCGACTGTCGATGCTTCATTGTATGCTGGCACAATCGCAATAAACATAGCATCAATACCTTACATCTGCTGGTGGGACGAATCAAGCATTTCCTTATTTGCTATTGTATAATCTATTGTTTTTCTCAGTCCCTCCTCTAAACGAACAAGAGATATCCACCCAAGAGATTCTTTGGCTCGTGTGAGATCAGGAAACCCTTTTTTTGTAAGAAATTCAAGTGGTTTTTCAAATTTTACATGAGAGGTAGATCCTGTCATCTCAATAATTTTATTTGCAACATCGACCATCTTTAGTGTTTCATCCACTCCAAGATTCACAATAGAAACCTCAGGTCCGGCGTGCATAAGTCGCACAAGACCATCAACCATATCAGTAATATAACACAATGATTGAATCAAACTCTCATCTCCATACACGACCAAATCTCTACCCGCGAGTGCATCGAGAATAAAATCAGGAATAAGAAGTCCATCTCGAAGTTTCATTCGTGGACCATAGGTAGTAAATACTCGTGCAATTTTTGTATCAATACCATGTACTTGGCGATATGTTTCTACACACGTTTCTGCGAATCTTTTTCCTTCGTCATAGCACGCACGTGGGGACAGATGATTGACAATACCTTCATCTTCTTCATGAAAAAATGTTTCTTCTTCTGTTGGCGCTCCATACACCACTGAACTGGATGAAAAAAGATACTTTGCTCTATATTTTACAGCCAAATCTAATGTAGACAGCATTGCACGAGAATTGGCATGGAGGGAATGAAGCTTGAGGTCTTTAAAATTCTTTGGACTTGTCGGACAAGCAAGATGATATATTTCTTGAATTCCTTGGTAGCGAATACCAAATTTATCAAGCTCAGGAAACTCACTCAAATCAATGGCATTGTTGGTATCATACTTAATAAACTCAAAGTCTGGATATTGAAGCAAATGATCAATATTCTGAATAGTTGAGTTTGACAAATCATCAACACAAATCACTTTTGCTTCTTTGAGCAATCGTTCACACAAATGTGCCCCAATAAATCCTGCGCCACCTGTTACCAGCACATTTTTTTTCTCAAAAATTGGATGAGTATTCATCATACACTATTAATAAAATCTCACAGTTGCTCGTTGATCAAAAATTTGATAGCCAGAAAATGTATGCCACTCATCAATTTTTTTTGATTTGTTTGTCCAGACTCGAACGACCTCTGTATTATGATATGGAATGGTCAGAATATCGTCCTTTCCATCTGAATCATAATCGACGGCTTTCAAAGAAAAGCCATCAGTATATGCTCCATATACGGTATATGTCCGTTTGAGTATACCATCATTCTCATAATAACTGATAATAGGTCGTTCTCCTATGGCACCCCCGACAACTATTTCTTCTTTTTGATCACCATCAATGTCTGCAGAAATAATACTTCCTACATGTATCATACTTGAAACAGAAAATTGTGAACTACTTTGATCATATGGCACTTCAAATGTGTTCACGACCAATCCAGGCTCTGCTGCATAGGTATACAGTGTTCCTCCTTCTGAAATAGTCAAAGCAACACCCTGATGTTTGGTTTTTATATGAAACTCAGATAACAATAACCCATCCAATGAATATCGTTGAAACAAGACGGTATCTGCATATGCGGGTGCTACAAAGAGATCATGATCATAGACAGCGAGATGTACAGGCCCTCTTGCTGAAATTGAAAAAGATGTAACAGGTTTCCACGTGTCAGAATATGTTGTAATAGTGCGCTCAGTATTATTTTTCTTCACTGCAGTCACATACTGTAGATGTCCATCCACCATGTATGAAGCGATATCATCCACTCCCGTCAAGATATCCGTATAGTCAAAGGAAGAAAGAAATTGTTTTGAATCTTCTGACATCCCTTTCAATGGTGAAACAACCAACACATCTTGAAATCCTTTTTTGGAAGTAACACGTTCACGTGCATAGGCAACCGCTTTGTCTACTTGAAGGAGACCTTTTCCAAACAATTCTTCATAGACTGATTCATCTTGACCAGAGGTATGCTGTACCGTTGATAAAATCGCAGTATAGATTTCTTTTGGTCCCCAGGATGGTTCAATAACTTTTATCAATGCCGCAGTACCACTTACAAGAGGGGCTGCAAATGATGTACCATGCCACCCACCGATATATTGGTCGTGCAATCCATTGGTGGGAGAAAATCTCACAGTTGATGTTACGCCATCCCCTGGAGCAGTAATATCAATGCAGGATGATCCATAATTTGAAAAAGGACTAATCTGATGTGCTTCATTAATAGAGCTTACACCCAATATATGCTGTTCAGATAACCCAGCATCTTCACAGAGCGGATAGAGTGGTGATTGATTGAGATCCTGTCTACTATTTCCCGCAGCAGCCACGATTACAACACCTTTTTCATACGCATATTCAATAGCACTACGGAGATCCTCACTCGTGGGCCCTACCAAACTCATGTTGATAACATCAGCGCCATTATCAACAGCATAACGGATAGCTTCGTCAAGCATGATAAATGTTCCAGATCCTGACTCATCAACGACTCGAATATTCATAAGTCGTACCTGCTGTGCCACACCAGAGATCCCCTTTCCATTATTTCCAACCGCTCCAATAAGACCTGCAACAACCGTGCCATGATGAATAATCCCTTCTTGTTTTTCCGCAGCGGTCAGCCCCTCTGGGCGAGGACGAGGGTTATTGGTTCCTAGCAATTCTTGCGCATCAAGAAATCCATCTTTATTTAGATCTTCAGGAATAAAACTCCATCCCCACACATCATCAATATATCCATTGTGATCATCGTCAATTCCATTGTCTGCTATTTCATCAGTATTTTTCCAGGCATTCGCTTGAATATCTGGGTGAAGCATGTCAAATCCATTATCTATCACAGCCACGATAACATCACGTGAACCCTGCGTTTCAGTCCATGCCGTATATACACCGGTATCATTATATGCCCATTGCTTCGCAAGCAGATCATTGACAGCTTTTGCCCTCACTGGAATGAATGCCAGTGAAACAACAACTATGGGTAATATCAAAATGTGTAGGCTAAAGCGCATATAAATTTCCTTGGTTTGTTATGAGTGACGGATGAAGCAAGACATCTGAAGCAGCCCTGACATGCCACCCAGATCGAACAGTAAGAGATAAGAAAGGAGATGACGACATGACAAATGTGGTATCTAATTGATTTGAAGTAAACACAGCATCCGTAGTTTTTCTAGATAAAAAGTAGGTATACCCATCAATAAAATTCATATAATACTTTCCATCAGCGGATGATTTGATGATAAGACCACCAGGATATCCATACACATCTTCTGACAAAGACATGATTGAATCTGTAAGATACTCATCGAGAACTTGCTTCATATCGCCGACTCCATCATTGTCTGTGTCATTATCTATCGGACTTGTAAACCAAACAGCGACTTCTTCAAGATCACTCAACCCGTCACCATCACTATCAGGAAGTCTATCACTACTTCCATACAAATCTTCGGTTGCTTTATCCAACCCGTCATTATCTCTATCAATAATATCATGTGCCTCATCTTGGACTCCTCGATTCACTGTTGAATATGAAACACTTTCAAATTCACTTAGGACAACGAGACGTTTTTTCCAATCTGCCCCATACACAATACGAGCTTCAACTTCGGAACGGAGTGGAAATAATCGACATCCAGGCTCAACAGCATAGAGCTGCGAAAAATTTTGAAATCGGACAAGCCATGTACCGCCACGAATACACACTGGCTTCCCCACTTGATACTGTCGAAGGGTCAAACTACTCACAACACGAATCTTTGCCTTAGCAATACTATCAAACCATGAGTGAAACACGGATGAATGAAGAAAGGGATGAATTTGTCCGTCAAATCCAAGATAGTACAATTGTGACGTGTCTGATTGAAGCACTGTTCCACCGGGAATTTGCCCTACAGGCTCTTTGTATGTGATTGTATCATGATAGGTTTCAAAATCTCCGTTGGCATTTTTGAGCTGTACATATACGGTTTTTTCTCCGGAACCTTCCGTAAGGGTCCACGGAACCTGCGTTGCAGGAAGACGAGCATCAAACTGATTAAAATCACTGGTATTACTAATGAACATTTCTTCGATCCAATCACTATGCTCAATAGTCAGAGTCACTTGGCGTGACTTGGTGGTTTCAACGTTCTTGTTAATTTCTACTTTTCCATCAATACCCATTGGTACTTCCAACTGAATAGTATCGTTGAAAATATTTGAGGTTATTCCATTTGACCACTTGTATTGAGCATATACAATTTTTTGCCCTCTTCCTACAGTCAACTTCCAAGACTTTGTCCGCTGGTAGGGTCTCCAACTGGTATCAGAAAAAGTGACATCATTTGAAATTCTCATTTCAGTCGCCCCTGTTGGAGCTTCCAAAAAAAGTATAACATCTCGACCAGTCGTCTGAGAGGAGTCTCTATTAATCAAAATCTCCTTTGTTGCCGCAGAAGTTCTCGTTCCTACGAAAAGCATACATACAACGATGGCAACCCACAATACTTGATTTTTTCGCTTCATAAAGCTATACTTTAGTCGTGTGTACAGTATACTACATTTGCTTTTTAGGAGCAATGACATATTTCATACTATGAATAGTACGTATAGAACAAAACAACTTATTCTCCTTTTGGGCGATGTGGCATCACTTTTTTTTGGTGTGCTGGCAGGGTTTACATTGCGAAGTCTATCATTCCCAAGCTCTACGGAATTGGAAACAGGTCTGATATGGTTTGGAGTACTTATTGGTATTTGGATATTGATAAATTATATAAATGGTCTGTATGAACTTGGAAGACATCGACAAAAGGCAATGCTCTATTCTCGCATATTACAAGCAAGCGTCGTCAACTTAATAGTCGGGGTTATCTTTTTCTATATTTTACCCCAAAAAATAATTACTCCTAAAACTATTTTGGTACTGAGCATTCTTTCAGGATATGGGATGCTTGCAATATGGCGAACACTATTTTCTTCACTTGTCGCAACCAAAGCACTTCTCTCCCCCATTCTGTTTATCGGGGATATGAAAGAAATGAATGAACTTGCTGATCTGATTTATAGTATGCCTGAACGTGGATATATTCTTGCCGCGTGGATAGGTGCACCAAAGGATATAGACAAAAAAATATATTCTCGTACCACCTTTTATGATTCTACAAAAGCTATTCGTCCCTCAGTGTCTGTTCACAACATAGAGACCGTCGTGGTTGCCCAACATATACAACATGACGACACCATCATTCAGGAACTGTATGAATTACTTTTTTGGCAAACTCGGATAGTCAGCCTGGCGTCACTCTATGAATCAATTACGGGACGTATCCCTCCCTATATTTTTTCAGAACATTGGTTCTTAGATCATCTTCAACAAAACATCCATCCGGTGTATGGTCGTCTCAGACGCATATTAGATGTGTGTATAGGATTTTTTCTCTTACTCACTTTTGTCATCCTATATCCAGCCATTGCCCTCGCAATACGTATAGAATCCAAAGGATCTGTATTGTTCAGACAAGAACGCGTGGGAATGTCAGGAACAACGTTCTTTTTGTACAAATTTCGTTCCATGTATGCACTCGCATCTGATGGAAGTGCTGAAACACAAGGTGTCCAATTTGCCACAAAAAATGATGTGCGTGTCACTCATGTAGGAAGATTTTTGAGAAAATCTCGTATTGATGAGTTACCTCAAGCGGTCAATCTGTTACGAGGAGATATTAGTATCATAGGACCACGACCCGAACGACCTGAGATAGTATCAGAACTTGAAAGTAAGATGCCTTACTACGCAGTTCGCCATTTGGTAAAACCAGGCATTACGGGCTGGGCACAAGTAAACCAACATTACACAGATACTATTGAACAGTCTCTCCAAAAACTTCAATACGACCTCTATTATATAAAAAACAGATCGATATTACTCGACCTATCTATTCTTTTGAAAACAATTAATGTAGTGATGCGAGGGATGGGACAATAATATATTGCAGAATGTAGCATTCAGATTTCAAACTTCAAAATTATTTTTTGTTATTTTTTCTTGCGGTGTTTGAGGAGCTGACCATGATTGCGACAAGCTCATTTGTTTCTTGAAGAAGTGTTTCAATAGCTTCTTTTTTATACAAACCTGATTCGATAATAAGCTCTAGCCAAAATGCGGATTCATCTGCTTCCTCAATAACGATTCCTAATTTTGCAATAAATTCTGCTGTCGAGCGAGCCCGACATGCAGCTCTGTAATTTGCTCCTACAGAAGTCCCTGATCGTAATAACTGCTTCCCAATCACCCAACTTGTTTGGTTGTCAGGTAATGCTTGTACGAGTTTTATTACACGCAATGTATACGCTTTTGTCCTTTGTTTTAAATCCTCCTTTTGCATACATAATTTTGAAGTTTGAAATCTGCATTCTGCATTCTAAAGTTTCCATTCTTTCTTCAACGTCGCGATCCCCTCTTCAAGCTCAATCGTCGGTTCCCACCCAAGGAGTTCTTTTGCTTTTGTAATATCTGCCTGCATAAATCGTACTTCTCCCTTTCTTTCAGAAACGTGTGTCGTATCACCACCAATCAGCATTGCGATATCATTGACACTGGTTTGCACACCACTTGCAATATTTATAGCATCACCATTTGCCACCTCTGATTGCCATGCTAAAATATTAGCACGAACAACATCAGATACATGCACATAATCCCTTGTTTGTTCTCCATCCCCTGTCATTGTCAAAGGTTGATTATCCTTGCGCTGTTGCATGAATACAGGGATCACCATAGGGTATCCACCATTTGCAAGTTTACGCGGACCATACACATTGAAATATCGAAGAGACACAGTTGCTAGTCCATACAAATCATGGAAAAGCCGTGCATATTGTTCATCCATATGCTTATGCATACCATATGGGCTTTTTGGTCTCGGTACTGTGTCTTCTGAAATAGGTAATGGCTCATCCCCATACACAGCTGCAGAAGACGTAATGATAACCTTTTTCACGCCAGCTTGTCTGGCAAGATCCAAAACATGAAGTGTGCCTGTAACATTTACATCATGTGTACCAATAGGATCTTCGATAGACAAAGGCAATCGAGGTTCGGCAGCGAGATGAAATACCACATCGATCCCTTCAAACAAGGGTTTCATTGTTGCGAGCTCTCTAATATCTATCTGGTGAAAGGTAGCTTCTTTTGCAACAAATTCACGCTTACCCAAGAGCAAACTATCAATCACAAGAACTTCATGTCCATCAGCCAAAAGCTGATCAGTAAGATGAGAGCCTATAAACCCAGCTCCTCCAGTAACAAGACAACGTGCCATACTATCTATGAGTTAAACTAAAAACGTATATGTACAATGCCACATCTACACCTGTTTTGGCAAGAAGGGAGACCCAACAGCAATAATATCACATCCATGCTGACGTAATACTGCATAGTCCTCTTGCAACAGACGTCGTCCATCCATAATCAATGGTTTTTTTTCTTGCTTCATTACAATGGTTGATATATCTCTAAATGAGGGCCAATCCGTGGCAATAATAATAATATCAGCTTGATTGACAGCCATCTCTGCACTGTCCACGTATTGAATCTGATCAGAAGGGAGAACTCTTTGCTGAAATGTTGACATGGCAGAAGGATCATAAATATGGATCTGTGACACCTGCTGTTCCTGACATACTTCTACAATATGAAAACTTGGCGAATTTCGGACATCATTGGTATCACGTTTAAATGCGGTTCCAAGCAATGCTATTTTTTTTCCTTTCCATACGATCCCAGCTTCCGTGGTTGCTCGAGCTAAAAAAAGATCCAATTGTCGATTGTTGGCCAGGTACGTTTCTTGAAGTAATGACACATCTTGCCCCACTGCGTGGAGCTGGTATGCCAATGATCGAGTGTCTTTTATCAAACAACTTCCGCCTGCATACAAGCTATCATGGAATCCCCAACTACCAATACGCGCATCACTTGAAATTATTTTTTTCAATGATTCAAATTGAATATCGGCAAATGATTCTGACGTTCTTCCAATAACATCAAAACACACAGCAAGTTTTGCAAAAAGATAATAATTTGCCAACAATTTCCCCGCCGCAGCTTCTTTTGGGTTGACTTCAATATACTGCGTTTCTGAGACGTCAACAAAGCGTGTATAAAATATACGCAACAACGAAAAATCTGTCTCAGTCCAGGCACCAATCACAATTCTGTCAGGATGTAGTGATCCCTCAATAGCCTTACCTTCGACAAGAAATTCTGGATTCGAAACAACTCCTACGTGTGTGACTCCATGGCTATCGAGCACACGTTGTGTTTCATCTGCCATGTCAATGGGAACTGTACTTTTATTTACGATAACAATATATTGCGTTTGTGCGCTATTATTTCGTAAGGCTAATGACAATGCAATTTTTTCTACTCCTGCATAATAATACGACAAATCACTTTCACCAGTTTCAGCAACTTCAGGTGTAGGCAGACAGATGAAAATGAGATCACACGTATCCAAAAATACATCGACATCATCGTATGATGTCGTAAACCGAATACGGTCAGCATGAGTGATGAGAAGATCAGTCAATCCTTTTTCGGACAAACAGTCGTCAATTCTTTTTTTATCGCCACTTGCAAATGCTTGTACTTTTTTTTCATCAATATCAACAACAAGTGCCGTATGTCCCCCATCTGCAGCAACAGCAGCAGAACACACGCCAACAAAACCAGCACCGATATATAACACGTTCATATATACTTTTTATCAAACAAGATCATCATATACCTGTTGTATCTGATGCACCATATGCTCTACCGTAAATCGTTCTTTGACAATCTGAGATGACATCTCTCCCATGTATTTGCGTGTCTTTCTATCAGTTACGAGGCGCTCTAGACTTGCTGCCACCAACTCAGGAGTAGTTTGTGCCAATAAAATACCATTTTTATCATCCACCATTTCTCGTATACCGCCAACATTAGAACTCACAATGGGCAATCCACAGCTCATGGCCTCTAGAATAGAAATAGGAAATCCTTCCCAGTCAGAAAGGAACACAAAGATATCTGAGTTATGAAGAATATCAAATATCCTCTCTCGAGACAAGCTTCCCATCAGTTCAATATGCTGGATTTTTTTTGACGTGATGTATGTTACAAGCTGGTCCATCTGGGGCCCCTTGCCCACAACGCGTGTATATAGGTCTCGTTGCATTTCTGGTGTGAATAAGGATATCGCCTCGAGTAATACCAATGGTCTTTTTGGAGGAGCCAATCGTCCTACACATGTAATACGAACATCATGATGTTCGTTTTTTATTCGAGGTTGGAGTTCCACACCATTATAAATAACGACAAAGGCATCAGGCGAGGTAATCCGGTACTGCACACCCAATTCTTTAACAAATTCTGAAACACAAATAATTTTGTCAGTATAGTTTGCTACAATTTTTTCTGAAACAATAGCCACCCATTTTTGAAGAGCACCTACACCAATATTAAATCCCCATCCATGCGCAGTATAGACAGTGGGAATCTTTTTTCTGACGGCAAGACGACCCAAAAAACCAGCCACTGAGCTATGACAATGAACAATGTCTGGTTTCACCTCATGTATAATTTTTTTTATCGTAAAAAAAGATTTCAATACACGCAAAGGATTGAGATTATTTGAAAAATACGTGTTCGGGATAAAAGATACGTGCAATTTTTTGCATTCTTCCTCCAACCATCCTCCAGGGTTTGCGACGACAGTGAGAGTATGTGTGTCTCGAAACGCCTGACACAATTGATATACATGCGTTTGAGCCCCGCCTGCTTCTGATTTTGTAATGAGATAAAGAATGTTCATATTATGACAACACGCACAGACCAATAACAAAACGAATATATCTTCGAAAGATTGACATAAAAAATCGTGGATAGGCTTCTTTGTATGTGCGTATGATTGCAATATTCAATCGAAGGGCTTGCATTCTTTTTTGTACAGAGATATTTCCACTATGCTTTCGATATTGCATAGAAAGATCCGCTATATTTTTCATCTTGTATTTCATACCGATGCGTAAACACAATTCATAATCTTCTCCAACAGCATAATCATGGTATGATCCCATTTCTGATATAACACTTCTACGAAAAAGGATGCTTGAGTGAGTAAACGGATTTTTATATAACATGTGCTTTCTGATTTCAGAATCCTCCACTGGCTGAAACATGTCGCTGACCACGGTTCCCTGCCCATCAATGATTTGAATATTAGCGCATCCTACGAGTGCATACTCCGCATGTGAGTCAAGAAATGCAACTTGTGTGGCAAGTTTTGTAGGGTCATTCCATATATCATCACTATCCAGTACAGCAATATATTCCCCAGTAGCCTGCGCCAACGCCGTATTTCGTGAGGCAACAATTCCTTGATTTGTATCATTTCGTACATAGCTAATACGAGGATCTTTATACGTTTTCACAATCTGTTCAGTATCGTCCTGTGAGCCATCATCAACAATCACAAGTTCCCAATTCTGAAATGTTTGAAACAAAATACTGTCTATTGCTTCTGCAATAAATTTTTCTCTATTATACGTAATTACACAAATGCTAACTTTCACAAAATAAGGAATAATACAAACATGTTATATTTGTATCCAATTAGGTGGTAAAAGATCTACGGTGTCAATGTTTGAAACCACAAGCCAACGACTTGGCGCTACAACAATCTTTTCCACATTTTTATTTAACCACGCAGCCCACCAACTAAACGTACTATTCGCAATAATTTGATGTTTACATAAACTCATCAAGGATAATTCTTCAGTAGCACTCAAACTAGGGCGTGATACAAAAACCATAGGAACAGCATCGAAATATAAATTCTCCTTTGCCCATTTTATATCGTCAGAAAAAATAAATACTGTAACAAGAGGATGTGTTTTTTGTATCGTAGCGAGAGCCTTCTGATAATAGTCAATGGAACAAAGACCATTCCAAGTTTTACAGGTAGACGCAAAATCACCTCGTCGAATATGAATAGACACGGATTCTCCAACTCTTTCAATCTCTTGCTTTGTTGTATATGCATCGTCAGAATATCCATCGGTTAATATGAAATCAGTGAGAAGTGTCTCTCTAATTGATTCAAAATATTTATAACTTTGAAAGTAACCATCCAAATAAACATATTTTCTTTTTTTCAACAATGTTTTGTTAAATCTGTAAAACACATTTTTATCTAAACGTGCCTTAACCTTTTTCACTATTTTTATAAACGTACATGGCTTTGCTTTCTCAATATCTGCAGGATGTGCTTCAGGAAGGAGAAGATGGAATTTGTGTAATTCCAACTCTCGAGGTGTTTCCCCTTCACGCGTAGAATAAAACCACGAAGAATCAAATAGCAATTCATCTCCCCAATCAAGCGACAATCGTCTTCCAAGTGCATACTGAAACATTTGATTTCCCAATCCTGCACTCAACTTTACAATTATCATATACGTTTAATATTTCAACATGCGAGTTACAACTTCTTCTTCTTTTTCTTTTGGAATACATATCAAGTTGTCATACTTATACTGTACTTGTTGGACATGCTTCTTAAGACCTCCGACAAGCGTGCTTTCATATGCTACAAAATCATGAGAAAGTAACATCTCTATCGAGTTTTTACAATTTGCTTTCCATTCTTCTCCTCCTGCGACTTCAATGCTAATAATTGGTCGCAATTCACTCATGACATATGTCATGCCTGATAATATTAAACTTTCAGCACCTTCTGCATCTATCTTAATAAATGTTGGTTGTAAATTATTTTTACGACAATAGGAGTCCAATGCGATTGCTTTCACTTTTATTGCAGAATCATCTTTTTTTAAAAAATTCATTTCTTCTGAAATACGTCTTTTAAATCCATTGAACGCACTATTTTTAGGACCATAATCAATAAATTCAATTTCTTTTTCTTCATTTAATAAGGCGACATTGTTTATACTAACATTGTGAAGATGACGTGTATTTTCTTCCAGTGATATAAATGTTCTTGGTGTTGGTTCAAAGCTGTGGACATGACCACTGTCTCCGACAAGGCGAGATGAAAGTACACTGTAATATCCTACATGAGCCCCAATATCCACAAATGTATCTCCTTCTTGTAAAAAATTAATTAAAAAATTGGTCAAGTTTGCTTCAAAAAAACCATAATAATAGATAGCTTGTCCTTCTGGAAGAAAATAAGTCATGGTATCGTTCCACAATGTCCGAGCATGTATCTTGTACGGATGAATTCTTGCAAAAAGAGCTATACAATAAAATAGAGAGGTTCGGAAAGGATCCTTAAGCAAGCGGCGCAACCGGCTATATTGCAACACATACAACTCATTATTTTTCAAAATCTTTGTTTTCAATTGTTCACGTTCTTGCTGATTCAACATACTTATTTAGTAATTATATCTAAAAAATTTTGAGCACATATTTTATTGGTAAAATTATGTTCAACAAATAAACGTGGATGGAAAGTATTCAAATTTCCGATAACATACTCAAACTTTTCTTTTATGTCATTTTTTTTAAAAAAAACTCCACACGCATCAGTTAAATAGGGTGCTGAAATTGGCCCTGAAACTGTTTTATGTATTTTTGCAAAGGTGTATCTATCATTATTCCACACTAACGTAGGAATATCGTGTGCCCAGGCCTCTAATAACGCAATTCCCTGACTTTCAATTTCTGAGAAATAAATCATGAAGGATGCTTTTTTTAAAGAAGAAAAATAATTTTTTTTCTTGTATTTTCCGTACGTAAGCATCTGAACTGGAATATTTACTTTTTTTAAATATTGCGTTACATTCTCGAGTATCTCAGTATCTGAAATTTTATTATAAATCAGACAAAAGGAATCACGTTTTTTACTCAATTTGTCGGGCAAAGAAACACCAGTCGGACAGATTTGCAACTTCCTATTTAGTTCTTCATCACCAAATGATGCATAAAAATCTTTTGTCCACGCAGATGGAACCAAATATATGTCAATATTTTTATCTTTTATGATTCCTCCATGTTCATCGGGCGTAACAACCAAAGTAGGACCTGCAATTAATTTTTTTATTTTCCCTTCACGTTTTAATTCTAATGCAAATTTCAATGCACTCATACTTCCTGTCACATAGACAACATCGTCCTTCCTTATTTGATCGTATTTAGGATTATATATATATTCGTATCTAAGATCATCTAAACCAAGAAGTAAACTTTGTATAAGCGATTGGGGGCCTCTAATTTTTCTGAATATTAAACGACCAATTCGTTTACACTTTTCGCGTGAACATAATTCAAATCTAGGAGATTTGTCCAAAATAACAAGCCTCATAAAATCTCAATTATTTATTCTTTTTAACTTGTTCATCAATCCAATGGTACGTTTTTTCCATCCCACTTCTAAGAGACTCCGTTGGTTCCCAATGTAATTTTTCTTTTATTAACGTATTGTCAGACGTTCTTCCACGAACTCCCAAAGGTCCATCAATATGTGTAATAGGCAATTGCTTCCCCGCGATATTCATAACCATGTCTACCAATCCATTTATGGAAATCATTTCTCGAGATCCAATATTCAAGGGTCCTATGAAGTCAGAATCCATAAATCTTCGCACAGCATCAAGACATTCATCGATATATAAGAAAGATCTTGTTTGTTCTCCATCACCCCAGACTTCAATGGCATCTCCGTCAGAGGCTTCCGAGACCTTCCGACACATAGCTGCAGGAGCCTTTTCCTTTCCATTATTCCAGGTACCTTCTGGTCCAAAAATATTATGAAATCTCGCAACACGGACATCGACATTATAATTTCTGTGATAGGAAAAAAACATCCTTTCACTAAATAGCTTTTCCCACCCATATTCACTATCAGGTGCGGCAGGATACGCTGAGTCCTCAGAACATGTTGGATTATTTGGATCCATCTGGTTATATTCTGGATAAATACATGCAGATGAAGAATAGAATATTTTTTTTACGCCCGCTATTTGTCCATAATGCATTACATTCAAATTACATAATGCTGAATTATGCATGACATCTGCATCATGTTTACCACTAAACACATATCCTGCTCCCCCCATATCCGCTGCCAATTGGTAGACTTCATCAAAAGGCATATCAATCACTTTTTCAACAACTCTAGGATCACGTAAGTCACCGACAACAAATTCATCAGCCTCTGTTTTTGAAAATTCATGCTCTTTAATGTCCACTCCTCTTACCCAAAAACCTTCTTTTTTGAGCCTTTTTACCAAATGTCCACCGATAAAACCCCCAGCACCACACACGAGGGCTGTTTTTTTATTATTTGATTCTTCTATCATAGAGGTAAACTCATAAAATATAATCAAGCCTATCAATATTAAGCAACTTTGTCAAAAGGAAATACATCAATATATTTGCCTTTATATAACATTTTTTTTTCATTAAAGGAGCTTATTTCAGCATCTGTCAAACCTCCCACATCAATAGGAATTGCGTGTCTTTTAAAGACAACACTATTTTCTAACTGTAACCGACGTTTTCCCCCTGCACTTAAGCCTCCTCCATCAACTCGAAATATTCCTGCGTGCATAGAAGATAGACGAAATTTTTCAGATACGGTAGCGGCTCTTACACACCAATCAAAATCACCGGCAATACGAAATTGTTCATCAAACGCTCCCACACGTTCATATAAGTCTCTTGAAAAAAGAAAAAATGGTCCACAGTGCATACCCGTCACAAATTTTGCTCTCTCAAACTGGTCTGGTTTAATCTCTTTCTTTTTTACAAGGAAACTTGTTCCAAATACATTTACATACCATGATATGGTAAATGGAAAATAAACAAGATCTGCTCCATTTTGTATGAGATGCACACCATCAAGCAGTGCCTCCGCATATCTTATGTCATCTACATTCCAAAAACCAATGACATTTCCTTTTGCCATAGATATTCCACGATTCCATGTTGCATACAATGGTTCACGAGGGACGGGCATAAAGGTAAACCATTTTTTTCCTTGAAACGTATGAAAGGCATCAATTTCCTTTTGTGATGGATCATTTGCTATCACAATACACTCAAAATCTAGTTGTTGTGACAAAACATCACCAACACGCATAAGATGATCAGTATATTTTTTTAGATACGTTTCTGATTTGTATATTGACGTGATGATGGTAAGCATAGATATTATTCAAACTCCTTCAAAATCTTTTCCTTTGCTTCAACAAATGATGCCTCAATAGTATCTAAATTTATGTTGTGTTCAATTTCATACAATTTTACATAAACTAACAGCCTAAATTGTGCATAGAGCAACGCCGTCATAAGACCTTTTGCCCCATTCCTAAATGAATATTTATAATACAGAATAAAATATCGTATCATCGCACCAAGCATAAGCCAAACTGCAAATTTTTTTCCTCTTGCAAATTTTCCAACAGCTTCTTCATTGGCATATCCCAAATGATTACGCACAAATTTATTCACATCATACAAACTAAAATGACGAACAGCGTATTTTTTAGAACTTGGTAATTTTAAAATTTGATTCTTTTTCCCCAAAAATTTCCCCATACCGTGCATTACATTATCCGTAAAATCAATGGCATCCTTTCTGAAAAACATTGGATTAAAACTTTTTAACATGGGCACGTCTGTCATACCATACAAATACGAAAATAGCGGCACAAAAATGTAAATATATTTTTCTTCTTGAATCACATTCACAACTTTTTCAAGCAAACTTTTTGGCACTAAATTGTCTACAAATCCCCAATACACCCAATCTGTCGTTATATTTTTTTTAATGAATTCAAAATTTTGTTGTGTTTCTACCTGCAGATTGTCGCTTGGTGGTCTCAAAAAAAATCTTGCACCTAGACGCTCTGCGATATTTTTTGTGTTATCCGTACTTCCTGCATCCATAATCATGACATCACCATAAGAAATAAGGTTTCGAATAGCATACGAAACCCTTTTTTCTTCATTCAACGTAAACAGTACAAAAGTAATATTATTATTCTTCATAGAACAAAATGTTTTTTATTCAAAATAAACTTTTTAATATCTCGTACTGCCCGAATTGCACTATTCGGAATAACATAGACCAATGTAGTTAAACACAAATAAAAAAATCCAGCTTCTCTCACATTTGAATAAATATATTTCAAATTTTTCACGTTACAGTCCAATCCATTTCCCTTTGCCCTCAGCAAAATTATGACTATACGTTTACTGTTTTTAAACAAACTCTCAGAGAGTGTTACCGTATCATATCCAAAGGTCATCATCTTTTTCGTTACATTATTAGAATTGATAAACGTAAAAAGTTCCATACCATCTTTTACCCATGCACAATCTTCTCTGACAATCACAAGAGGATAAGAGGCATGTGCCATCTTTAATGAAGACTGAGCAATCATCTGTAATTCAATTTCATAGTATGACCACCCAGGACTGTACTGTGTTCTGTCAGTTTTCAACCACAACTCACGATCAAAGACAGTCATACATAATATGCCTACGCAATACCCTTTTTGAAAAAATTCATCGTGTGAAGAAAAAAAAGAAATATCTGAAGTATCTATACTACAATTTTTCCTTTGAGTAGCATCTTCCAGATGTAAAAATGGTTTTGAATCAAAGGTAAAGACCGACACTCTATTCTGTTGTAAAAAATCTACCACAAAAGAAATGCCACCCTGTACGATAAAATCATCGTCACCCATAAGCCAACCATACGTCCCATTTGCTTTTAACACTGAGTGTATATAATTTTCATCTGGGCCTACATTTGTGTCATTACGGACGTATTTAATATTATTATATTTTTTTTGAAAATTCGAAACAATTTCTGTTGTGTTGTCAGTACTCGCATTATCTGAAATAACGATCTCAACCATATTCAACAAGGCAGAATTTTGTTCAAACTGTTTCGTAAGGGAAGCTAGACATTCCTGCAAATAAGGAGCCCTACAATAAGTGGGGATACAAATACTTAACAAGGGCTTGTTGATACTCATATTATGATTCTATACTTTCTATGGCCCGTGTAAATCCTTCTTCAATAGAAAAAACAGGCTTCCATCCCAATTGTTTAATTTTTGTAATATCAGGATATGTACTAATTACACTACTTTGTAGATATCCTTTGGACAAAATTCTTTCTTTCTTTATAACCTTGAGATCACGCTCTGGAAACAGGGTAACCAACCTATTCGCTAGATCAATTATTGTTATCACCGTGGTATCATTGCCAACATTGTAGACAGAACATAGTTCTCCTTTCAGTAATACGGTAAAAAAACCTGCTACAGCATCCGCCAAATAACAAAACGATCGTTTTACTTGACCATCACTTTTCATAACAATATCTCGCCTATTCACAATATCAAAAATAAAATCTCCGAATACTCTTCCATCATGAGGTTTTAGTCCGTATCCATAAATATGGAAAGGTCTTACAATCTTCACAGGGACACCAAACTGATGAAACCAACTCACACACATCGTTTCCCCCATTCTTTTACTTTCAGAATAACAAGCCCTCAAATTATTTATATCTATGTATCCAAACGTCGTTTCTTTGATGGGTACTTGTTCATCTGTCACTTCACCATATACTTCGCCAGAGCTAATAAATAAAAAACTATCTACAGAATCACGCCGTGCCAACTCAAGTAAATGATATGTCCCCACTACATTTGGCAAGAGCGTTCCAACAGGATCTTTACCAAAATAAATTGGGCTCGCTTGACTGGCTGCATGGATAATCACATCCACTTTTTTATCAAATGAAAGAGGCTGACTCACATCTCCAACAATTATGTTGAGATGTTCATCATTGACATACTGATCAAATCGCTGAAGAGCCTTGCCCTTATCTCGTACAACGGCATAGATAGTACTCTTTTTTGTAAACACTTTTTTATTTAAATACAAAAGTACTTCGACCATACGCGATGCGATCATACCACTCGCACCAGTAACCAAAACGACCTTTCCTTCCAGATTTTTCCAAGGTAACGGTTGGTTTACAATAAATTCAAAATCTTTTTCATGTATATGTTTAGGATCAATCATATGTTTTCAATTTACATTTGTATATAGTAGGCTACCACACCCTCTCTTCCTTAATCAATACAACCTTCACTTACAGTGCTACTTACATTTTTCATCAGAAAAACCATATCATCAGTACTTTTGTCAACGACACTATACTCATTACGTAGTATATCATCTACGTAATCATCATAATACGCATAGTCAGAAGAAGGGTATACAAAAACTTTATCATTTGTATTGCATTTCAAAAAATGCATCAGATATTCAACTTCGCTTTTGAAAAAAATATCTGTAGAAGCAGAAATATCCATTGATGATCTTGTTCTAGATTCACCATAAAATATTCCATCATAAAACTTCTTTGAAAAAATAATGATATGTTCTCCCCTCGTAGTATGACTTTGTATAAAATCAACATTTCTGGTCATCATTGTCTGAGAACCCTGCAATAGAGTGGACGCTCTCGTCGTAACCCAAGAATAATATTTCCCAGAATTAGCAATTAAATTAATTGGTGATGAAAAAAGAAAAAAGAAAATAAACAAAAAGAAAATTCCATAGCCATACCGTTCTGTATGTGTCACGTAGTTCTGATACAGAATATCAGCAAAAAGGGTCAATAATAATATGACAGTGAACATTGGCCCATAAAATGTCAAATCATGTGATCTTCCTTCATAGTAGGTAAACAAACCAAGTCCCATAACAGTAAGAAAAAAGATAACAATATTTTTTGCTCTCATGTCAGGATTAGATCGTTCTTCCTTATTCAGCCACCCTTTTACCGCCAGTAGGAGGCCAACAAGAAATATTAATGCTGCGACTATCCATACATGAGGGAATGGCATTGGTATCATAAAGTAGCCAGCAAAAAATAATTTTTGATACTGCCACAACATTGTCATATCAGCAAAAGAACCACTTCGCAGATATGCATACACGCTATACATCAAAAAAGTTAATCCAACAGTAAGACACCCAACTACAATATGACGAAATATACGCAACACCGAAGATCTATTCTTTTGAATTGTAAGAAATTCACTATATACCAATGTAATCATCCATGAGAGAAAGATAATGATTCCAGAATCTAAATTCCACAAAATAGAAAGTCCGCTCATTGCAAAAATGAGATAGTACCATACTCTCTTTTTGTGTTTTACATATACAGAAATAAGTAATAGTGCCAGACTAGGAAAAAGTATACGTATTGGCCAATATTGAAAGTATGAAATGGCATTATTTCCATTTTCCAAATAATAAAACAAAATAGTTGCAAAACCAATACATACAATGAAGGGATGTTTTACTTCTCGTTTTAGAAATAAAAACATAACAACATAACTCAACACAAGCAAAAACGCCATAACTGATGTAAACGATAACACACTCAAGCCCGCCAACTGAAAAATGGGTTGCAAAAATACTGGATATAACCCATACAAACCACCGAGATTTACTAACATAGTCTTTCCCATCATGACCTGTGACATCGGATAAAACACAGGGTCAAGATGAAATGCATCGTTCAATTCAGTAAAAATATTATATGGAAATACATTTATAAGCAGTATACTAGATAAACATATGCCATAAAAAATATAAAGTGCATATGATATATATCTTGTACTATATTTTTTTTTCATAAACAACATACCATATACACCCAAGGGAAACAGCAGTAACGCATATAGATACTTCCCTATCCCATGAAATGAAAAGCTGGTGCTGACATACAAAAAATTGCTCACGGCAAGTCCAATATAGACTATGGCAAATACGATATGAGGAAGTGCAATCATCAAAAATTGATAAAGACGCTCAATTTTTTCTTTTGTGGCATGAACGATATATCGTTTCCAAAAACCAAACGAAAATAGTAATAAAAATGGACTGAACATAATGCTATACATAAACTGCACTCTTTCAACTGGTTTTGGCAAAAAAGCCGGTAATGTACTGTTTAAATATATTTTTGAGGCATCCATGAAAACGTGTAATGTATCAGGTTTGTAAAAAATCCTTACCAAGATGTCAAATATACCGATAAGAACAAAAGTAGATACAACACTTAATACAAAAAGAAGATACCGTCTTCGGTACACCAGCGTCTCTCTCTTATCAAATGCAATGTGATTTATTTTTCTATATGTGTTCAACAACACAAAAATCAATAACACCATGATCTCAGTTAAGAAAAATATTTTTATGCTCTGAAAGAGTGGCTTTTGTATCAATTTTTCGCTCGCATTGAAATTGATACTAGAAAAGATGTGCGGAGCAAATGAAACATGCAATGGATGCGACTGTACATTTCCAGGGGCTTCATACAAGACATACTCAGAACTACCTTCTGAACTATACAAGAATGATGCATCATTCTTGGCATCTACCTTCTTCCACTGATCCAAAAACTGTTCTTTTGTATAAGTGAAATGCGTATCGCCAAGACTCACAGTCACCATAAAATGTTGTTCCAAATGTTCTGTTTTGAAGCCAACTAATATCTTACTAATAAATGTCTTACCAGGGTTATACCATTCATTTGCATGTCCTGGAAGAGACGCTAAATATACTGTATTCCCTGCACGAGAAAGTATCGACAAGACCTTCACCGATGACAGCGAGTCATCTCCTATTCCATCTATCTGAACCGTCAATGGATCAAGAATATCACGACTCGTAACCACAGAAATGACAGACCCCATCCAAATCACTCCAAATAAAAAGAGCGCGGATACGATAACCGCCAATAGATTATTTTTGATAAACAGCACGGTATCTTGAATAGCTATATCTAGGTACAAGAATATATTCTTCATAATACAGATTATTTCCCAAAGCGCAATTTAATAATTGTAATAAAATATGTCAAAATAAACAAAAATAAATTTCTTTTTGTTGTACCAAACATTCTTTTTTTGAAAAGAAAGGGTAATTCTTTAATATGCAACTCCTTTTTTTTCTTTTTTAGTTTAAACAGGATTTCTTCAACAATATCAAAATTATTACAATAAAGCTTCAAATCTTTTAAATCAACCGTATGGTATAACTTAAAGCTGTTAGAAATATCTTTACACTTAATATTGAGAACAAAGGCATACAACGAATTTACTATCAAACTCATCAAAATAAGCATTTTGCTATTATCAGTATCTCCACCCTCAATATACCGAGATGCGATCACTACATCTTGTTCCGCTTTGTTTTCATACAAATTTTTGATAAATTCAGGGTCATGGGAGCCATCAGCATCCATGAAAATGGTGTATACGCTATTTGATTGTTCTATCCCTGTTCGTATTGCATCTCCATAGGTATTTCCGCCAATTCTGTTTATATATCTCACAGCATTCTCCTCACATATTTTTTTGGTGTTATCCATTGCTTCTTCGGTATCAATCACTAATACTTCACTATTACCTATCTCCTGTAAAACATGATTAATTCGAGGAAGAATAATATTCAAATTTTCCTCTTCCAAATATGATGGAATAATAATACTTAATTCTTTTTTTTCCATAAAACTATATTATATGTTGTGTCCACTCTAACATCATGCTAATGCCTGAGATTGTATCAATTTTTGGATTCCAACCTATCAATTCTTTTGCTTTTTGTATGTCAGCAACAAAGACCTTTTGATCACACGCTCTCGGAGGCAAATTTTTGTACTCTAACGTTATATTCAATTTGTTCTCCAATATATGAAAAAGTTCCAATAAAGACAAACTATTGGTAATGCCGCCTCCAATGTTAAATACTTCTCCCTGTATCGTATCCACGTTTGCTGCAGCCAAAAAATATACATCAACCATGTCTTTTGCATGAAGAACATCTCGGACTTGTTTTCCATTCCCTGAAATAGTAAACGGTTCTCTTATACCATGATTTGCTGTTTTGAGAGCCTGCTCACAAAACCACCCAATCCATCCTTGATCTGTTGTAGAAAATTGCCTACCACCATACATCGAGGAATGTCTAAACACCACAGTCTTCAAATCAAATATACGATGGAAATCAATCATATACTGATCAGCCGACCCTTTTGAACAGCCATACGGCGATGAAAATGATAGCGGAATCGATTCTGGCAGACCATTTGGATATTCTGTTATTTCGTATCGTTCCTCTTTTTCTTCATAGGTAAGCCATTCCAAATCTCCATATACTTTATTTGTGGATGAATAGATAACCGCTGAGTGAGCAGAATATTTTCTTACAGCGTCAAGAAGATTAAATGTCCCCAGTGCATTTATTTCAAAATCTTTCCGAGGGTTTTGGATAGATGTGGTCATGGCGACTTGGCCAGCAAGATGAAAAATAACATCCGGCATCTCGTGTGAAATCAACACATCCACATCATTCGCATTCCGTATATCACCATGAATAAATGTAAAGTCACCAATACTTTTTAACCAAAGAAGATTTTTTTTCGAACCATATCTTGATAAATTATCAAAAATGACAAGCTCATCTCCTCTCTGCAATACTTCTTCAGCAAGATTTGAACCCAAAAAACCACAACCACCCGTTATAAGGTATTTCATATATTTTTATTATACTCTTGTAATTCCTGATCAATCATTTTTTTTAATCCATCATACAATGAATACTGCGCCGACCATCCCAATTTTTTAATTGCAGTAACATCTGCCAAACCTTCCATCACTTCATTTTCTCTGTATGGCAATGCACCAAAATGTAATGCTGTTTTTGTATTTTTCATAATTTCAGCAATCATCAAAACAAGTTCTTTAATGGTCACCATGCTGTCGCTCCCAATTTCAAACTCAAAAAAACCTTTTTTTAAATGTGCTGAGGAATCAATTATTTTTGAAAAGGCATTCACGACATCCTCAATAAAAACGAAGTCTCTTTTTTGTTCTCCTTTGGTAAGATCAATTTTTTCCACATCTTCCAGAAGACTATTCACGATGTAAGAGACAAATTTAGTCTTGTCATCAAAAGGACCATAAAAATGTTCTAATGTAACATTCACGCAAGCAATACTCTCTCTATACGAAAAAAGCCAGTCTTTAAATTGTTTTTTGGAAAGTGAATAATGGTTTATTCTCTTATCCAAAATAGTATCTGTATTAATAAAGCATGTTATACCATGATTCTTTCCAAGTTCTAACAATTTTACAGGTAAGATGAGATTGGCCTCAATAACTTGCATAGGATCTACACTTTTTCGTCCATAGTCCGTTGCGCAGTGCAAAATTATATCAATGTTATTTTCCAAAAAAATCTCTTCTAGCGATACTTCGTCTAGATTGTAATACGTTACAGTACCCAAACAATCAATTATTCTTTTTGTATCTGAAAAAGATCTTTTTAAAATAATAATCTTATAGGTCGTATTATGAACTAATTCTTTTAAGACATTTCCACCAAGGTACCCTGTTGCACCTGTTAACAGTATTGTCTTATTATTTGAAATTGACACAATCACAATAAATACTTGCAATAAATAACTAGGACGTTATTTATTTATAAACTCTTGTATATTTTTTACGACATACTCCAACATGTCCTCTGTGATACCTGGATATACCCCAATCCAAAACGTATTATTCATAATAAAGTCGGTATTATCCAGTGTTCCTTCTACACGGAAAGGTATCTGTCGTTCAACAAAATACGGCTGTTTGGTAATATTTCCAGCAAAGAGTAATCGAGTTCCAATCTTTTTCTGATTCAAAAACTGAATAATATCTGTACGAGTAAATCCAGCATCCTCTTTTACACTGAGGAGAAATCCAAACCAACTTGGTTCTGCCTTTTCTGACCATTGTGGAAGAATAAAGTACTTCTCAAATTTCTTTAGATGTTCGTACAAATACGCAAAATTTTCTTTTCGTTTTTCTACGAAACCATCAAGCTTTTCCAGTTGTGCCAACCCAAGCGCAGCTTGCATATCAGTAACTTTCAAATTATACCCAAGCTCAGAGTAGGTATATTTGTGGTCATATCCAAACGGCAAATCACCAAGTTGCCAACAAAAACGCTTTCCACAGGTATCATCCTTCCCGGTATCACACCAACAATCTCTCCCCCAATCACGGATGGACTCGATAATTTTGAATAATCGTGGATTATTGGTAAACACAGCTCCTCCCTCTCCCATAGTGATGTGGTGCGCTGGATAAAAACTACAGGTTGCGACATGACCGAATGTTCCTGTTTTTTTGCCATTGTATTGTGAACCAAGGCCATCACAATTGTCCTCTATAAACCACAGATCATGTTCTTCACAAAGTGCAACGATCTCGTCCAGATCGTATGGATTCCCAAGGGTATGCGCTAGAAAGATCGCGCGAGTCTTTGGAGTGATTGCTTTTTTAATGTGTTCAATCGATACATTGTATGTGCCGAGTTCTACATCGACAAAGACTGGAATCAGTCCATGTTGGACGATGGGATTCACCGTTGTTGGAAATCCTGCAGCGACACTGATAACCTCATCACCAGGCTTCAGACGCTTTTCTCCCAACTTCATTGACGTGAGAGCTGAAAAAGCAACCAGATTTGCAGAGGAACCGGAATTTACCAGTGCTGCATATTTTACGCCCACCCATTTTGCAAGACGGCGCTCAAATAGATCTGAAAAACGCCCTCCAGTCCACCACCCATCCATCACCGCTTCGACCATATTGAGCATCTCGTGTTCATCAAATATTTTTCCGGAAACAGGTACAAAAGACTCACCCGGGGTAAACGTTCGTGACGGAAATTTTTCTCTATATGTAGCAATAACTGCTTCTACTAATGTATCATCCATATTAAAATTTTTATGAATCTATGTTATCAATATATACTATAAATTTCAACCCTGTACTATCCCAAAAAAAACCTTTTATCTTCCATCAAAAAACAAAGATTCCTTGTCTATAGTGGGCTTTCGTTGTTCATACCATGTATACAATAATCGAATAGCTTCTTCAATTGGTGTAAACTGAAAATCACCCAACTCAGCAAGTAACCTATCATTGTTTCCAGTATACTCATTTCCAAATCCTGGTTTAGCCACTTGAATTTCCACTTCATTTTTAGAAAATTTTTGAATAAGCTGAGCAAGAGATACCAAATCAACCTGTCGATTAGAACAAATGTTATAGTGTTTATACAACACAGTCTCCTGCTGTAGAAACCAATCAATGATACGAACCAAATCATCTATATACGTGTAATCAAAATAAACATTTTGGTTTACGCGTAATGGGATATTATATATCGCTCTACAGATATTATTTGATATACATCGGACTCTATAATCTTCATACGGGCCAAACATAGCAAAAAGGCGCAAATGTGTAATGTAATCAACCTGTTCGGCAAAATTTGATATGTCCCATTTACATTTTCCATATCCATCTTTTGGGACTGAAGTGCCAAAATCTTCTTCAGAAACCAAAGATATTGCTTTACTCTTGTCATATTCTGCCCCCGATCCCAACATGATCATACGTGAAAAAAATTCTTTTGCTGCTATGATATGTTGGAACATAGCCATATTTTTTTCTTCCCAATCACCGGTATCAGTACTATTTCGCTTTCCACCAATATTTGCTGCATGAATAACAATATCTACAGGATATTTCTGCAAATATGTATATACGGCATTACTATCCAACAAATCCAGCTCACTTCGTGAGGGTGCATATATTGTATAGGTGCCACCAAGTTGCTCAATGATATTTCTACCAATGAAACCATTTCCACCTGTCAAAAAAATT
>PFPJ01000028.1 GCA_002792995.1 Candidatus Magasanikbacteria bacterium CG_4_10_14_0_2_um_filter_41_10 | reverse complement strand
GCGACGAACGAAACTTATTAATGAAATTTTAAAGGGAAAGACAAGATTCTAGCCTCCCATTTTGTCCATTAAGTCTTTTTTGTTGAGATTGTATTCATATTGAGCATTTCCCGACGGATGTGGAATGCACCGTTTGGTTTCCCAATTGGTTTGTTCCACATCCGCCGGGTGTGCGAGACAGCAATAGTCAGAGACTGTGACGAGGTCCCCCTCCTCAAAGTTTGCTCGATCTGTCCCTCCTGCTACTGCCACGCACCCATCTATTAGCCTAGCATTCTCTTTTTTTATCGTCAAAGTCAGCGTGTGTATGAAACAAGTGATTCTCTTTTTTACAATTATCCTCTGTATTACCCTTGGCATACGTACCTATCTTGCTTTTTCTGGTACATCACCTTTTTATTCATCAGATATTTCAACAACTACGGCAGATACACTCCCTATGCTCAATATTCATTTTATGGATATTGGACAGGGAGATGCCACGTTTGTTGAATTTCCTGATGGAGAACAAATGCTTGTTGATTGTTCAATTGATAATCGTGTGCTCGAGGCGCTGGGACGCAATATGCCATTTTATGACAACACCATTGACTATCTTGTTGTGACCCATCCAGACTTGGATCATTATGGTGGATGTGTGGACGTGATGAAGCGATTTGATATTGGACATATTATTTATAACGGGCTTGAAAAACCGTATGATGAGTTGTGGCAATCATTTCAAGCTGAGATACAAGCTCAAAAAGCAAAAGGCGTTGAATTCATTCTTGCAGACCACCCCTTTGTTTGGGATATCGCAAGTACAACCGTACAATTTTTGTATCCAGATCATGCAATTCCAGAAGACGCACATATTCCCGGACTTGAGAAAGACGTGGGAGCAAATGGTACCTCTGTTGTAATAAAACTCTCGTATGGAGATGAAGACGCGCTTCTTATGGGTGACGCAGAAGAAGAATTGGAGGAGTATTTAATACAAACGTATGGTGATCAGCTCGATGTTGACGTACTCAAAATGGGTCATCATGGAAGTCAGACAGCATCGAGTCAAGCATATATAGATGCAACAAGTCCTGCGGTTGCAATTGCGTCGTGTGGTCTCAACAACAAATTTGGTCATCCATCTCCTCGGGTATTGAAACGTTTTGAACGAGCAGGCACACAGGTTTGGAGAACAGACTCTGCTGGTGATATACTAGTATCATTCACGACATCATCGTATCATGTTGAGTCGCAATTTTAATATATGAAAAAATTTGTTTTTTTTGCTGTAGCTGTTTTGGCCGTCACTTGGCCTGTGACAGCACACATGGCGAGTTTTAATTTTCTCGTAAATCAAAGTGTGTATTTGTCGGATGAGCATGCATTTGCCGGTGACGTCGTCAAAGTATATACCGTCGTGGTAAATAACGACTTTCCTTCATTTTCTGCTGATGTCACGTTTTTTAACAACGGCGTACATATTGGGACAGCTGAAATTCGTGATTTAGCACTTGAACAAGCAAAACAAGTTTCTATCAATTATGAATTGCCCGAGGGAGAAAATAACATAGAAGCGCGCATGATAAATGTCGTCGTACGGGACGAGAATGGTTCACAAGTTTCTTTGTCACAAGAACAACTCTCAGCATATCAAGCAACTCGTTCGTTGACTGTCGATATTGATACGGATGGAGACAATATTGGCAATAGCGTTGATACTGATGACGATAATGATGGACTTTTTGATACCGATGAAGTGACTCGTGGAACAGATCCACTCAAAGCTGATACAGACGGGGATAGTATCAATGATAAAAAAGAGGTTGATGCTGGAACCGATCCAACAAAAGCAGATAGTGATGGAGACGGACACGCTGATAATGAAGATTTATTCCCAATAAATAAGAATGAATGGGTTGATGTAGACAATGATGGAATAGGGGGCAATGCTGATACAGACGATGACAACGACGGCCTTTCTGATGAAGATGAAATCAAACTTGGAAGTGATCCTCACAACAAAGACAGCGATGGTGACGGAGTCGAAGATGGAGCAGAACAAAAAGCAGGTACTGATCCAACGAGAAAAGATACCGATGGTGATGGTCTCGATGATAAAACAGAAATAGAAGGAAAAACAGATCCAATAAAAGCAGATACCGATGGTGATGGTATCAATGATAGAGAAGAAGGAAATAAGGGCACTGATCCAACAAAGGCAGATACTGACGGTGATGGTGTTTCGGATGGTGATGAATTGAAAAAAGGCACTGATCCTCTTAAAGAAGATACCGATGGTGACGGAGTCAATGATCTTCTCGATGCCTTTCCTCTCGATGCAAGTGAAACTATGGATACTGATCTCGATGGAATAGGCAATAATGTTGATACAGACGATGATAATGACGGTATTCCAGATACAGAAGAACAATCGCTTGGCACCGATCCTCTCAAAGAAGATACCGATGGCGATGGTCTGAGCGATAAAGCCGAACAAGACAAGGGTTCCAATCCAACCGTGGCTGACAGCGATGGTGATGGAAAAGTGGATGGACAAGACAACCACCCTACCACAGTTGACGCTGTAGGATTGCAACAAATAATACAGTGGGGTGCGTTTGGTAGTTTGATTTTGTTTATCGTGTTTATGAGTGTGTATGCATACAAACGTGAACGATACTAACTATAGCTATATTGGAATCATTATGCTGGCGTGTCTCTTCGCGCCAGTTTTTGTGTACGCATCTGTTGATAGCGATGCTGATGGATTGTCAGATGAACAAGAAATAGTGTATCAAACAGATCCTCACAATCCTGATACGGACGGCGATGGATACAAAGATGGGGAGGAAGTAGAATATGATTATTCACCACTCTTGGGTGAAGGAAAACACATGAATGAAAGTGATGCTGATAAGGATGGTCTGAACGATTGGCTCGAGCGATGGTTTGGTAGTGATATGGGAAAAACTGATAGTGATGGCGATGGATTTCCAGATTATGATGAAGTCATGAAGGGATATTCTCCTGCATCGACAACGAGTACGAGACTGTTTGATCGTAAGGTTGTGGTAGATAGAACTGAGCAACGTCTCAATTTTTATGTTGATGGTGTCAAGATTCACAATTTTCCAGCATCGACGGGTAACCCTGGTACACCGACACCAGACGGTGAATATCATATGATGCGAAAAGTGGCAAAAAAAAGCTATGTCGGACCTGGATATGATCTTCCTGGCGTTACATGGAATGTTGAATTTTCTCCCATGTATTATATTCACACTGCGTATTGGCATAATGATTTTGGCAAGCGCACGCATAGTCATGGCTGTGTGAATTTGCGAGAAGATGATGCAAAGGTCATCTATGAGTATATAGACGAAACAGTGCCTATTGTGGTGACAGGGGAGACACCCGCAGGGTTTGTTGTGGGGACTTAATATGGATGAAAAAGAAATGGTACAATTGGTGAGAAAAAAATTCCCAACATTTCAGTGGGGAAAGTATTCTTTTTACAATCAGGGATGCGATCACGATGTCATTATTTTTGATAATAAAACTGTATTTCGTGTACCAAAGAGCAAAGAATATAAAGAAAAAATTGCAGATGAAAAGAGATTATTGGATTATTTGGGAAAACACGTAAAGGCATCAGTTCCACAGTTCGCATATGTTTCAAAAAAAGAACATCTCGTACAGTATGATATTGTTCCTGGCAAAGAATTGACTGTTTCTCGGTACCGTCGAATGACAGCACAAGAAAAAAAATCTTTTGCTCGCCAAGTAGCATTTTTTTTGACGATATTACACGAAACGCCGTTTTCGATTGCAAAAAGGTGCAAGATAGCTGTTGATGTTCAAACAAAAATATTTGAGAAAGTGCAAAATGAAAGTGCACAGTATATATTTCCATACGTTCGTAAAAAGGACGCCCATACGATGGATGTCTATATGAATGATGCAATTGATCTTATCAATACATCTTCTTTTGTGCCTGTTCTTACGCATGGTGATATGACGGAGGATCATATTCTTTGGGATGCGCAAAGAAAGAAAATAGGAATAATTGACTTTAGTGATTATGCTTGGACTGATCCTGCTCTCGATTTTACTGGATTATGGAAGTATGGAAAAAAGTTTGTAGAGCAAGTATATGATTTTTACAAAGGAGAAAAAGATCCACTATTTTTTGCAAGATCTCATGTGTACTACAAACGTATACCGCTGTATCTCATGAAAGATGCTCAAAAGAGAAATAATGCAGCAACAGCTTCCGATTTTCAAGATGGATATACTATGTATGAAAAAAGATTCCGAATTACATGACCAAAAAACAAAAACAACTTTGTATAGATATCATTACGTGGTATCACAAAGAGGGGAGAGATTTGCCGTGGCGGAAAACGAGGAATCCATATCGGATTTTGGTTTCGGAAATCATGCTCCAACAAACGCAAGTGCCACGGGTGATAGAAAAATATAAAGAATTTCTTCGCGCATTTCCTACTATTACAGCACTCGCTGAGGCAAAAACAGCGGATGTCATTACGGTGTGGAAAGGGCTTGGGTACAATCGCCGTGCATTATTTCTCCAGCGTACTGCGCAAGCAGTACAAAAAGAATTTCATGGCAAATTTCCTCGAACACTGGAAGCACTGAAAACATTGCCGGGAGTGGGGGATTATACTGCACGAGCCATTCTGTCATTTGCGTTTGATCAACCAACACCCGTCCTCGATACCAATCATAGAAAGTTTTATCAAAGAATATTTTTTGGAGATGAGATTCGAAAAGATAATGAACTGTTGAAGAAAGCAGAGGAAGTCATTACATTTTTGAGTGCATCACAAAAAACGTGGGGGAGTAATTCTATTGTCTACCACTGGAATCAGGCGCTCATGGACTGGGTCTCTTCGAATTCAGAAAAATTTATATTGCCAAAAAAAACAAAGAACAAGAAGGCCATACCATTCAAAGAAACAGATAGGTATGTTAGAGGCAGAATTGTTGATCTCTTGCGGACAAACAGAAAGGTTTCTCTTACCATTTTGAGGAAGCATTTTGTAGATATTACAGATGACCGCTTTGCTCACATCCTTAAAAAATTGGAGGCTGACCAGTTGATTGTACGGCAAAATCGGAGTATAGTACTTCCATAAAGGGACGCTTTTGTGTCCCATAGTATCTTTGTATATATCTATGAAACTTCTTATTAGATGGCTACTCAATGCCCTCACGCTTATCGCTATAGCATTTTACCTCCCAGGTGTTGCCGTGAGTGGTTTTTATGCGGCACTTATTACCGCACTTATCCTTGGACTCGTGAATGCCATCATTCGTCCGGTGTTATTTGTCCTTACCTTACCGATTAATCTACTAACGCTGGGTCTTTTTACCTTTGTACTCAATGGATTACTTTTTTGGTTTGTTGGGAGTGTCGTCAAAGGATTCACTGTTGATGGATTTGGACCAGCTTTTTTTGGTGCATTGATCTTGAGTCTGGTAAGTTGGTTGCTTGGTTGGACATTACGAAAAAATTAATTATATAATTTATATCAGTATGAAAGGCGGAACTGTTCGTGTCGCAAAGGGGAAATCATTTAGTGGACCAAAGCCAGGGAAATCTTTCCAAAATCCAGCGAGCAATGCTGGTACAGGATGGCAGGGAATGGGAAAGAAAAGCATTGTTTCTTCACTAAAGAAAAAAGAAGACGAAAAAAAATAGAACATACATCGTACGAATCAAACGGAAACGTTTGATTCGTGTAATCTTTGCTCTATAGTATTGATGTTTATATGAAAAAACGTATTATCATTTCGCTCGGTGGTTCTATCATCATCCCAAAAACTGGTTTTGATCCGGTATTTTTGAAATCATTGAAGTCTCTGTTTGTTTCAGAAGTAAAAAAAGGGAATCAGTTTATTCTGATTGTCGGTGGGGGAGCGACGAGTCGAATGTATCAGGATGCGCTCCGCGTTGTAGGAAAGCCTACAAATACTGATCTTGACTGGATGGGGGTAGAAACAACAAAAGTAAATGCGATGTTTGTAAAACTGCTCTTTGGTGATATCGCATACAAAGAGATTCTTAGTGATCCACGAAAGAAAGTAAACACAAGTGCGCCAGTCATCATCGCGTCTGGCTGGAAGCCTGGCAATTCTACAGACTATTGTGCTGTGAATTTTGCAAAGACGTATGGAGCCAGTGATGTAATTAATCTTTCAAATATTGAATATGTCTACGACAAAGATCCTGCAAAGCATAAAGATGCACAAAAAATAGAGCAGATCAGTTGGAAGGATTTTCGAACGATTGTAGGAAATGTTTGGGATCCCGGTGCAAATCTTCCTTTTGATCCAATTGCGAGCAAGATGGCTCAGAAGCTTGGCCTTCGGGTGAGTATTCTTCGTGGCACAGATTTGAAAGAAGTAAAGAACGCAATTGCAGGAAAGACATTTCGTGGAACAGTGATTTACTAGTATGAACAAAGTTACGTTTTTGGGGACAGGTCATGGCATGCCCGTACGATCCACATCTACTTCGATTTTGATACAAGATGACAGTCAACACTTGCTTTGTGATGTTGCGGGTGGACATGATCTCTTGCATAGATTTTTTGATGGAGGAATCGATCCAACGGAAATCACAAATGTTTTTATTTCTCATGCTGATAGTGACCATATTCTTGGCATAGTACCTCTCGTTCGTGCATGGGGAAAGGATTCAGATACAAAAAGAACGATATTTTGTTCTCAGGATGTGAAAAATGCAATTGATTCACTCTTTACGCATGTTGCCAAGAATCATTTTGAAAAAGTACAAAATAGTATCACGTTTGTTTTGTTAGAAGACAGAGCCGTGCATCATATTGGCGACTGGCAAGTTACTTTTTTTGATATCAAGAGCAGTAAGACGCCAGAATTTGGATGTCATATTATTCTCGCTGATACACAGACTGTCGTATATTGTGGTGATGAACCACTGCAGTCGCATTATGAAGATCTTGCACAGAATGTTGATGTACTCATACATGAAGCATTTTGTCTTGATACGGCAAAGGAACAATTTCATCCGCATGAAAAGCATCATTGTACGGTGAAGGAAGCGGCTGAAAATGCAGCGCGAATGAATGCAAAGGCACTTCTTCTCGCGCACATGGAGGATCGTACACTTGAAACAAGAAAAAAGGCCTATACAAAAGAAGTTCAAGAAGTATTTTCTGGAGGTGTCTTTGTTCCTGTGGATGGAGATCAATATTCGTTTTAGATAGTACTTTGTTGAATAAGAAAAAAGAACCTCGTATCGAGGTTCTTTTTTATGCAATAGGGGTGGAAGTAGTTAACTACTCTTCCTTCATCCCTGTCCACTCCGACACAACTTGACGAATATGTTCTCCTGTCACTTTTGGCCAGCCTTTTTTTTCTAATATAGTGGATTCTTCTTTTTGAATTTCTTTTACTTTTTTTACAATATCTTTGCGCAAAGCCTCTATCTTTTTTGCATCAGTCAATGACATTTCTTCACGACGAAGAGAGAGTAATTCTTTTTTCAGCTTTGTTATGGTTTCACTTTCCATACCATTTTCTTTTGCCATAGTATTCGCTGCTCCATACAAAAGTGCTACCGCATGATCTGGGGTTTCTTTTTCGTGGACATGAATCATCGCTGCGGCTTCGTCTATGAGATCAATCGCTTTGTCTGGAAGATGTCTGTCTTTGATATATTTTTCTGATAAGGTGACTGCTTCTTCGATAGATTCATCGGTAAAAATAACTTTATGATACAGTTCATAGTTTTTTTTGAGTCCTTTCAATATCTCAATTGATTCTTTTGTACTTGGCTCAGATACGGTAACCTTTTGAAATCTTCTCTCCCAACTTTCATCTGGCAAAATATATTGATCATATTCTTTGCTTGTCGTGGCTCCTATCACTTGCAATTCACCTCGAGCAAGTGCTGGCTTTAAAATATCTGAGATATTGACGGATCCTTCTGTTCCTTTTGTTTGCATGATCGTATGTATTTCATCAATAAAAAGAATAATACTGCGATCGGAATTTTTTATATAATCAACCAATTGTTTTACACGATGTTCAAACTCACCACGATATTTTGTTCCACTTATCAAGTCTGCTACTTGTAAGACTAACACACGTTTGTTTGCGAGCACTGCAGGGACGTCTCCGGTAACAATTTTCAACGCCAATCCTTCTACAATAGCCGTTTTTCCCACACCTGGCTCTCCGACGAGAATAACATTATTCTTGCGTCTGCGAGTCAAAATTTGCGTCACACGGGTGATTTCTTCATCACGTCCGATGACTGGATCTACTTTTCCTTCGTGTGCCTGTTCTGTGATGTCTGTTGTAAATCCACCATAGCTACCAGAAGAACTTTTGCCAGAATTCATCTTTGGCAAAAAGGGAATAGAGAGACCTCCTTCTTTTCGTGAGGAATAGTAGAGGAGAATTGCGATGACTACGAGTACTGTACCACCCCATTGTGCAATGTGATAAAGATCCATAAGAGAATTGATAAGTAGTATTACTACAGTATAACAAAAAAGAAAAAGAGTAGCGAATTGCTACTCTTTTTTTTGTGAGGTTGTAAATTAATTATAATAATAGTAATCACTATTAACTGATAACCCTGCATTTGCAGCATGTTCATTGCCATTTTGGTCTATCCATTTGAATCCAGTTAATTTAGAGGCCAGTACTTTCGTTTGTTGAGGAGCGCTATAATCAAAGTCAGAGTCAGTAGTGTCTATTACAAAGAACATTGTTCTTGTATCTGACCATTCCTGATTTAACGTAAATGTGATTTGAGATGAGTTACTCGTACCCGCATCGACGTTGCTAATAGTACCAGAACCAAGAAGTTGAGAAGTATGTGAATCAAATGTGCCATTAGAGCCATCGTAAATTTTCACAGTGACACTATTATCACCTATATTTTGTCCAATAAATGTTCCAGTCAATTGCATTGTGACATTTTTTAACGAAACAGTTTGCCCTGGTGCCACAAATGTAAATGCCCCAACGACACTTGCTGTATTAGGAACTTGTTGACCTGTTGAATGTGATGTATGTTTTATCACCTGCACAACAGATGCTTCGTCCGAAACGATATTTTTTGTGAGTTCGTTGTTATCTTCATTTGACTCCTGTATGTATCCTCCGTTTGGATAGATGAATGGAATTAAGGATGTTATTTGACCTTCCAACCAATCAACTTTCATCTTCATTTTTGTGTGATTACCTAGCGAGATGTTTATATCTTGTGAAATAGTAAGCTCTTTGCCTGGGGCTAACTTGGTATTAGTATGGAATGTATCACTTGCTAAATGTCCATTTATAGGCATTACTGTACCATCCTCCCCAACGAAGTACAATTGTACTTGGAACGTTCCATGCATACCACTCATACTGAGAGGCCCTGCTGTTCCCTCACCAATATTTTTTATTGTTACATTAAAATGCGTCATTCCTTGATTAGTTGAGGGAGTTATCGTGAAGTCTTCAATAATCAAATCTGACAATTTTTCACGGATATCAACAAGTTTTGTCAATTCATTGTTATCTTCATTTGATTCTTGTATGTATCCTGCCTGTGCAAACGTGAAAGGATATATGTTATGAAAGACTCCCGTTGACCAATCAACTTTCATCTTTATTTGGTTTACGTCATCGAAGCCACTAGATGTTAGATTGACTGGAGTTGAGATAGTCAACTCTTGTCCAGGTCCTAATTCTGGTTGGTTTGTGTCAGGCGTCGTTTGGGTGTCAACACTTGCAAAGCGTGGACCGTCCGTAAGATCTCCTTCCGGTGTGATTCCAAATGATTGAACGCTGAAGTGTTTGAAACCTGTATCCAGATTTGTTCCAACTGCGGTTGCTTCCCCGATGTTTTTTATTGTTATATCAAAATTCTTTACATTAGGATCCAGTGTATCGGTAATAGTGAAATTTTTTATAGTAAGATCTGGGAGAGTTGATGTTGTTGTTGATGTTGGAATTTGCCCAGCTTCTGTTATAAGCCTCATCTCTTCGATATTGAAACTTCCTTTATACGTATTCAATTCATTTTTTTCACTAACTATATTCGTTGTATCCCATGTATAGGTAAATGGCAAATTTTCGGCTTCATATTCACTCGGGATAACAAACCAATAGGTGATAGTCGTCGCTTGTCCCGGTTTTAACTTGAAATTTTTTACCAAAATATCAAACGAACCATCTTTGGAGTCCAAATTTTCATAGGATCCTTTTATATCCGCAGAAGGAGGATTTTGCACTTTCATTGTGTGTATAACATTTTTATGATCACCCAACCTGATATTGAGAACAAAAGGACTTGTGACTGCAAGTGATCCTTTATTCATGAGTGTGATGGAAAACATATTCATGCCGTCTTCTACATTTACTGTAGATTTTGCAAAGACGAGGTCAGCTTTTACTGTACTTCTGGCACGCATACCCGTAAACCCTGCAGCCAAAGCTGATAAACCAAGAAGGCCAATAGCGATTGCCATCTTGGTCTTGGAGACTGATACAGTCTGTACCTGTACTTGTTCTTCATCCATATGATTCTTTTGTTGAATAATTATATTTTGTATTTCTGCATTAAGAATATCACAAAAGTCAAAGTTTATGAAGAAAACTATGTTGTTTATGCACAATGTGTTAATACAATATTTTTTATTTGTATATTTTATGAAAGCCTGTAGCCTCACTTGCTTTTGCAATATAAAATGACTTGACAGTAAAAAACATTTTTTATAGTATAAAAGGCCACGCTAGAATAGGTTCTTGCGTGTGAATTTGGAGGTTAAGTCATCGTGGGTATGAAGAAAAGCGCCGCTTGGTTGGTTCTCATCAGACAGATCCAAAAAATGGCACCAGATCTGGGTCTCTCTTCTTTCCCTTTCGTTGTGGGAAAGAAGATCGAACTCATGCTTGATGCACTTGGTGAGATCGAGATCTCGCTGTATGGTGTTCGCCAAACCTTGTTGGAACTCAGTACTCTCAAAGCAACATGTCCGCAGTTCGTGATCCTTCCTTTCCTGAAGGATGCGCTGGAGCGGTTGGTGGAGTTGCTCCACAACTACCAGATTCAGCTTGAGAAGGAAGCTCGCGAGGATCCGTGAACTCGCCGCAGACTGGTACGATGCCCATCGATTTGTTTGGCCCGTCGGATTCATTTCCGGCGGGCTTCTTGATTTCTACTCAATCCCCACCACTTCAATAATCCTCTGGTCATCTTTTTCTCCACTCCCAATCTTCACCTCAATCACATTTTTATATTTCTTCAACATCACAGCAACTTTCTCTGGCCATTCTATCATCACAATTGTTTTCGCATCACCAAGATACTCTTCTACCCCAATCGCTCGCAATTCTTCCTCATTCTCTAGCCGATACGTGTCGATATGGACAAATTGTTCTATTTCTTGATGGTCTTGGACAGGATACACATTCATGAGAGAAAAAGTCGGACTGGTGACGGTTTTTTTCACGCCGAGCCCCTCAGAAAATCCCTTTGTAAACGTCGTTTTGCCCGCACCAAGATCTCCGGAGAGCGTAATAATCGCGCTACCAGAAACCATGGTTGCAAGCTGGCGACCGACGGATTTTGTTTGTTCTTCGTAGTGTGTGATATACTCAATAATACTATGTTTGGAAAGAAAAAAATTGAATATATCTACGAACCGACAGGCACCAGTATTACAGATTTTGGTGAT
>PFPJ01000072.1:10824-11836 GCA_002792995.1 Candidatus Magasanikbacteria bacterium CG_4_10_14_0_2_um_filter_41_10 | reverse complement strand
CGGACTGTTAGTGTAAGTATTAACTAAAGTGGAAGCTACGGAAAGAGTGCCATTGTCGTACGCGATAGTATGGGCACCAATGGCGGCACTTCCAACGACGGCGAAGAAGTAATTAGTCCCAGCCGTGATTGATGGTCCAGTTGCGGGAAACGTAGCTGTCTGCAAGGTGTTGTCATCTGTATTAAGCACGGTTATTTCGCTGGTGGTGGCAATCAAAGCATTGACGTCAGTGGCACTATTGCTGCTGTAAAGAGCTAGCTTAGAATATTTAGTCCCCGCCACCGCTCCTTCATAATAAGAAATGCTGTCAAGCGTGCCATCTGAAGTCGAACTAGCGTAGGCAAATACCATAGTGTTTTTTATGGTATTAGTACCAGCTGTACCAGCTGTGGTGTAACCGAAGGTTGGGTCGACAATGACTGGGTAGGTGGCGATGGCGAGAAACTCGGGTGGTACGGTAACGCTCAGTTTGCCATTTTGGTAGCTTAGGCTTCCCCAGACGGAATTGCCATTGGCATCAATAACCAGTGGTCGGTAGATATGCATAACTTTCCCTGTCCCGTAATTCTTTTTACCGCGGATGTGATCTTTCTTATTTTTATGATACACCGCGTAAGAACCAACTGCATTTTCGGGACGCATCCGGGTTATCTCACCCGTAGTGGCATTAGTACAGACAATATCAATACAGGTTTCACCGGCAATATATTCTTCGGTCAAGGGTGGCTGATAGAAAAAATCTAAATCCTCTGCCCCAGCAATACGAAAATCAAACACATTTTTTTGTGGTGGCTCCAAGAGCTCGATTTCAATTTCAAACCCGCCGTCTTCCATACCGAAAGCTGGTTCGAGGGGATAAGCGTGCACCTCTTCTTGATTGCCTTTCCACTTCACAGTATTAGTAAGTAGATCACGCTGACCTCTGGCCTTGAGGTTGTCATAAGTCACGGTCATAGCCACTTCTTCATCCCACTTTGCTAACATAATTTCAGGGCGGCTTTCACTAACCAAC
>PFPJ01000072.1:0-10674 GCA_002792995.1 Candidatus Magasanikbacteria bacterium CG_4_10_14_0_2_um_filter_41_10 | reverse complement strand
GGGGTAAACTGCGGAAGTTATGCAGGACAAAAGATTGTCGACAATGCATCGTGTACAACGAACTGTACTGCTCCCGTTGTTGCTATTCTCGAAGAAGCATTTGGGATAGAAAAAGCAATGCTCACCACGATTCATTCGTATACTGCCGATCAAAATCTGCAAGACGGCCCACACAAAGATTTGCGTCGTGCGCGCGCTGCGGCACAAAATATGGTACCGACAACTACTGGAGCAGCAGTCGCTACCGCAAAAGTTGTGCCATCACTTGAGCAGAAGTTTGAAGGAATCGCGGTGCGTGTGCCCACGATCAGTGCCTCGCTCACAGATATCACCCTCGTTCTCAAAAAAGATGTGACCGTAGAACAAGTCAATAAAGCACTGAAAGCTGCATCAAAGAAAAAACATTGGCAAGGCATTTTTACTGTGACAGACGAACCACTTGTTTCTTCAGATTTTATTGGCAACAGCCATTCATCTATTGCGGACCTCGAGCTGACCCGTGTTGTTGGTGGCAATCTTGTGAAAGTCGTCGCGTGGTATGACAATGAATGGGGCTATGCAAATCGGTTGGTAGAAATGGCAGAGATTGTTGGAAAAACATTGTAATATTGATATATGACGTCAATCACCAAAGCACGCAATCTTGCTGGAAAGGTCGTCCTTGTCCGCGTCGATTTTAACGTACCTATCAAAAAGAAAAAGGTGCTTGATGATTCAAGGCTTCTTGCATCTCTCCCAACAATTCAGTATCTCATGAAAAAAGGAGCAAAGGTCGTGTTGATGACACATATTGGTCGTCCGGATGGAAAGATTGTTGCCTCTTTGAAGGTTGACCCTGTGGTAGAACGTCTATCAGAATTATTAAAGAAAAAAGTAAAAAAACTTGAGACAGAAAATTGGCGATTGACTGATGCCAAAAAGGTTTCCTTGCTGAAAGAAATAAACAACCTTCGTCCCGGGCAAGTAGCAATGATGGAGAACATGCGGTTTGCAAAAGATGAAGCAAAAGATACTGGAACGCTCAGTCAAGAATTAGCAACTCTCGGTGATCTTTTTGTACTCGACGGTTTTGCCGTCGCACACCGGTCGAGTGCATCGGTATCAGGGATTCCAAAATATATAAAAGGATACTCAGGTCTTTTGCTTACAAAAGAAATTGCAGGATTAACAAGAGTATTGCATGATACGAAAGGGTCATTTGTTGCGGTCCTCGGTGGCGCAAAAATGGAAACAAAGATACCTGTGATGAAAAATCTTGTAGAAAAAGCAGACGCTCTTTTAATTGGGGGAGGCATTGTAAATACCTATCTTCTTGCAAAGGGATACAAGATTGGAGATTCACTTGTCGATAAAAATTTTCAACTTCCGTCACTGACGTACTGTAAACGAAAAAACGTGATCAAGCCGCTCGACGTTGTTGTAGGAACAAAAGATGGAAAAAAAGTTCGAGTGGTAAAAATTAAGAAAACACCACATGAGGTGTGCAAAAAAGGGGAAGGTATCTTTGATATAGGTCCAGAGACACTTCGGTTGTATGCAACATATATAAAAGATGCAAAAACACTTGTGTGGAATGGGGCTATGGGATTTTTTGAACAAAAACCGTATGATGTCGCAACGCTTACCATCGCTCGTCTTGTGGCAAGTCGATCAAAAGGACAAGCATACGGCGTGATTGGTGGGGGAGAGACACTCCAAGCAATGGACATGGTTGGTATGACTGACGATATTGATCTGGTGTCGACTGGTGGAGGTGCTATGCTTGAATTTCTCGCTGGAGAAATTCTTCCTGGCATATATGCACTGAATCAATAGTTGCTTGTCAATAATTTTTGTTGTATACTTCCACTAGAAATTTGAAACTAGAAATTAGAAATCATTTTTACTAAAAGATATTTCTAATTTTCATTTTCCAAGTTTCTAATTCCCTTACATATGCCTGTCAGCAAAAAAACAACGAGAACTTCGAAAGAGAGTTCTCCTCTGTTGGCTCAGACGCCGACGCCCCCAATGCCACCTTCTCCACCAGTAGCATGTTCTCCACATGATCACGCATGTCATCATGAAATGCGTTCGTTGTTTCATGGAGGAGAGTTTTCTCGAAAAATATTTTTTACGCTTCTTGCAATTTTTTTGGTCTATGTCATCTTTTGGCTTGGGACATTGATCCGCAATAACATCGAGGAATATTATCATATTGGTCAGGCAGACAGAACTGAACGTACTATTACATTGGATGCTACGGCAAAGGTAACGGCAACGCCAGACATCGCCATGACGACTATTGGTATGGTAGCGACAGGTATGACGGTCGCCGAAGCACAAGAAGCAAATACGCAGGTTATGAATACACTTACAGCAAAGTTGACAGAGCTCGGTGTGCCAAGCGCTGATATGCAGACATCAAATTATAATATTTATCCTCAGTATAATTATACGTCAGATGCTGGAAGAGTCCTCGAAGGGTATGAAGTTAATCAGAGTGTGACGATCAAGATTCGTGATTTGTCGAAGGCAAATCACGTACTGTCACTTGCTGGAGATGTAGGAGCAAATACAGTCAGTGGGTTACAGTTTACTATTGATGACAAAGATGTCTATCGTGAAGAAGCACGAATGGAAGCACTTAAAAAAGTATACCAAAAAGCACAAGCACTCTCACAAGCCCTTGGTGTTCGTATTGTCAGTATTGTGTCATATGGCGAATATGATGTAGGCAATGCCGGTGCGTACATGTACGATAAGGCTGCCTACGGTCTTGGTGGTGCCGATACATCCCCAGATGTTCAAGCAGGAAGCACTGATGTAGAAATGAGTGTCAATGTGACATTTGAGATCAGATAATAACTCTGCGTTCTAAAGAAACCCCTATGCATGGGGTTTCTTTTTGTATATACTATTTTTATATATCTATTTTTGTGTTTGATCTATGAAAAAAACAAGTATTGTCAATATTTTTGGAAGAGAGATCCTTGATTCTCGTGGAAATCCGACAGTAGAAGCAACCGTCATACTCGCCGATGGCTCTGTAGGTGTCGCTGCAGTTCCTAGTGGTGCTTCTACTGGAACGCATGAGGCTGTAGAATTGAGAGATGGTGCAAAACGATATGGTGGAAAGGGTGTTCTCAAGGCAGTCAAACATGTGAACACGATTTTTGCAAAAGAATTCAAAGGATTTGATGCAATGAAGCAACGAGCGCTTGATGAAAAAATGATTGCACTCGATGGCACATCTCAGAAGAAAAAACTTGGTGCAAATGCCATCTTGGCTGTTTCTCTGGCTACCTGTCGTGCGGCTGCTATTTCAAAGCATGTACCATTGTATATGCATATTCGGGCTGTATATAGACTCCCAGAAAAAAAATGGAGAATGCCACTCGCTACGATGAATGTAATCAACGGTGGAAGACATGCAAATAATGGGCTGTCAGTACAAGAGTTTATGATTGTGCCAAAACACAAACTTTTCAAAGAACGAGTTCGCATGGGATCACAAATTTTTCATACACTCGGGCAACTTCTTTCAGAAAAAAAATACAACACAGGTGTCGGAGATGAAGGAGGCTATGCCCCAGAGTTTACTGATAACGAACAAGCCATCACCTTTCTTATGAAAGCGATCCGAATTGCAGGCTTTGAACCTGGGCAACATGTGATGCTTGCCATGGATGTTGCTGCCTCTGAATTTTACAAAAGTGGCAAGTATTATATGCTTGGCCAAAATATTGGATGGTCAGCAGACAAAGTAATTCGTACGATCGATGGGTGGGTTCGAAAATATCCGTTTATTTTCATCGAAGATCCGCTCGCAGAAGATGATTGGGACAATTGGAAAATTGCTACAAAAAAAATGGGGAAAAAAGTAGATGTGGTGGGGGATGATTTGTTTGTCACGAATACTGAACGTATTCAAAAGGGAATTGACATGAACGTAGCCAATGCCGTTCTCATCAAGCTCAATCAAATAGGCACGTTGTCGGAAACAATTGATGCGATTTATCTTGCTCGAAAGCATGGATATGCAGTATCCGTATCTCATCGTTCTGGAGAAACGGCAGACACCTTCATCGCAGATCTCTCTGTTGCCGTGAATGCGGAATATATCAAGACTGGGTCTATGTCTCGTTCAGAGCGAGTAGAGAAGTATAATCGATTGATGAAGATAGAAGATGAGTTGTTTTAGTGAATATATAATATTATACAAAAAAAGGCAGTATTTCTGCCTTTTTTTCATTGTCTTTTTCTGCTATACTACTTCCCACTATGAATCACATACCAGCAAAACATCCACCAACCGTCCTCATGATTCTCGATGGGTTTGGTCTTGCTGACGAAACAGAGCCAGGCAATGCTATCACAAAGAAGACCGCTCCGAATATTTTTTCATATATGGAAAAATATGCGTCTACGACACTCACCGCGCATGGAGTAGATGTGGGGCTTTTTCCTGAGCAAGAAGGGAATTCTGAAGCTGGGCATTTTAACATCGGTGCAGGACGAGTAGTGGAGCAAGATATTGTCCGTATTTCAGATGCGATACATGATGGTACTTTTTTCAAAAATCAAGCATTTCGCGATGCTCTTCATCACACCAAAAAATATAAAACAGCTGTGCATGTGATGGGTCTCATGACCGATGGTCAGAGTGCTCACGCGCATCCAGAGCATTTGTTTGCATTACTCAAACTTTTTCGAGAAGAGGGACAAAAACAGGTATATCTTCATTTATTTACGGATGGCCGTGATTCTCCACCACATTCAGCAATTTCGTTTCTCAAGATTTTGCGAGACCATATGAAAGGCGATGAAAAAATTGCAACGATTATGGGCAGATTTTATGCAATGGATCGGGCGAAGCTATGGGAAAGAACTGAGGCAGCGTATAATACCATGGTGCTTGGGCAGGGACATTGTACAGCGACGAGTGCTGAAGATGCTATTGCCGAAGCATACAATCGTGGTGAAACAGATGAATATATCTGTCCTACGGTTATTACTGAAAAAGGAAAACCCCTTGCAACGATTCAAAACAACGATGTTATCTTCTTTTTTAATGCACGAAGTGATAGAGCTCGTCAGATTACTAAAGCATTTGTTCAAAAAGATTTTGATGGGTTAAACCCTGGAGCTTTTGTTCGAAAAAAATACCCAAAAAATATGCGATTTGTTGCCATGACAGATTTTGGACCAGATCTTGATTTTATCCTCACAGCGTTTCCAAGTCCTGATGTAGAACATAGTCTTGCCAAAGCTATAGGGGAGGCGAGACAACAACTGTATATTTCTGAAACAGAAAAGTATGCACATGTGACGTACTTTATTAATGGAGGATATCCCGCGCCTATCAATGGTGAGGTACGAGAGCTTATCAAATCCCCAAAAAAATATTCCTATGCAGAACAACCGGAAATGCATGCAAAACAACTTACGGGTCGCATTGTAGAATATATCGATGCTGGGACGTATGATTTTGTAACGGTGAATTACCCAAATGCTGATATGGTGGGGCACACAGGCGATTTTACTGCAGCAAAAAAAGCAGTTTCGTTTATGGATGCACAGGTAAAACGGGTTGTCGATATCACCCTCTCTCACGATGGCCAAGTATTATTGACGGCGGATCATGGGAATGCAGAGCAAATGATCAACCCAAAAACAGGAGGTGTTCTCACACAACATACAACGAATCCTGTTCCGTGTATCTTGATAAAAAAGACAAAGAAGAGTATACCTATGCATACCGGTAGACTCGCCGATGTAGCACCAACACTCTTGAAAATGATGGATATCAAGCCTCCAAAGGAAATGACAGGGAAACCGCTTTTTTGATTGTAGATTGCAGAATTTTGAATGTAGAATGTTTTATGCACAAGGAGAACTTGAAGCGGCGGACGAAGCAATATGCATTGAGAATAATGAGGTTGACACAAGCATTGCCGAATAATCAATTAGGATGGGTTATCGGCAAGCAATTAGTAAGATCAGGGACATCCGTTGGAGCAAATTATAGGGCAGCATGTAGAGCTCGTTCAACTGCGGAGTTTATTGCCAAATTAGGCATTGTCATAGAAGAAGCAGATGAATCTGCATTTTGGTTAGAGCTAATTATTGAATCTGGAATGTATAAGAAAGAGGCCATTGACTCATTGCTTAAAGAGACAAATGAAATTGTGGCAATCATGGTGAGTTCATCAAATACTGCAAAGAAAAATGATAAAAAATAAATTTGAAACCTGAATTCAAAAATCTGAAATTATGACACGTCCAAAACCAACAGTACTTGCTATTCTCGATGGATGGGGTGTAGCCCAAGATAGTGAGGGAAACGCTATCACTAGAGCAAATACGCCACACATTGATACGTTTACAAAGGAGTATCCTGTCATGACACTCTATGCTTCTGGCAATGAAGTTGGTCTTCAGTTTGGTGAGATGGGAAATTCAGAGGTGGGACATCTCAACATTGGGGCTGGGCGTGTGTATTATCAGACGTTGCCTCGGATCAACAAAAGTATTTCTGATGGATTATTTTTTCAAAATGATGCATTGCTTTCTGCTATTACTCAGGCAATAAAAAATAATTCTACCCTTCATCTTGTTGGGTTAGTAGGACATGGAAATGTACACGCTAGTCAAGAACATCTTTTTGCACTTTTGGAACTTGCCAAAACACACAAAGTCAAACGTGTGGTAGTTCATGCATTTCTCGATGGGCGAGATAGCAAATTTGATAGTGGAAAAGATTTCGTTGCGGAACTCGAAGCAAAAATGAAAGTACTTGGTGTCGGTACGATTGCAACACTCGACGGACGATATTGGGGAATGGATCGTGATAATCGATGGGACCGTATTGAAAAAGCATATCGTGCTATTGCGTTGGGCCAAGCAGATGCCTATTATGCATCAGCGCAAGATGCAATCGCAGCGTCATACAAAAAAGAGGTATATGATGAAGAATTTGTGCCGGTTGTCATTGGCAAGGAAGGATCCCCAACGGCAACAGTATCATCAGGGGATGCTGTGATCTTCTTCAACTTTAGACCTGATAGAGCGAGGCAACTCACACAAGCTTTTGTCCTTCCTTCTTTTGAAAAATTTGATAGAGGAGAATATATTCGTGATTTGGCTTTTGTGACGATGACGGAGTACGAAAAAGAGCTTCCTGTCTCAGTAGCTTTTCCCCCTGTCGTTGTACACAATTCTTTGGCAGAAGTGATCAGTAATGCAGATTTGTCACAATACCATATCGCAGAAACAGAGAAATATGCTCATGTTACATTCTTTTTGAATGGAACAATTGAAGATCCATTTCCAGGAGAAGAACGAAAAATTATTCCTTCTCCAAAAGTGTCGTCATATGAACAGGCACCTGATATGTCGGCAGCGCTTATCACCAAGGATGTCATTCGTGTGATTGAAGAAGAACAATACGATGTAATTATACTCAACTTCGCGAATGCCGATATGGTAGGACATACTGGCAGTGTTGAGGCAACGATCCTCGGTGTTGAAGCTATTGATAAAGCATTGGGATCTATCGCAGAGCATGTGCTTGCAAAAGATGGGTTACTTCTTATCACAGCAGATCATGGCAATGGCGAAGAAGTCATCAATCTCGAAACAGGAGAAAAAGACAAAGAGCATAGTACCAATCCTGTACCATTTTATATCATTGGAAATGAGTATCGTGGCAAAGCAGGGCCTGCTGGAGATCCACCAGAAGGAGATCTCTCGCTTATGCATCCGGTTGGGATGCTCGCTGATGTTGCACCAACGATGTTGAAATTGCTTGGTGTCGAACCGCCTCCAGAGATGACAGGACGGTCATTGATGTAATTTAAAATAGGCAAAAAGACACATATAATGTTTGCATACTTGCCTATTTGCTTATTTATTGCAACACATTACTTCTGCAACGATGCTAATCTATACTTCACTTCTTCAATCACTTTTTCTTCCACCTCTCGTACCGTTTTTCCTCGCATAGTTATCGATGCTCGCATATCATCCCCTGTAGGATTCAGCGATTTCAAAAGTGCTTTTGCATCATAGGCTTTTGCTGCGTAGAGGATGCTATGTACCGTATCGTCGCCACTCGCATGTTCGTGTGTGAGGAGAATAAGTTTTGCTTCTGGAGAATAGACAATAAGTTCATCGACAATGTCGTAGAGGGAAGATTCTGATGCACCCGTTTGTACAAAAATATCTCGAGAGAGTCTTGTGGTAACAAGACTAATCTGTTGATGCTTTTCCAGATGTGCAAGTGCTTCCCCCCAAAGTTTGAGTGACCCAATCGTCTTGGTTCGGTACAGATTGTGAATGATGTATTGTCTGTCTGCGCCCAGTGACATGAGGGTGCTGGCAGTTCTGAGTGTTTGTGGTTTGACATGTTCGGCTGTAAAGCTTCGTGTGCTATCAATCATCGCAGTGAGAAGCGCGGTCGCGACTTCTTTTGAGATATGTTCTTCGCCAAGCTGTTTGAACATGTCATACAACAGTTCTGCTGTGCTGGATACGGCGCTATCAACAATGTTGATTTGTCCAAATTGTTCATTTGCACTATGGTGGTCGATGTTGATGACTGGTTCAGTATAAAAAAGATCACTATTATTTCTATATGTTGCGCCGAGTGATTCGAGATCTGGTGTATCGAGGACAAAGATCGCATCATATTTGAAATCCGTTTGGGCGGTTGTAATGTGTTCACGCGCAAGTGCCCCGTGCTTTGGGGTGATGTAGATACGAAGTTTTTCATTCTTTACATCATAACTGAGTTCTTCTACTCCAGTATCTTTCACATCGATAGTCAAAATGAATTTTTGAAGATGAGAAAAATTGTCCTGAAATGATCGTGCGATTTTTAAAAATTGCAATTTGTCCGGCAGGACAAATCCATCTACCACAACATCCACACGTTTTTTTTGTGCGGTGAGAAATGCCATGAGTGCAGCCGCGCTCCCGATAGCATCACTTCCTGCGTCTTTGCGGAAGGTGATGAGGAATTGCTTTTTCTCAGTGACGAGGGTATGAATTTGCTGGATGGTTGAAAGTGCCACACTGTTTCATTACGTCATCTCGACCGAAGTCCCGATGAAATACGGGACGGAGTGGAGAGATCTCATTCAAATAATATAAATCCTACACTACATTCATTTTAATACAAAATAAATGTACTGCATGGATCCCCTCGGCGCGTTGTGGTGCGCCGAGGGGTCCCTCCCAAGGTGGGTCAGTCGTCGGGTATCCTGTTCGTGAGTCGCGCCCGAATCTTTAGGGCGCTATAGATGAGTAGTCCCATCACGAGACAGAATACCATGAGCCACGCCCACATGATGGCGCCGTAGATCAAGTTGCCTGCAATACCGAATGCAAGCCCTACACTGATGATGCCAGGGCCTGCATTGACCAGAAGCCCCTTGACAGTTGACTCTTGGAAGTTATAGGGGATGGGCCAGAAAGCCCAAAGCGCAGTTCCCAGAATCAGCTGCTCTAGGACGGGCTTTTCCCAGAACTTTGTGATGATCAACAACAGGAAGGTGCCCGCACAGGTGTAGACGGCATTGCTAAGAACATACCTGGCATCATGCTCATCCAACTCCCCTTTATTGATGAGGAATAGCAGACCAAGCATCGCCAGGAACGGTACCACCGCGTTGAAGATGAGCGGCACGCTGAAGGGGAGCGTCGTGTAGACGTCTCCGGTCCAGTGGATGTTCGTGATGGATGGCAGCTCTCCGGTAGCCAGCCAAAAGCCAAACCACCAGAGGTCGATGGCAATGGACATCATGATGGAGATCTTGACGATAAGCTTCGCCGTCTTGCCCATGAGTCACCTCCGTGGTGTGTTTGTGGGTCCAGAGAAATGCACTAAAAATAACATATTTCTACAGACCCACAGCGAAGGCAAATCAACGACTGAAATGTAAAAGAACGATAGATAAACCTACCATAGTATACTTTCCTTGTCAACGGAGCCAAAAACTTGCGTTTTCATCGTATTTTGATAGTATGGAATGTATAATTGGTACTGTTTTTTTATCCGTTATCCGTAAGAATATGAAAGAACTTCCAAAGGCCTACGAGCCAAAAAACTACGAAGATGCTATCTACAAACGTTGGGAAGAAAGCGGATTTTTTAATCCAGATGTTTGTATTGAAAAGGGTATTACTGACAAAGATGCTGAGTCCTTTAGTATTGTGCTCCCTCCACCAAATGTGACGGGGACGCTCCATATAGGACATGCTGTCATGCTTGCTATCGAGGATGTGATGGTTCGCTATCACCGTATGAAGGGGGATAAGACGCTCTGGGTGCCAGGGACAGACCATGCCGCGATAGCTACACAAGAAAAGGTAGAACGCATGCTCTGGAACGATGAAAAGAAAACTCGTCATGATCTCGGACGTGATGTCTTCTTGAAACGAGTAGAAGATTTTGCGCAGGATAGCCATGACAGAATTGTGAATCAGGCAAAGCGCATGGGGACCTCACTTGATTGGTCTCGTGAATATTATTCTCTAGATGATGAAAGAAATCTTGCTGTTCGCACGGCATTCAAAATCATGTATGACAGAGGTCTCGTCTATCGCGGAGATCGTATTGTAAACTGGGATCCGAAGATGCAATCAAATGTTTCTGATATCGAAGTTGTCAGAAAAGAAGAAAAAGCGCCA
>PFPJ01000051.1 GCA_002792995.1 Candidatus Magasanikbacteria bacterium CG_4_10_14_0_2_um_filter_41_10 | reverse complement strand
AGATTTCGTACGAGTGATGCAAATTGATAATATTGGTCAGCTGCTTTTTCGGCTGGAGAAGAGATGATGAGTGGAGTACGTGCTTCATCGATAAGAATAGAATCTACTTCATCGATAATAGCATAGACCATTTCACTCCCAGGTCGCATGACCATATCCTCCAACGACTGCACCATGTTGTCACGCAAATAATCAAATCCAAATTCATTGTTCGTACCATAGACGATATCGCAATGATACGCTTCTTTTCTACTTGCCGGTCGAAGAAACGCTTCTTCAATATGAAAACTACCAATTTCATCTCGTTCTTCATCGAGTGCCTCTCCTTCTGGAGTTCCTTTCACTGAGGCATCGTATACATACGTTACTCGTTGATTTTGAATAATACCAAGCGAGAGTCCAAGAAAATCATAAATCTGCCCCATCCATACAGCATCACGTTTTGCAAGATAATCATTGACCGTAACGACATGCACACCTCGTCCGGCAAGCGCATTCAAATACACCGGCAATGTTGCTGTCAGTGTTTTTCCTTCACCAGTACGCATTTCTGCAATATTTCCCTGATGTAAGACCATACCACCCATGAGCTGTACATCATAATGACGCATCTTCATGGTTCTGAATGCTGCTTCTCGTACAGTGGCAAACGCCTCTGGCAAAATATCATCCAGTGTTTCTCCTTTTTCAAGACGTTCTTTGAATACAGTCGTTTTTCCTTTCAATTCTTCATCACTATATGCCTGAAATGTTGATTCAAGATCATTGATCTTGTCGACGTCTGGTTGCAATTTTGCAATGGCTTTTTTGTTTGGATCTCCAAAAACTTTTGTGTAAATACTCATAGGACAGCTAATAAGCAGAATAAGCAATGAGCCTATAAGCATTTTTTGCTTACGAGCTGAACTGCTGAACGAAACGGGCGTAGTATAGCAGAGAAAACACGTCATGTCTAGTAGAAAAATTCATGACCTACCAAGCATAATTCTACGAAAAAAAAAGACCCTAGGGTTGACAAAAATAGGTCAATGTGGCACTATTTTGCTCAACGACGGCCAATGGCCAAAGGAGATGGGAATGCCCCCAGGATCGAATGACTGCTGGAACTGCGGAACCGCTGTTGCTGACCCCCAGAAGCCGAAGTGCCTCTGCGGACACAAGTGGCAGCTTCTCCTCGGCGACAAAGCGTGCAACTGCGGCGCTTGCCGCTACAAGCGTGGTGAGAAGCCCCGACAGTCGTCCCGAGCGCCGCTCGTCATGATCGTCACCGACGGCCGGTACCTCGCCGGCTGATGATCGCCGTTCTTCGCGTGGACGCTCGTTTTACGAAACGAACTCGTTCACCGCGAAGATGCCGATGGAAAGCCTGACCTCATTCCCCGGGGCCTACCGTCGGTTCCAGGACACGGAGAGAGCTCCCCCCTCTCTCTGTGTCCTCTCTTCATAGAGACAACACTCGCCCAGCAAATTGCTGAGCGAGTTTTTTTTGGTATATATTGTTTGAAGTGAAATTATTTCTCCACACCATTCTTTGCCCAGACTTCTTCAAAATTACTGTCACCATAAACACCCAACAAAGAATTTTCTGGAACAGGTATTGATACTTCTGATTCTAGAAGATACATCGATCCTCCATGTGCTCCATATGAGTCAATTTCTTCTTTAAGGGCAGAAGGATCTGTTGCCTGCTTCGTCTGTTCTATCCACTTCTGAAAATGAGACTCTGACTCTGACAAATCACTAATAGCCTCTGCTATAGTCATTGGTGATTCAGTATGATGATTTGCATCATCTACATAGAGGATACGAATATCCTGTTCATCTTCAGAAAGACCTTCAAAAAAGCCTTTCGTACGTTGTACTCTTTCTAGACCTCTTTTATACATGTCTATTAATTTTTGTCTCCTTTGTTCCAAAATATTTTATCCTTCTGAGTCTATCATATAAAATGATATTAAATATTATATATATTAAGATGGATCGTATCCCTTTATATCCCGCAATTCTTCTCTGTCGATCTGATTCATTTTTCCTTTTACTTTTTCAAGCTCTACTTTCATGTGATCTCGCACTTTATCAATGGCTTTGTACAAATCGTCAGATTCTTTTACCACATACAAACTTGGTCTTCCGGGAATCTGTAATTTGAATTCGGCATAATGAACATTGCCTTTGAGATGATGATGACTTTTCATCCCGACATCGATATCAGCAGATTCAATGCCTTCAAAAAAAGTTGTCAATGATTCTACTTTTTCTGTCACATACTCCTTGATTGCCTCTGTTGATTCCATGCCAGTGAAATTGATGTTTATATTCATAAAGAGGAAATTAGAAATTAGATAATGAAAAATTGAGGTGTTCCCTACTTCTAGGATAGCACTTTTTTCAAAGAATGGACACCTCTTCTTCCAGTTCAATGCCAAAACGTTCATACACCTCTTGCTTCACTTCTTCAATCAATGATAGGACATCATCTGCCGTAGCACCTCCGGTATTCAGCATAAAATTTCCATGCGTTTCACTGATCTCGGCCTTCCCTTTTTTCTTTCCTTTCAACCCTGCCTGCTCAATGAGCCACCCTGCAGAAATTTTCCCTATTTTTTCAAATTGTTCCATTTTTTCCGCATCGAACTCACGTAATGTATCCAAACATTCTGCATTCTGTATTTTGAAATCTGAATTTTTAAAGATACATCCACTCGATGCAAATCCTTTTGGTTGTGTACTATTGCGATACTGCAAATGTTCGAGCGCTTTTTTCATCAATTCAGCATCTGGCTCAGCTTTTTTCAATTGAAGATATGCACGAAGGATAACACCACCGTTATCTTTGAAAGCACTCTCACGATACCCAAACTCACATGCTTCATTTGTCATTTCTACAACCTCTCCATCTATATATACGTCTACTTTCAAAATATCTTTCTTCATGTCCCCGCCCATGGCCCCAGCATTCCCTCTCACCGCGCCCCCAATCGTCCCAGGGACACCTACTCCCCACTCAAAGCCCGTAAGCCCCGCAGACATCGATTTTTGCGCTACTGCGACCGTTACACAGCCTGCATCTGCGATGAAGACATCATCCTGAACCTCGGTATTTCGAGTTTTGACATCGATCACCACGCCGGCAAAGCCAGCATCGCTTGCAAGCGTATTACTGCCGCCGCCGTGAATGAAGTATTCGATGCCTTTTCCGTCAAGAAGTGTTAGCAGTGCAACTAGGTTATTTGTTTCAGTCACCGTCACAAAAAAAGACGCCGGTCCACCAATTTTGAAGGTCGTGTGCTTAGCTAGCGGTTCATTGAGTCGTACCTTGCCGTAGTCTTTAAATTTTTTGTAGAGATCTTGCATAGCTGTTATTCAATAGGGACACGAATAAGTATTTTTTCTTTAATATCGAATTCATCATCAAAAACAATCAGCGCCAAATCCATTCGTGACAGGTTCGGATTAATATGAATAACTTTCAAACTTTTCATATAGATCCCTTCAGGAAGAAGCGAATTAATTGCGCCTCTTAACTCAATAGACACATCAGGTACCACTGATCCACTTTTTGCATCTCCATACATTTCAATTAGAGTATCCGGATCATGAGTAAGTGCTCCTAATATATGAGAGACATCAGTTTCAGACACAAGTCTATTATATTCCATCGTCCTAACTCGGGGATCATGAGCAAAAAAATCCTGTCTCTCATCCAATTGATTCTTTACCTCCTTATATTTTTTTTGTAAAGACCGTATCTTTTGCAAACGAGTATCTGGTGCCAATTCTTCTTTATTGCCTTGAAGAAGGCGTACTAATCTACGTAGGTCTTTTACCTCATTTACGAGATGACGACTGTCTTTCTTTTTATCAGAAGGATAGACATGTAGTAATTCTGAATCAACCTCTTCTGACAGAGCGAGCGATTCAAAACACAGTTCACTAATCTCACTTTCTTTTTTATCTTTTCGCTCTTGCTGTAAAGCATGATGAGAAACAAGTAATTCTATTCGATGAGCGATATTGTAAAATGTGACATCCACTAATTGATATAATAAATATGTTCTTCGTTCCTCCCCATCAAATATATCCGTTTTATTCAATAATGCACAAATCTTCTGTAATTCATCAGAGGCATCTTGAAATTCTGAAACATCTTCAAAAAGGTTTGCATATGAATATTTCATTTCTTTCCCAATCTCAACAAAACTTTCATTTTCTCTAATTCTACAAAGAAATTCATCCTTCCAACGTTTTATACTATGTCTTTTCCAATATGCAGCCTTTTCTTCTTCTGTTCTATACGGTAATTCCCCAGTCGGTCTAACTTTGTCAAAAGTTTCAAGAATATCCTTATCAATAAAATGTTGTCGTTCATGAACCAACGTACTTCTTTGTTCAGCGCGAGACCTCTTACTATCGGTCCTTAAGGCTACATATGGTGTTTTCTCTCGAAGGGTATGTATATCAATATAACCAAATTCTCCGCAAGGGGCAGTGATACCTTCAGTAGACAATCCTACAGAGGATTCTCTCGTTTTTTTAAACAACAAATAATCTTTTTGGGAATCAAATTCAAACAGTAAAAACCCTTCTCCTAGAGAAAGCCGTACTTCTGCTTCGGGCTGTTCACCATTACAAAATTTTTGAAAGAAAGCATTCCCCACAGTGCTCGAATCAACAGCAGAGGTATCTACCTCTCCGACATCTTGCTTTATAATCAATTGGTACGCATGTGTTGTATCCTGGTTTCGTGCAATATATTTTTCTATCACTTTTTTATAGGTTGCTAACACTTCATCGGGGATATCCTCAACATCATTTTGAGATATAAAATCATCAAAATTCCCATCAGGATGTTCCGATAGATATTGGTCCAACCGTACACCCAGTTCTGCACATTTCGAACGGATTTCCATTCTTCTTTCAACACGAGGATCCAAATCAATCAAAGACAACTCTTCTTCCGTCTCGCTCTCAAATGCTTTTCTTCGAGGAAAATAATGTGTACCTTTTTCTACCATATTATGATCATATGACTCATGAGTTTAATCTAGGAAACAGCATATCACCTTTTACAATCTTCGTCCCAGGTTTCAATCTTCCCCAAGCCGATTCTATTTCCAATGATTCAAGTGACGCGACATCAATTCCCAGCGACGTCAATATTTTTTCTG
>PFPJ01000036.1 GCA_002792995.1 Candidatus Magasanikbacteria bacterium CG_4_10_14_0_2_um_filter_41_10 | reverse complement strand
ATTACCATAACAAATCGGCCAGCCATACTTCTTTCCTGCTTCTATCGTATTGATCTCATCTGGAGGAAGATCTTCTCCTAGCTTATCGCGTCCCATTTCTGTCGCCCACATACTACCATCGACTTCATGCCATGCAAAAAAAACACTATTACGAAGTCCCGTTGCTACTGGTGAAAGTTCGCCTGTTTCCATATTCACTTTTTGGATCGACGCAACCTGAGCGTCTTCTTCCTCACACACATCACACGTAGACCCGATAGAAACATACAACGAACCATCAGGACCAAACTTGATCGTCCGTGATACATGCCTTCCTCCCTCTGGAAGTGCCGCTACCTTTTCAAATTTTTTATCTACTGAATCTATGTCTACTTTTGAAATCTGCGTTTCTTCTGCGATGTATAATAGAGAGGGATTGATAATATCAAAAGCAAGCCCATGAGGATGATTCAAATCACTAACCATTTCTTCTACCTTTCCATCTGGTGATACTCGAGAAATCACTCCCTCTTGCATCTGAGACACCCATATATATCCGTGTGGCCCCAGAGCAAGTACTCGTGCTCCTGAAATATCTTTTGCAAATGTTTCTATAGTAAATCCTTCTGGCACAGACAAAGGAATATCTGTTTCATTTATAGCATCTGCGGGGTCTCTGTCTCCTACCGATGGAATCAGATCAGTAATATCACTTGGAGGTGGTAAAAAAAACGGCGCCAGGGATCTATAATGAGAAAAGAAAAAAAATGCAATCCCCACAAAGAGCAACGAACAGATGATAAAAATCGTCCAAAAATGTGAGTGTTTCATAAAAAAGTAATTATAGTGCTAGTATACAGACTTTCATTTGGAAGTCTACAAAAGACGAAAGACTGCGCTTCGCTAAGATTACTTTTGCTAGCGAAAAAAAAATTAGAAGATTATCATAAGATGTCATTCTGAACTTGATTCAGAATCTCTCTTATCGAGAACGTCTGAGGTGGTACAGATCCTGAATCAAGTTCAGAATGACAATATTGAGACGTAATCTTCAATCTTTTTCACCGTAGGTGAAAATAATCTTAGCGAAGCGCAATCTTCCGTGTAGAACATCATACCACGGCATACTCAAACCGCAGCCTAGTACTACGACCGCAGCCGCCATCCTTTATAAAATAAATACCACGTAAGTCCACCAAACCCAAAAATCAATACAAGAATAAGCGTACTTCCAACCCATACATTTGCTTCCCGAATACCGATCATCGAATATCGGAGTCCATCAACAAAATAAAAGAATGGATTGAGCTTTGCAACGAGCTGTGCTTTTTCTGGCAGCATGTGAACCGAATTGAACACTCCCCCAAGAAATGTCAACGGCATGATCACAAATGTTTGGAGGACGGAAAGCTGTTCAAAATTGTCCGCCCAAAGGCCAACAAGCAATCCAACAAAAGAAAAAATAAGAGCAACGGCAATACTATACACAATGAACAAAAAAAGATGTGCAATAGATGCAGAGGTGAAGAACAATGCAATGACATACACCCCAAGACCAACAATAAGACCACGCAAGACGCCCGCAATAACAAATGCACCAAGTACTTCAAGATACGAAAATGGTGCGGTCAAGATTTCTTCTATGTGCCGAGCAAATCGTTTGAAATACAAACTAAATGCTGCTTGCATGTAGGATGCTGTGATCAAATTCATCATCACAATACCAGGCAATACAAAATCAATATACGAAACACCGGCGATCGTATCTATCCGTGAACCCACGATGACCCCAAAGACAAGAATATACAACAAGGAATTGATCCACGGACTAATGAGTGCCTGAATCCAGACGCGGAGAAACCGCTGAATTTCTTGCCAGACGAGTGTTTTGAAACCAATCAAATTTGTCATATGCCTATGCTTTTGTTAATTCCAAATACTTTGCCTCGAGCGTCCTGCCATCTTTTGTAAAGTCTCTTTTTGGTGCATCGGCAATAATCTTTCCTTTATCCATAATAGCAACTCGTTCACAGAGTTCTTCTACTTCATCGAGATAATGAGACGTAAAAATAATAGTCTTCCCTGCTTTATTAATTTGCTTCAAATACGCCCAGAGTTCATGACGAAGTTCTACATCCACGCCGGCTGTTGGTTCGTCGAGAATGAGGAGCTCAGGATCATGCATCATCGCACGAGCGAGCATCAGACGACGCTTGAGTCCTCCAGACAGTTGTCTGAATTGTTTTTCTTTATGTTCTTCAAGTTCAAAAATTTCCAATACGTCTTGCAACCGTGTCTGTCGTTCTTTTTTTGAAAGTCCAAAATACCCACCAACATGCAACAAAATATCTTTCACTTTCGCGAAGGTGTCAACATTAAACTCTTGTGGACACAATCCTATTTTTTTTCGTGCTTCTTTGTATTCTTTTTCTACATCAATACCAAAGACTGTTATCTCTCCACTCGTAATCGTCCCAATACCGGTGATAGCACTAATAGTAGAAGTCTTCCCTGCTCCATTTTTACCGAGAAATCCAAAAAACTCTCCTTGTTTCACAATAATAGAGATGTTATCGACGGCCGTGAGGTCGCCGTATGTTTTTGTAAAATTTTTGATCTCAAGTGCATTCATAATTTATAGTATCAAAGAAGCAAGATGTTTTTTTACTTGTCGCCAAATTCGCCATTTTGTCAGTATGGAAGACGAGACATGGTCCCCTTTCTTCAAAGATATAAGAGAAATTCCCATTTTCTGAACAAAACGTTTTGTGATCTCATAAGGGACTACCGTATCATCTTTTGCATGAATCATCAATACTTTTTTCGGATCTATATTTTCGAGTTGAGTGATAGGATTGTAAAATGTTCCAGTTTTCAATTTATCCCAATTTTTTCGTGTCATCCGAAAGGCCTCTCCAAAAGAAGCTTTTGTCACATCATAAAGCCAATCAAGTGGTTCTGTTTCAACCTGCTGTGTCCAGTCGACCACACCAGCCACCGTCACGACTGCGAGTACTCGAGGATCAAAAGAAAGGAGTAATGCGGCAGGGCCTCCAAAGCTACCACCAACAATGATAATGTGCTCTGGGTCTATATTGTACTCAACGTTGTCCCATATACTTGTGATGGGCTGATATAATCCATCAATAACATCACAAATATCCTCGACAGGAGATTCTTCCAAAAATGATCCTCCACTTTCCCAGACACCCCTATAGCGTGGATTGAATGCCCAATACCCTTTTTTAGAAAAAAATTCCATGAGTGTTTTCTTTTTGCCTGGAAGGCCGGGCATCCCATCGCAAAAAATAATCACATCGTGTGATGTTTTTTTTGGAGGTAAAAATTCTGCGACGATATCTTTTGCAAAACGGGTTCTGAATGTATGCATAAAAAAATATTATTCCTGTCGTAATGCCGTAATTGGATCCAATGTCGCCGCATGCTTTGCAGGAAAGTAGCCAAACACTAGTCCAATAATAACAGAAAATCCTGTCCCGAGAATAATAGAGGGCAGTGAAATAACAAATTTCCAATCGAGTCCAAATGATTGGGCACCAAATGCAATAAAAAAGGATAACAAAATACCAAGTGCAATACCCGTTGCTCCCCCAATCGCAGTAAGCACTATTGCTTCCAAAAGAAATTGAGAACGAATATTTTGTTCTGACGCCCCTACAGATTTTCTCAGACCAATTTCAAAGGTTCGTTCTACGACGGAGACATACATCACATTCATAATACCAACCCCACCTACGACGAGCGAGATTGCAGCCAAGACGACAAGAAGCGCTTGAATGCCAAAAAAAACAGTATTGATAAGATCAACAGATTCCTGTTGCGTTGTCACAGAAAAATCGTCTTTCTCAGGGTCTGTTATATCATGTCTATCTCGAATCAATGAACGGATTTCTTCTGCTGTTGCGTCTCCTTTATTTGCATCACGCATCTGCCCTATCATAAAGAGCACATGATCAATGCCCATCAATTTTTTTTGTGCTGTTTTGACAGGAATATATGCAATCTCATCATAGTTGAAAAATCCTGTTGCGCCACGTGCTTTCAAAACACCGACGATACGAAACGAGGTATCCCCAACTTTTACATTCTTACCAATCGGGTCATCATTGCCAAACAAGGTATCCCGAAGTCCTGACCCCAGTACAATAACTTGATTGGCACCACTGTTTTCTTCTTCTGTAAAAAACCTTCCCCTTTCCAATTCACTGCCAGCATCTATCTCAATATATGAGGGTGTCACTGCAAAAAATGTTGGTTGTTTTTTTTCATTTCCATATGACACCACGGCTTGCGTCGTCACACCAGCATATACATTTTTTATATTATCAAGTTTTTTTACAGCATCGGCATCATCTGTCGTCAGTGTCGTAATAGTCACACCACGGGCCTGACTTTGTGCGTTGCTAATAGATGCTTTTCCTGTGCTTGGGACTTTTACTTCAATATCTATCCAATCGTTTCCAAAACTATCAAGTTCTCCCATTACCAACCCTTTTACACCATTGCCTGCAGACAATACCAAAATAACCACCATGATACCGATGGTAATGCCAAAAATAGTCAAACTTGCTCGAGCTTTATTTTTTTTTATTTGATTGAATGCAAGTGTAAAAGTCTTCATACCACGCATATATATTATTCGTAGTGGAGGGCATCAATGGGATCAAGTTGTGCTGCACGTCGCGCTGGATACACCCCAAAAACAAGTCCAATGAGCGTCGTTACAACGAGCGATACAACGATAGCACCAAAAGACACAATAAACCGGTAATCAGGATATCCTGCAGCCTGCACACCTTTTGCAATACCAAACGCAAATAAAATCCCAATCATAAGCCCAATAATGCCTCCCAACAAAGATAACATAATAGTTTCAACAAGAAATTGTTTTAAAATATCGTTGTCTGTTGCACCAACAGATTTTCTGAGGCCAACCTCTCTTGTTTTTTCTTGCACAGAAATAAGCATAATATTCATGATGCCAATCCCACCAACAAAAAGTGAGACACCTGCAATCGCCACAAGAAAAAATTTGAGAGCATTTGTAATAGTGGTAAGAATAGCGAGGGCATCTGCCGTATTACGAATAGAAAAATCTTCTTCGCCATGTCTATCAAGCAACGTCTGCTGAATTTCCTCTACGGTTTGATCTAGATATTGGGTGTCATCCATTTGACTGCGAATAAACGTGAGATGTCTTACACCAAGCAAATCGTATTGTGCCACACGCAGTGGCATGATCACCGCATTATCAACATCTTCAAAAATGGAACTTCCTTGTGCGGCAAGCACCCCAATCACACGGAATTGTTTTCCTGCAATTTTTACTCGCTCACCTACTGATTCACTATTACCAAAGATATCTTCTGCAACAGTATTACCAATCACAATCACAGGGTCATGCGCTTCATTGTCCACTTCGGTAAAAAATCGTCCATCACGCACCGTTACTTTTTCTATAATTTGATAGTCTGCATTCGCTCCTGTGTACGAGACACTTTTACTTTCACTCCCCCATTTCAAAATCCCATTGCCAGTAATATATCCAGCAGCATACGCAAGATGAGATACATTATGTGTATCGAGCAATGCATCTTTATCTTCCTCAATGAGTGTTGTAATAACAATACCAAGCGCCTGTGCAGGCGGACCCGAAGGATCGCTTGCACCGGCCAACACAACAATCTGATCCGTTCCTCGTTTTTCTAGCTGTCCTGTAATCAAAGACTGTGCACCTGCTCCCGTACTCATGACAAGAATTACAGAAGAAATTCCAATGATCAGCCCAAGCATGGTCAACAAAGACCGTCGCTTATTTATACGAAGATTTTTAAAAGCTGTTTTGTAAGAATTAATAATTGTCATAGTGATACTCCTCGCATAGTATACCCTATTCACTACGCAAACAAAAAAAAGAGTGATGACTCTTTTTATACATATCAATCCAATTTGCGCGGTACAGGGCCCACGCGCGTGAGCCCTGTTACCGTTTGCCGACTCCGAGATGCTTGGCGAAGGTCACCTTCCCGCTGGACCGTGCGTTCGCCTCATCCGAGGCATCGCGCAGTTTCAGGAGCAGATGCCACGTGATGACACAAAAACCCACAGTCGCCAGCCCAAAGAGGCACATGACCCCATAGGCGTGAATCAGGGTACACACCCACGTCACGTACGCACTTGCGAGGGTGACACCCACCATGATGACCACCGCTATTCGCTTGCCCCACAGTGACTCTTCCATCCTTTCCCTCCAAATAATCAGAACGCCATTCTACAGCCAACCATATGTTTTGTCAATATAAAAAGCATACATTTTTGTATGCTCAGAAGCCAAGAAATATCCCGGACTATTTTTTTATAAGTCCATCTTTTGCAAAACGACGATGCACGACAGGAAAATCTTTTTCAATACGTCCATCTCGAAGGAGCACAATACGCTTGGCATGATCAGCCGTATCTTGTTCATGCGTCACCATAATAATAGTTCGGCCTTCATCATTCAAATTTTGTAAAATTTGCATAATATGTGTCCCTGTTTTGCTATCCAGATTTCCTGTCGGTTCATCTGCAAAAATAACCTCAGGATCATTTACAATCGCTCGAGCAATCGCAACTCGTTGTTTTTCTCCACCAGAAAGTTGATTGGACGTGCTGGTAATGCGATGACTCAGATCTACCGATGCAATTGCATCTTGTACTTCTTTCTCACCACGTGATTTATGAGAATACAACAGTGGCAACGCAACATTTTCATAGACTGTTGTCCGAGGCAACAAATTGAATGCTTGAAACACAAACCCTATTTTTTCATTCCTCATGTTCGCAAGTTTATCTGTCGCCAATGTTGTTACATCCGTCCCTTCAAAAAAATAAGTGCCACTCGTTAAATTATCCAAAAAACTCAAAATATGCATAAATGTAGATTTTCCAGAACCACTAGGTCCCATGATCGCGACAAAATCTCCTTTGTCTATCGTAAGATCAATACCATGAAGCACTGGTGTTTCTATATCACCAGTTACATACGTTTTTTTCAAATTTTTTATGTCCATCAAGTGTGACATACAAAAAAGATTCCTCCCAATGTAGGAGGAAAAAACAATTAACTTTCTTTCAAAAACGTCACAATGACTTCTCCTTCAGTGAGACCTGAGGTGATCTCCACCAATCCATCATCTCCGGGCAACCCAGTTTGAACGTCACGTTCTTCAAACACACCTTTTGTGGCATCTTTTACTACGCGAACAATTTTTTTACCATCTTGTGTGAGTATTGCTCGTCGCGGAATGACGAGCACCCCATCTTTACTGTCTGTCAAAATATCAATGTTTGCAGTCATGCCAGAACGAATATCATAGTGTTCCTCTGTATGATCAAACAAAATAGTTGTTTTGTAATAAACAACACCCGAAATTTCTGTCTGAGAAGGTTCTATCTTGACGACATGTCCTGCAAAGTGTACATCATCTCCATACGCATCGAGGGTAATGTCAACAGAGTTGTTTACAGAAACTTTTGCAATATCTGCTTCTGAAATATCTACTTTGATAGTAAATCCTGCTGAAATAATACCCACGATATCTTGATTGGCAATGACATTTTCTCCCACTTCCACATCAAGCCTACTTACCACACCATCAGACAATGCAAGTAATTCAGTTTTTTTCAGATCATCTCTTGCAGCCGAAAGTGCTGCTGCCTGTCGTGATACGTCTGCCCGTAACGATGCGAGGTCCACCGTGCGTGGAGGTGCGACTAAATCATCATAACTCGCCTGTGCCTGTGCGAGGTTTGCTTCTTGAGCACTCACTTGTGCATGGGCAACAGCAATATCTGCATCGGTTTGTTTTTTTGCCTGATCAAGATCTGAGACAGCTTTATCGTACGCAATATGATACGACGTCAATGAATTCCTTGCAGTCGAAATAGCCTGCATACCATTAGTCACATTGGTGGCACTTGTATCAATATACCCTTGTACCGTAGTAATACCAGATTTAAGGGTATCAAGACTACTCTGCGTAAGATTCCCAATGGGACGCGTTGCAGTAAGTGTTTGTTGCACATAGGATAAATGAGTTTGCATCACAGAGAGTGCATCAGCGACGACAGTCTGAGCAGCGTCAACACTTGCATGGTCACTGGAACTATCGAGTGGTAATGTCACCTGTGCAGCGTCGTTCTTTCCGGACTGGGCATCGTAATATGAATTCCTTGCCTGCTGTAACGCAATGGAATCCTGTATACCCAAGACACTCTCAAACGTATCATTCGCAAATACATTGTCAATCCCAAGAATATTATCTGATGCCGTAAGTGCATTTCCCAAATTAGTTACAGAAGATTTCAAGATATTTACCAAATCAGCATACGCATTATTTACCAAATTGCTGTCCTCACCAGTGGCCACGAGTTGTAAATTATTTTTTGCCGTATCCACTGTCTTTTGTGCGTTTATTATGCTAGCAGACGATTGTGCTTCTACTTTTGACAAGTTTGCTTGTGATTGTAACAGAGAAGCCTGTGCTTGCGCGATAGCAGCCGAAGATTTCTTTTTGACTTCATCACTTGGCCCAGCCAATTGTAAATTCAATTGAGCCTGTGACGAAGACAGTGACGCAACTGCCTGATTGTATCGTGCACGTTGTTGGGTACTATCCAATGTGGCAATGACATCCGTGGAGGTCACCGTATCTCCGATATGTTTTCCTATGGTTGTTACTTTTCCACTAGCTTCCCATCCGTACGTAAGCTCAAGAGATGCTTCAACAGAGCCGGTCTCGCTAACGGTTTGTTTCAGATCAATGCGTTCTACAGGTTGACTGGAAAACTCAGGAACAGCCTTCTTCCGAGATTGTGCAAACAAAAGTCCCCCGACTACCAATATGATACCCAGAGAAATCAGTACCCATTTTTTCTTAAAAAATTTCATACACCTCCATAATATCTCATTTTTCAATAAAAAAACAGATACCAAGGGTGTATATCTTGAACACTGTCATTACAAAAAATACATTATCTGTCTCCAAAAAAATCAATGTATTTTTTCTTTTGTTCCTCAAAAGATGAACGCCATTCGTCTTTGATAGGATCACCTGCGGGCAACTCTACGGTAAGTGGATTGACCTTTACCCCATTTTTCACCATTTCATAATGAACATGTGGTCCGGTTGACCATCCTGTCGAACCAACATATCCGATAATATCGCCTTGAGAGACCTTGTTCCCCGCCTTCACAGCATATTTTGAAAGATGCGCATAATGGGTATCCCACGTATCATTATGACGAATAGCAATAAAATTTCCGTAGCCACCGTTCCAACTCGCCCGAATCACAGTACCATCCCCCGTTGCCATAATAGGTGTGCCGATAGGTGCAGCATAATCAATTGCAAGATGTGTCGTGGTCCTTCCTATTACAGGATGAAAACGTGCTGTTGAGTATCCAGATGATATGCGAGAAAACTTTAACGGTGCTTTCAAAAAAGGTTTTTGAAGAGAATCTCCTTCTTTTGTATAGTACCCAATACCACCATCTGGATCTTCAAAACGAACAGCTGTATATTCTTTTCCCTGATTGACAAACGTCGCAGCAAAAATCCGTCCAGACGGCCCTCGCTGTCCATCACGCGTTCGTTCTTCATACACAAGAGAAAATGAATCACCTTTTTGAATAACCGTGGCAAAATCTATTTCCCATGTAAAAATATCTGCCAACTCTAATATTGTACGGTCATCAAGCCCGGCTTGATTCCCAGCAAGAAACAATGAAGAATCAATAACACCATGGACTTCTTTTTCTGTAATGTCATATGGAATATCTTGTTTCGTGACAACGAATGCTCCAGTACTATCTTTCGTGATAACGGCCTGTTCTTCTGAATTGATATCGTACACAATGGCATCAAACACGCCATCTTTTTTTCGAATTACAAAATTCTTTCCGAGAACAATCTGTGTAAAATCATAGATGCCTTTACCAGCATCCAAAACCTCCTGCATATCAGCATATCCATACCCCATACGTTCCATTACTGAAGCAAAGGTTTCCCCTTCCTCAATAGAAAAAGACTCCTTCGTGATGACTGGTTGAGGTACATCAGGCGTGTCTTCAGAAACATGTGCAGTTTGCACAACAGGTGAATTTCGTTTCATCCCCCACAGGATGCCGACACTCAGCAGGAGGACAATGAGTATAAATAGTGTTCGCTTCATACAAAATTTTCTAGAAGTGTAGAGATATGGTAACGAATAATACTCGAAGATGCAACCATTGTTACCAAAAAGAGAAATCAATATGATTTCTCTTTTTTAAAACACGCAAGACTTATTTTCCTGTATCCAATTCCTTTTCTCCAAACCGCTGATACAACAACGGCACCATGAAGAGCGTCAACGCTGTAGAAAACAACAACCCAAAGACAATGGAATACCCGAGCGGTCCCCATGATGGATTGGTGATTGCCAATGGCAATATACCAGCCACGGTCGTCATGGTCGTCAGGAGGATCGGCTGCAAGCGACTCGTCGCAGCTTCACGAATAGCGTCGTCAATGCTCATACCATTACTCAATCTATTTTCATTGATACGATCTATCAAAATAATCGCATTATTGACCACAATACCCGCAAGGGCTACCACACCAATGAAGGCTGGAAAACTGAGTGGCTGCCCTACGAGTACCAGTCCAGGGAACACCCCAATCAAAGACAACGGGATACTCGACATGACAAAGAATGGCTGTCGATACGAACGAAATTGCCAGACAAGCAGACCTGCGATCATAAACATTCCCAAAAACATTGCTCTGAACATGTCTGAAAATGATTTATTGATACTTTCACTTTCTCCACCATACGAAAACGTATATCCTGGTGGCAAAAATATTTGATCAGCTTGTTTTTGGAATGCTGACACAATTTGCTGTGCCTGATATCCATCTTCTACGAGTGAAGTGACCATTACGAGTCTGTCACCATCTTCATGATTGATCACTGGTCTACTGACACCCAGATCAGTATACAGAAAAGATGCTAATGGAATCTCTCCACGCGGCGTGGTGAGTGTCAGAGAAGTAATTTCATCGATATCTACCGTATCTATCTGAGACAAACTTCCCTTCATGGCAGGAGACAGATCATATTTCACGACCACATCAATATCAGTACCGTTTTGTTTTAAGACGGTCACCGTATTTCCCGTTACCGCATTTCGAAGGAGTGACGCAACCTCTGCAGTACTGACCCCATAAAACTGTGCTTTCGAACGATCGATACTGAGCACAAACTCTCCATTACTTTCCTTTGTAGACAACGCTACATTGCGAGCCCCTGGAATCGTTTCCAGCACATGTCGGACATCACTTGCTATTGACTCGAGTGTATTGAGATCTTCTCCATGTATCTGAATGTTCACGGGCGCACCTTGATCCGGGCCGGATGCCTGCTGTGCAACGGTCACCGTCGCACCATCAACATTCTGAAACACGTTTTGATATGCATCAATAATATGAACACTCGATTCAGTTCTGTCTTTTTTCAGATTGATCGTAAAACTGGCAAGATGCTGATTGGTCGTACCACCACCAGAAGTCACACTTCCCCCATTACTTCCTGTCCCAACATTGGTGACAAACGATGCGATGCGTTGATCCTCGAGCAATGTATCTTCTACTTCTTTTGCGAGAAGATCCGTCTCATGCAGTGGTGTCCCAATAGGTGCTTCGAGATCTATGGTAAAGACATCAGCATCTTCAGCTGGAAACATATTTACTTTGAGTATCCCAAATGTCGGCAAGAGCATACTCGCAATAAATAAACCGATCATAATCACAAAGAAGCGTGTTCGTCTACGAGAATTGTTCAAAAATCCTTTTAACACACGATCGTAAAAGGTATAACTGCGCATGATGAATCGATCAGTAAACCGCTGTTTTTTTGCATCAACATCTCCTGCCAATGCGGTTTTCAAAAATCGAGATCCAAGTGTTGTAATGACACCAAGCGCAACAATAATCGAAGAGATTAAGACGATAGTGACAGTCACTGGAATACTTTTGATAAATTTGCCAATAATACCGGATGTCATCATCATCGGCAAAAAAACAAAAATAGTGGTGAGTGTCCCAGAAATTAATGGTGCCTGAAACTCTCGAATCGTTGCGATAGCAGCATCCTTTGGCGCATATCCTTTTTGCAAATATCCGTGCATGCCTTCTGTCACAACAATCGCCCCATCGACAAGAATACCAAGCGCAAGAATCAAGGAGAACAGTGTCAAAAAATTGATGGTATATCCCAGTTGTCCGAGAACAATAAAGGTCATGAGAAATGTAAGCGGTACGGCAACACTGGCGAGCAACGCTTCTCTCCATCCAAGGAAAATGAGCAATAACAGCACAATAATAAGAATCGTTTCTGCACCATTTTTAAGCAAATTGTTGAGATCAGTCCGAATGAGTTCTGCATCACTTGTCACTATTTCTACATGAACATTGTCTGGGTAGAGCTCCCCTGTTGCATCACCGATATGTGTTGTTACCGCATCAGCGAGATCCAGGATATTGCCCCCACTCACTTTATATACTTGCAATGAGATGGAAGGAGCTGGTGTACTGCCAGCTATACTCAAGCGTGCGAGTGTCCCAGTGTCTACCGCGCCATCAATCACACGTGATACATCCCCAACCGTCACAATAGTGCCATCAATAGCCGTTATCGGTGTTCCGCTGATTTCTTCTGCCGTAAAAATTTCTCCAGCAAATTTTACACTATACACAGATCCTGCCGTTT